>NZ_VJZC01000691.1 GCF_009377185.1 Streptomyces spongiae
CCCCCCCGGCTGAACCCGGAGGAATAAGCGGAGCCCCCCTCCTGTTACCCCCCGCGCGGGAAGCGCACCACGCACGGCACACCACAGGAGGCACCCACCGTGACGGCAGACGAGACAGACGAGACAGACGGGAAAGACGGGACAGGCGACAAGGACGTGACGCCGGACGAGATCCGCGGCATCCCGCAGGGGACCGCCCCCGTCCCCCTCTCCGTCCTCGACCTGGTAACCGTCGGCGCAGGCCGCACAGCCACCGACGCCCTGACCACCAGCGTCGAACTGTCCCGCCTCGCAGAGTCCCGCGGCTACCACCGCTACTGGGTCGCCGAACACCACTCCATGCCGGGCGTGGCCTCCAGCTCCCCCGCCGTGATCCTCGCCCACCTCGCCGCCCACACCACCCGCATCCGCCTCGGCTCGGGCGGCGTCATGCTCCCCAACCACGCCCCCCTGGTCATCGCGGAGCAGTTCGGCACGCTCGAAGCGATGGCCCCGCGCCGCATCGACCTCGGCCTCGGCCGAGCCCCGGGCACGGACGGCGCCACCGCGGCGGCCCTCCGCCGCTCCGACCGGCTCCACGAGGGCGCCGACGACTTCCCCGAGCAACTCGCCGAACTCACCCGCTTCCTGGACGACGACTTCCCCGACGGCCACCCGTACCGCCGCATCCACGCGGTGCCCGGCCCGATCCAGAGCACGTCCCCCGGCGGCGTACAGTCCCCGCACCGCCCGCCCGTCTGGCTCCTCGGCTCCTCCGGCTTCAGCGCCCGCCTCGCCGGCGGCCTCGGCCTGCCCTTCGCCTTCGCGCACCACTTCTCCGCGCAGAACACGATCCCGGCCCTCGACCTGTACCGCGAGTCCTTCCGGCCCTCCGCCGCCCTGGACGAGCCGTACGCCCTCATCGGCGTCTCCGCCCTCGCCGCCGACGACGAGAGGGAAGCCCGTCGGCAGGTCATGGCCGCCGCCCTGAACATGATCCGTCTGCGCACCGGGCGCCCCGGCCTCGTGCCCACCCCGGAGGAAGCGGAGGCGTACGAGTTCAGCCCGATGGAGCGGGAGTTCATCACGAGCTGGAACGCCAACGTCGTCCACGGCACGGTGGACGAGGTCCGCGCCGGCCTCGACGACCTCCAGAAGCGCACCGGCGCCGACGAGTTGATGCTCACGTCCCACGCCCACAGCCCGGACCTGCGCGTGCGCTCGTACGAACTGATCGCGGACGTTTACGGGTTGCCGAGCGCCTGAGGAGGACCGTGGCGTGCCCTCATGCCTGAGGGCACGCCACGCTCGCCAGTAACTCGCCGATACGTTCCGCCGACACCGGCCGCGAGTACAGCCACCCCTGCCCGGTGTCACAGCCGATCCGCCGCAGCCGCGACGCCTGCGAGGACGTCTCCACGCACTCGGCGGTGACCGTGAGCCCGAGCCGGTGGGCGAGCTGGACCAGCGCCTCGACGATGACCTCGTCGGCCGGGTTCGGCTGGGCGTCGGCACCCTCCCCGTTCTCGCGATCCCCGTTCTCGCGCTCCCCGTTGTCGCGCTCTCCGTTCTCGTACTCTCCGTTCTCGTACTGGAAGCCGCGCACGAACGCCCCGTCCAGCTTCAGCACGGAGACCGGCAGCCGGCTGAGGTAGGCGAGATTCGAGTACCCGGTGCCGAAGTCGTCGATGGCGATGCGTACGCCCATGTCGCTCAGCGCCTGGAGGGCCTGGAGCGGGCGCCCGGCGGAGCCCATGACAGCCGACTCGGTGAGTTCGAGCTGGAGGAGGCGCGGGGGCAGGCCCGTCTCCGCGAGGATCTCCGCCACGTCCGCGACCAGGTCGGAGTCCCAGACCTGACGCACGGCCACGTTCACGCTGATGAAGAGCGGCGCCCGGTCGGGGTGGTCGAGCTGCCAGCGCCGAGCCTGCCGGCACGCGGTCGCCAGGACCCACCGCCCGAGCTGCACGATGGAGCCGTTCTCCTCGGCCAGCGAGATGAACCGATTCGGCATCAGCGTGCCGAACTGCGGGTGGTTCCAGCGCACCAGCGCCTCGACCCCGCGCACCTCGCCGCCCACCATGTCCACGAGCGGCTGGTACTCCAGGGCGAACTCACCACGCTCGACGGCCGGCCGAAGCGTGGAGGACAGCGCCTGACGGGTCATACGGTGGGCGTTGCGCTCGGGGTCGAAGAGCGTCCAGCGGGACCTGCCGTCCGCCTTCGCCCAGTACAGCGTCGTGTCGGCCGCCTGCATCAGACCGGTCGCGGTCGTGCCCTCCGCGCGCCGCTCCACCACACCGATCGACGCGGAGACGGACAGCCGCCGGCCGGCGATGTCGAACGGCGCCTGCACGGCCTTCAGTACGGACTCCGCGAGTTCGGCGAGCTGGTCGGTGCCGGTGGAGTCCTCGACGAGCACGGCGAACTCGTCGCCGCCGAGCCGGGCGACCAGGGGCTCGTTCGCCCGGGCGTACCCCGCCTCCTGCGCGCACCGCGTCAACCGCTCGGCGACTGCCGCGAGGAGACGGTCGCCGACCTGGTGGCCGAGCGTGTCGTTGATCGCCTTGAAGCCGTCCAGGTCCAGGTAGCAGAGCCCGATGCGGCCGGACCCGCTCTCCTCGTACGCCTCCACCTCCAGTGCCGCCGACAGCCGTTCGAAGAAGAGCGTCCGGTTGGGCAGCTTGGTCACGGGGTCGTGCACCTGCAAGTGCCGCAGCCGCGCCTGGAGTTCACGCCGGGCACTGATGTCGGCGACGGACAACAGGACGGCGGGTTCCGCCGGGAGAGGGGCGGGGGTTCCGAAACTCGCCGGTTTGGATACGGGTCCGGCGGGGTCGACCGGGTGGAGTGCGGGTCTGCCCGGCTCCGGAAGCCGGTGTGCGGAGTGGCCGAAGTCGCTCTGGTGGTGCGTGAGTTCACCCGAGTCGGCCGGTGTGCCACCTGGCCCGTCGGCCGTCGGCTCACCCTGTATCGCGGACTCCCTGGGCAGCGCGGACTCCCTGGCCAGCGGGGACACCGTCACCTGCACCCAGAGGGAGCGTCCGTCGGGGTGCCTGATGAGGCGCGTACAGCAGAGCCGGGCCTGGCGGCCGCGCAGCATCTCGCGGTACGCGTGCGCGGTGCGGGCGTCCGAGGCCAGGTCCACCAGATCGGCGGCGACCCGCCCGACCAGCCTTTCCGCCCCGTCCCCGAGCAGCGAGCCCATCGAGTCGTTGGCGGTGACCACCAGCCCCTTGCGGTCCACCACGGCCATGGCGAGCGGCGCCGCGGCGAAGGCGGCGCGGAACGCGTGGGGCGTTGGTGACGCCAGTGAGGTCGTGAGGGGCGTGAGGGTACGACGTGCTGTCTCAATGTCACGCTCTGTGACGATCGGCTGGACCAGATCCACCGCGGGCGCCTGCCCTTCGGATGTTCCGCTCACCGTTCGCTCCCGCAGTGCGCTCGTCGTTTCGTACGGATCTCGAGTTTCGCGTCGGAGCGGCAGGCCGGGTGCGGGCGGCCGCTCAAGCCGTGTCCGTGCAGGAAAGTGTGCCGATCATAGAGGCTGGTCTCAGGCCCTTCCAGTCACTCTCCAGTGTCCCGGAAGACCCCGCGATTCTGACAGATCGTTTCTGCCCCTCCCTGGACGGCTTCGTTCCGCGGGCCGACCGGTTGTGACGTTCCGTGAGCTCCCGGGGTGTCGGGTGTGCGGTGTCCTCACCCGTCCGGCCGTGACAGACAAGGCAAAGTACTACGAATTATCACAATCTGGGTGCGATGTCCCCGAAGCTCGCATCCGGAGGTCGATGTGCCGCGCCCGCTCCCCAGGAAGGGACCCGCCGACGGGCCCTTCGGGGCGCGCGCACGCGCAGGCACTCGCCGCCCCCGACACCTGAAGGCACGCCGCTCGGGGAACTCGGGAAACCCGGGGAACTCGGGAACGCCCACCCGCGGCAGGGCGCCGAGTCTGCGTGGCACCGCGGCCGTGTTCACCTCGCTGACCGCCCTCGCGGCGACCTCCCTGATCGCCGCGCCCTCGGTCGCCGTACCCCTGTCGGAGGCATGCGCGCTGGAGCGGACCGGCGCCCACCACTCGGAGGGCGTCGACACCTGGAACGCCTCCTACACGCGCCCCACCCGCCCCCTCGACGCGCTGCTGGTCTTCCTGTCCTTCCCGGACGCCACCCCGCGGATCACGCCGGCCGAACTGGCCGCCGACCACTTCCCGGCCACCAGCGACTTCTTCCAGCGCGCCTCCTACGGCAGGTTCACGTTGCGCCCGCACCCGCACGACGACTGGATCGAGATGCCGCAGCGTTCCACGGACTACGCGATAGAGCGCGACTGGGACGGCGCGCACCGAGCCGCCTATCTGCGCGACGCCATGAGCGTGACCGACGGCCGGGTCGACTTCTCGGCCTACGACATCGTGTACTTCGTGGCCGACCCGGACGCCCCGGGCATCGACTCGGACGCGACGAAGGTCGTCAACCTCGACACTCCGCTGAAAGCCGACGGCACGTCCATCCGCCGTGTCGTCACCGTCTTCGAGAACCATCCCCCGGACCGCCTGGTCCTCGCCCACGAGACCGGTCACGTCTTCGACCTGCCCGACCTCTACCACCGCCCCGCGAACGGCAAGGGCGACTGGGACACGTACGTCGGCGACTGGGACCTCATGGGCAGCCAGTTCGGCCTCGCCCCGGACTTCTTCGCCTGGCACAAGTGGAAGCTCGGCTGGCTGGAGCCGCACCAGGTGGCGTGCGTACGGGGTTCGGGGACGACCCGCCTGACGCTGGAGTCGCTGTCGGCGGGTCCGGAGC
>NZ_VJZC01000692.1 GCF_009377185.1 Streptomyces spongiae
GCCCCCACCCGTGCACCGCACGAGTGGGGGCGCCCACAGCCCACAGAGGAGCCCGCCGGCTAGGCCCGGCGCCAAGGCAGCTCCGCCGTGACCCGCGTCGGCCCCGCCACCGGCGAATCCACCACCAGAATCCCGTCCACCGCGCCCAACCGCTCCGTGAGCCCCGCCAGCCCCGACCCGGCAGACACATCGGCCCCACCGACCCCGTTGTCCACCACCTGGAGCATCAGCCGGTCGTCCACCTTCCACACATCCACCGTCGCCCGAGTGGCCCTGGAGTGCTTGCTGACGTTCTGCAGCAGTTCGCACACCGTGAAGTACGCGATCCCCTCGATCGCGGGCGCCGGCCGAGCCGCCGGCAGATCCACCTCCACCTGCACCGGCACCGTGCACCGGGACGCCACCGCCGACAACGCCGCGTCGAGCCCCCGGTCCGTCAGCACCGCCGGATGAATCCCCCGCGCCAGGTCCCGCAACTCCTGCAGCGCCGTCTTCACCTCACCGTGCGCCTCGTCCACCATCCGTGCCGCCGCCCGCGGATCCTCCGCCAGCTTCTCCTTCGCGAGCCCGAGATCCATCGCCAGCGCCACCAGCCGCGCCTGCGCCCCGTCGTGCAGATCGCGCTCGATGCGGCGCAGGTCGGCCGCCGCCGTGTCGACCACGACCCCCCGGTCCGACTCCAGCTCCACCACCCGAGTCGCCAGCAGGGACGGCCCCAGCAGCCCCCGCACCATCACCCGGTCCACCATCGTCAGCGCCCGCACGATCCACGGCGTGGCCATGGTGAACAGCAGCCCGACCAGCGCGGTCACGGTGATCTCGAACGGGTTGTCCAGATACACGTGGTGCGACTCATCGCCGTACAACTGGATACCGTCCTGACCCACCCACATGGGGAAGACCCAGAACCACAGCGGATACGTGAGCATCGCCCACCCGCACACCCAGAGGTTCACCGCCACCACGAACGAGAACACCGCCCACGGAAACTGCACCATCGCGTACAGCATGTGCCGCCACGAGGTGCCGCTCCTGAGCAGGGCCCCCATCCACGCCATGGGCCCGGACCGCTTCATCCGCAGCGGCTCGGGCGAGGCCACCTCCATCCCGAGCAACCCACGCGCCCGGGCACGCTCCATCGCGCCGAGCCCCCGGGCGCCTGCCAGCGCGCCGGCCAGCACCGGTACACCGAGGAACGTGATCAGCAGCCCCGCCCCGAGCGACACCATCGTCACGGCGTACACGAACATCAGGGTGCCGATCGGCAGGCTCAGCAGCACATACGCGAACTCCCGCCAGCTGCGCGCCTCGAACGGCGCCCGCAGCCCCGCGGGAAGCCGGTGCCGCCGTTCCCTGACCGCCCCGGAGCCGTCCCAGCTCCCGTACCCGTGTCCGTACTCCGTGGCCATGGCCGCCGTCCGTTTCTCTTCGGATCCCGCACTTCGGATGTCGTGTGCCGTGGTTCCACAGTGCTCGCAGCGAGCCGACGGGACCATGAAGGAAGTCGGCGTCTTCAGGCGGGGGTTTTCCCCACCTCGCCCCTCCGGGATCCCTCAAGGGCACTCGAGACGCACGCCACCCCGTACGGCGGCGGCACGCGCCGGAGCCCTCACGCACTCACCGGCTGCGGACCGCCTCGTCCCCCCGGTCCCGCCACGGCAGCTCCGCCGTCACCGTCGTGGGCCCCCCGACCGGCGAGTCGACGACGAACAGCCCGTCCACCGCGCCCAACCGGTCCGCGAGCCCCGCCATCCCCGTACCGCCGTCGAGGCTGGCACCGCCGCGGCCGTCGTCCGAGACCTGGATGAGCAGCCGTTCGTCCGAGCGCCACACGTCGACCGCCGCGGAACGGGCCCCACTGTGCTTGCTGACGTTCTGCAGCAGCTCGGAGACGGTGAAGTAGGCGATGCCCTCGATCGCGGCGGCCGGCCGCGTCGCGAGGTCGACGGTCACCTTCACGGGCGCCGTGCACCGCGAGGCGACGGCCGACAACGCCGCGTCCAGCCCCCGGTCCGTGAGTACCGCCGGATGGATCCCCCGCGCGAGGTCCCGCAGCTCCTGGAGCGCCAGCTTCACCTCGCCGTGCGCCTCCTCGACCATCGCCGCCGCCGTGTCCGGGTCCTCCAGGAGCTTCTCCTTGGCCAGCCCGAGGCCCATCGCGAGGTTCACCAGGCGGGCCTGGGCACCGTCGTGGAGATCGCGTTCGATGCGGCGCAGGTCGGCCGCCGCCGTGTCGACCACGACCCCCCGGTCCGACTCCAGCTCCGCGATACGGCGTTCCAGTTCCTCGGAGGGGGAGAGGAGGCCGCGCACCATCACCCGGTCCACGTTCGTCAGCGCACGCGCTACGTACGGCAGTACCGGCCATGCCACGAACAACGAGGTGATCGTGACGGTGAAGGTCACGATCCCCCAGGGCAGCCGCATGAACTCGTACAGCATCGTGCGCCAGCCCACCGGGTCCTTCACACTCATCCACACCTGCGAGACGAACCCACCGCCCCCTCGCAGCGGCAGCGGACTCGGCTCGTCCACCCGCACCCGCAGCAGCGACCGGGCCCGCGCCCGCTCCAGCTTCCCCAGCTGCCGGGCACCCACCAGCGCGGCCGCGAGCAGCGGGAAGCCGATCACCGTCACCGTCAGAAAGGCCGAGGTGAACAGCACGGTCACGACGTACGTGAACCCGAACACCGCCAGCGGCAGGTTGGCCAGAAGATGCGCGATCTCCCGCCACGTCTGCCCCTCGAACGCGAACCGCGCGGGCGGCAACGGTTCGGACAGCGTCGGGCCGCCGGTTCGCGGCGGTCGGGTGGGCGGGACCCAGGGGATCTGTCTGTCCCGTGAAGGGTGCGGCTGATCGGAGCCGACGGGGATACGAGCGGTCATGGTCCCCAGCCTGCCCGGCGGGCCCCTGCCCGCGCCATGAGGCGGACCGCCCGGCCATCCTGGGGAAAACCCCACCATCCCCGGCACCTCGGGCGGCCTCCGCACGTCGAGCCGGGGCGCGTTACCGTTCAAGCTGTGACGGGCTACTTACCGTCTCTTTAGCAGGGCCTAGACTCCCGTGCGTACGGATCACCGAACCGCAGCGTTCACGGTCGAAGTCCACCAGGGGCGAAGTCAGGGAGTGAGGGGACGGACGTGCCGAACCCGACGGTTGTCGCCGCTGTCGCGGAACACGGGACCACGACGGGAGCCGGGACCACGACGGGAGCCGGGACCGTGGCCGCGGCGGACTACTTCCAGTCCTACTCGGTCGTCGGACTGCTCGCCGCCGTCGGCGTGCTGTTCGTCGCCGTCGCCTTCGGCGCGGGCCGACTCCTGCGCCCTGTCGTCCCCACCCCCGAGAAGCTGCTCACGTACGAGTGCGGAGTCGACCCTGTCGGCGAGGGCTGGGCGCACACCCAGGTCCGCTACTACGTGTACGCCTTCCTCTACGTGATCTTCGCCGTCGACTCGATCTTCCTGTTCCCCTGGGCGACGGTCTTCGCCGCCCCCGGCTACGGCGCGACGACGCTCGTGGAGATGTTCATCTTCCTGGGCTTCCTGGCCGTCGGCCTGCTCTACGCATACAAGAAGGGCGTCCTGGCATGGACGTGACGCCAGAAGTGACCTCGCCGGAGACTGCTTCCGCTTCCGCGGAGCCGGTTCTCCTCCCGGAACCGAAGCGCCTCGGCGCGCTCGCGCGCCTCGCCCCGGAGCCGATGAAGGTGATCCTGAACTGGGGCCGCCGCTACTCGCTCTGGGTGTTCAACTTCGGTCTCGCCTGTTGCGCGATCGAGTTCATCGCCGCATCGATGGCCCGCCACGACTTCATCCGCCTCGGCGTGATCCCGTTCGCGCCCGGCCCGCGCCAGGCCGACCTGATGGTCGTCTCCGGCACGGTCACGGACAAGATGGCCCCGGCCGTGAAGCGCCTGTACGAGCAGATGCCGGAGCCGAAGTACGTCATCTCGTTCGGCGCGTGCAGCAACTGCGGCGGCCCCTACTGGGACTCGTACTCCGTCACGAAGGGCGTCGACCAGATCATCCCCGTCGACGTGTACGTCCCCGGCTGCCCGCCCCGCCCGGAGGCCCTGCTCCAGGGCATCCTGAAGCTCCAGGAGAAGATCGCGCGCGAGTCGCTGGGGGAGCGGTACGGCCATGGAGCGCGCCCTTCGACGGCCGCGCTGCAGAGCGGTCTCGTGACGCCACCGGCCGCCGCGGGGGAGGGGGACCGGTGACAGGCTGGCTCCCCGCCCCCGTCGAGGAACTCTTCGGCCCCGAGGCCACGGCCGAGGAGTCGTACGGTGTCCTCACCGTGGACGTCCCGTCCGCATCCTGGATCGAGGCGCTCCGCACTGCCCACTCCGCGCTGGGCTGCACCTACTTCGACTGGCTGAGCGCGGTCGACGAGCCAGGCACGGGCTTCCGCGTCGCGGCCCACGTCGTCGCTCTGTCCCCGGTCCGCCGCCTTCTGCTCCGCACCACGGTCCCGCACGAGACCCCCGCCCTGCCGACCGCCACCGGGGTCTACGCGGGCGCGGCCTGGCACGAGCGCGAGACCCACGAAATGTTCGGCGTCACCTTCGAGGGCCACCCGGCCCTCGACCCGCTCCTGCTGCCCGAGGGCTTCGAGGGCCACCCCCTGCGCAAGGACTTCGTCCTGGCCGCGCGCGTGGCCAAGGCCTGGCCGGGCGCCAAGGAGCCGGGCGAGTCCGAACACGGCGGCCCCAAGCGCCGCCAGATGCTCCCCCCGGGCGTCCCCGACCCCAACGAGTGGGGCCCCCTGAAGGGGCAGCT
>NZ_VJZC01000693.1 GCF_009377185.1 Streptomyces spongiae
GCCCCCACCTCCTTCGCCTCGCCGGCCTGGAACGGCGCCCGAGCGGGGTCCGTACGACCATGGAGGTAGTCCCCCCCAGACAGCAGGAGACCCCGGTGAAGCACCAGCCTCCCGACGCGCTCGACCTTCAGCTGCTGCACGCGCTCCAGGTCGACGGACGGGCACCGTTCAGCCGTATCGCCGAGGTCCTGGGCGTCTCCGACCAGACCGTCGCCCGGCGTTTCCGCAAGCTGCGCACCACGGCGGGTCTGAGGGTGCTCGGCATAACGGACGAGACCCGGCTCGGCCGCCAGAGCTGGATCGTCCGGCTGCGCTGCACCCCCGACGTGGCCGAGCAGCTGGCGACCGCGCTGGCCCGGCGCTCCGACACCTCGTACGTCGATCTGATCTCCGGCGGTACCGAGGTGATGTGCGCGATGAAGCCGCGCAGCCGGCAGGAACGGGACGAACTGCTCTTCGACCGCCTGCAGCGCACTCCGCGCGTCATCTCGGTCAGCGCCCACTGCCTGCTGAACATCTTCTACGGCGGCCCGCTCGGCTGGCTCAACAAGACCAACGCCCTCGACCCCGCCCAGGAGGAGGCCCTGCGTCCGCCGACCGTCGAGCCGACCTCCGCTCCCGTCACCCTGGACAAGGTGGACGACGCGCTGCTCGACGTGCTCCGGCGGGACGGAAGGGCCACGGCCGCCGAACTCCAGGGGGCCACGGGCCAGTCGGAGTCCGTGGTCAAGCGGCGCCTGGAACACCTGCGTTCCACCGGTGTCCTCTACTTCGACGTGCAGCACGACAGCGAGCCTCTCGGCCACGGCATCGGGGCGATGCTCTGGCTCACCGTGGCCCCCTCCGCCCTCGCCCAGGTCGGACAGGTGCTCGCGGGACACCCCGAGGTCCGCTTCGCCGCGGCCACCACCGGCCAGGCCAACCTCGTCGCGGCCGTCCTCGCCCGCGACACCGGCTCGCTGTACACGTATCTGAGCGAGCGAGTCGGCGCCCTCGACGGCGTCCGGTCCGTGGAGACCCACCTCACCCTGCGCCAGGTGAAGCAACTCACCTACGAGCCGGGCCGCTGAGCGGTTCGGCCGGCGCCGCGTGACCTCGGTCAGAAGAGGTCCCCGTCCAGGGGCGGGCGATACGCCGGGCCCCGCTGCGGAGAGATACGGCGGTACGCGGCGCGGGCGTTGAAGAGGCGGGCGACGGCGGTGCCGGCGAGGGCCGCGCCGAGCAGACAGCCCAGCCAGAACGTGTCGCGCGGACCGGCCCAGCTGAGCGTGCCCGCGGGCGGTATGCCGAAGCCGTTGAGGAACAGCCAGCACAGCACGGCCGTTCCCGGCGCCGCGACGAACCGCGCGCACAGGCCGAGGAGGGCGGCCAGCAGCGACAGCGCCACCAGGGCGGGTGTGGGGCGGCCTATTCCGCCGAGCAGGGTGAAGACCGCCATCAGCAGCAGCGCGCCCCCGAAGGCCGCCGACCAGACGAACGGTGTGGCGACGGGCTCGGGAACAGCCCGCGCCCCACTGCCGATCCGCACCCATTCGACCACGGTCACGCCCCCTTCCCTCCCCGACCTGCCGTGCCACGGTGACCACGGGCGGGCCGCCGTACGGCCACAACCCGCGCCTCCCGGAAGCGGATTGTCCCATCCCGCTCACCGGGAGGTGCCCCCACGGGCCGACTTGGGCCCCGGTTAGGGTGGTTCTCACGGGCGGCCCGGAAGGACTGCCACGGAGGGTCCGCGGTGCGTCCGCGGTGGTACCGCTCACGACCGCGGCCGATCGGTCCGAAGCAGCCCGACGGGGTCTGTCGCCGGTCACACGCGCCGCCCCGATGGTGGGGCCCGCCCTCCCGGTTGTCCATGCCGAAGTCGCCGAGACACACGCGATCCAGACAGGAGGACGGACGTGGGTACGCCACGCCTGAGCAGTACGCCCTTGCCAGGGATCGGGGTCCGCTACGACCTGACGACACGGGAGCACCGCCGGATGTCGGTGGTGGCGCACCGGGACGGGGCGCGGACGGTGAGCGCCTACCGCGACGACGATCCCGACGCGTGCGCGCTGTCCGTGCGGCTGACCGCGGGCGAGTCGGCGGCGCTGGTGGACGCGCTGCTGCCGGACCACCACAGCCCGAACGTGCTGGTCACGAACGAGCTGGGCCTGCTGGCGGAGCGCATCGAGCTGTCCTCCACCTCGTACTGGAACGGGCGCGTCCTGGGCGACACCCGGATGCGCACCGAGACCGGCGCCTCGATCGTGGCCGTGCTGCGCCGTGCCGGGGCCATCCCCTCACCCGCGCCGGACTTCCGGCTGGCGGGCGGCGACACGCTGATCGTGATCGGCACCCGCGAGGGTGTGGAGGCGGCCGCGGCGATACTCGGGCGGGAGTGAGCGATGCACTCCTCCGCGGTCTTCCTGATCGAGTTCGGCGCGATCATCCTGGGCCTGGGGCTGCTCGGCCGGTTCGCCGGGCGTTTCCAGCTGTCGCCGATCCCGCTGTACCTGCTGGCCGGGCTCGCCTTCGGGGAGGGCGGGCTGCTGCCGCTGGGCACGAGTGAGGAGTTCGTGGCGATCGGCGCCGAGATCGGCGTGATCCTGCTGCTGCTCATGCTCGGCCTGGAGTACACGGCCAGTGACCTGCTCTCCAACCTCAAGACCCAGTACCCGGCCGGGCTCGTCGACGCCGCGCTCAACGCGCTGCCGGGCGCCGCCATGGCCCTGCTGCTGGGCTGGGGCCCGATCGCCGCGGTCGTCCTGGCCGGTGTCACCTGGGTCTCCTCCTCGGGGGTCATCGCGAAGGTCCTCGGCGACCTGGGGCGGCTCGGCAACCGGGAGACGCCGGTCGTGCTGAGCATCCTGGTCCTGGAGGACCTCTCCATGGCCGTCTACCTCCCGATCCTCACGGCGCTGCTGGCCGGGGCCGGTCTGGCGGCGGGCAGCCTCACCCTGGCCATCGCGCTCGGAGTGGCGGGGCTCGTCCTGCTGGTCGCGGTGCGCTACGGGCGGCACATCTCACGGTTCGTCTCCAGCGACGATCCGGAGAAGCTGCTGCTGGTCGTGCTCGGGCTGACCCTGCTGGTCGCCGGACTGGCCCAGCAGCTCCAGGTGTCCGCCGCCGTGGGCGCGTTCCTGGTCGGCATCGCCCTGTCGGGCGAGGTCGCCGAGGGCGCGCACGGCCTCCTTGCCCCGCTGCGGGACCTGTTCGCCGCGGTGTTCTTCGTCTTCTTCGGCCTGCACACCGACCCCGCGAGCATCCCGCCCGTCCTGCTGCCGGCGCTGGCCCTGGCCGTGGTCACCGCGGCCACGAAGATCGCCACCGGCTACTGGGCCGCCCGCCGCGCGGGGATCTCCGCGAAGGGCCGCTGGCGGGCGGGCGGCACCCTGGTCGCCCGCGGCGAGTTCTCCATCGTCATCGCCGGTCTCGCCGTCACGGCGGGCATCGAACCCTCCCTCGGCCCGCTGGCCACGGCGTACGTCCTGATCCTGGTGATCGTCGGCCCGCTCACCGCCCGCTGGACCGAGCCCGTCGCCCTGCGCCTCACCGCCCGCCGCCGACGGCCCACGCCCCCGTCTCCGGAGCCCGCGCACGAGGTCCTCGACGGCCAGGACGCGGTGGGCCGCAAGTGAGGCGCGGACACCGCGGCCGACTCACTGCGAAAAGCCGACTCACTGCGAAAAGCGGACTGACTTCGAGAACGCGGGGCACTCGTACGGCACTGTGCGACAGCGGATCCTGCTGACCGGATGGTTCAGTTTTCGGGACGGTGAGGCCACCGCCGGGGACGTCTTGGCGTTGCGGCGCGTGGAGGATGTCCTGCGCCGTGAGGACCTGGCGTACGACGTGGCGTGGAGCCCCGCGTTCCGACCGGGGGACCTGGACCTCGAACATGTACGCCCACGCGCCTACTCGCACCTGGTGTTCGTGTGCGGTCCCCTGCACGGGAGGCAGATCACAGAACTCCACCGGCGTTTCCGGCACTGCGTACGGATCGCCGTGGGTGTGTCGGTGATCGACGCGGACGACCCGGCGGTCACCGGGTTCCACCGGGTCCTGGCCCGGGACGCGCCGGGCGCCGAGCCGGTGGAGGACCTGGCGGCCCGGGCACCGGCGACGCCCTCGACACCCGTCGTCGGGGTGGTCCTCACGCTGGGCCACGGGGAGTACGGGGCACTCCGGCGGCACGGACAGGTCGCGGAGGAGCTGACGCGGTGGCTGGCCGGGAAGGACTGCGCGCGCCTCGAACTGGAGACGCGACTCGACACCGGCGACTGGCACCTGAGCACCACGCCGGGGCAACTCCAGTCCGTCTTCGCACGCTTGGACCTCGTCGTCACCGACCGCCTGCACGGCCTCGTGCTCGGCCTGCGCGCCGGCGCACCCGTACTGGCCGTCGACCCCGTGGCAGGCGGCGCCAAGGTGACCGCCCAGGCCCAGGCCTGCGGCTGGCCCGCCGTCATCCCCGCGGAGCACCTCGACACACCCCAACTGGAACTCTGGTGGCACTGGTGCCGCTCAGCCACCGGCCGAGCAGCAGCCCTCCGAGTCCGCGCCGACTTCACATCCGGAACGGCCCCGGACAACGCGGACGAACTCCTCACGGCCCTGGCCTAGCTCCGGGCACGACTGAGAGGAGGCCGCGCAGCGGCCTTCAAGGGGCGCGGGGAACTGCGCGACAAGCCACGACGGACCCGCACCCGCCACACATGCGAACGACCAACGGCGGCCACCCAGGGGCGCGGGGAACTGCGCGACCAGCCACAACAAACC
>NZ_VJZC01000694.1 GCF_009377185.1 Streptomyces spongiae
GCCACTCCCCGCCCCCGCGCATAAAATCCGCACGTCAGAGCCGCTCCAAAGCCGCAGCGCGCCGCCCACCCGTAAATGCCCCGCAGGGAGCCGCACCCTCATGGCCGAACACCCCGCCTACCCCGTAGGCCTCCGCCTCACCGGCCGCCGAGTGGTCGTCCTCGGCGGCGGCCAGGTCGCCCAACGCCGTCTCCCGGCCCTCATCGCGGCGGGAGCCGACGTACTCCTCATCTCCCCCGAAGCGACACCCTCCGTCGAGGCGATGGCGGACGCGGGCGAGATCACCTGGGAAAGGCGCCCCTACGCGGACGGTGACCTCGCCGCCGCCTGGTACGCCCTGATCGCCACCAGCGACCCGGAGGCGAACACCCGGGCCTCCGCCGAGGCGGAAGCGAACCGCGTCTGGTGCGTACGCTCCGACAACGCCCACGCGGCCACGGCGTGGACCCCCGCCACAGGCCACAGCGAGGGCGTCACGGTCGCCGTCCTCACCACCCGCGCCCAGGGCCGCGACCCCCGCCACACCGCCGCCATCCGCGACGCCGTGGTCGAGGGCCTCCGCGACGGCACCCTCGTGGCGCCCCACCACCGCACCCGCACCCCGGGCGTCGCTCTGGTCGGCGGCGGCCCCGGCGACCCGGACCTGATCACCGTGCGCGGCCGCCGCCTCCTCGCCGAGGCCGACGTCGTCATCGCCGACCGCCTCGGCCCGCGCGACCTGCTCGCCGAACTCCCGCCGCACGTCGAGGTCATCGACGCGGCGAAGATCCCGTACGGCCGCTTCATGGCGCAGGAGGCGATCAACAACGCGCTTATCGAGCACGCGAAGCAGGGGAAGTCGGTGGTCCGTCTGAAGGGCGGCGACCCGTACGTCTTCGGTCGCGGCATGGAGGAACTCCAGGCGCTCGCCGAGGCCGGTATTCCCTGCACGGTCGTGCCCGGCATCTCCAGCTCGATCTCGGTCCCGAGCGCGGCCGGCATCCCGGTGACCCACCGGGGCGTGGCCCACGAGTTCACGGTGGTCAGCGGCCACGTGGCGCCCGACGACGAGCGTTCCCTGGTCGACTGGGCTTCGCTCGCCAGGCTGACCGGCACGCTGGTGATCCTCATGGGCGTCGACAAGATCGGCCGGATCGCCGAGACGCTGGTCGCCCACGGCAAGGCGGCCGACACTCCCGTGGCCCTCGTCCAGGAGGGCACGACGGCAGCCCAGCGCCGCGTAGACGCGACGCTCGCCACGGTCGCCGAGACCGTCCGCACCCAGGAGGTGAAGCCCCCGGCGGTCATCGTCATCGGCGAGGTCGTGAAGGTGGGCCCGGAAGCGGCGCCGGAAGCGCAGCCGCGGACATCCGAGTAACCCCGGGTAACACAACCCGTCCCAAGCCGTTGGCACCGCACCCAGGACAAGGCAGTATCACCCTGTGGCCGATCTCATCACCGTCGAGGACCCCGACGACCCGCGCCTGCGTGACTACACCGGCCTGACCGACGTGGAGCTGCGCCGCAAGCGCGAACCCGCCGAGGGCCTGTTCATCGCCGAGGGCGAGAAGGTCATCAGACGGGCCAAGGAAGCGGGCTACGAGATGCGGTCCATGCTGCTCTCGGCCAAGTGGGTCGACGTCATGCGGGACGTCATCGACGAGCTACCGGCCCCGGTGTACGCGGTCAGCCCGGAGCTCGCCGAACAGGTCACCGGCTACCACGTGCACCGCGGCGCTCTCGCCTCCATGCAGCGCAAACCGCTGCCGACGGCCGACGAACTCCTCCAGACCGCCCGCAGGGTCGTGGTCATGGAATCGGTCAACGACCACACCAACATCGGCGCGATCTTCCGCTCGGCGGCAGCCCTGGGCATGGACGCGGTCCTGCTCTCGCCCGACTGCGCGGACCCCCTCTACCGCCGCAGCGTGAAGGTCTCCATGGGCGCGGTCTTCGCCGTCCCGTACGCACGTCTGGAGACCTGGCCGAAAAGCCTGGAGTCCGTCCGCGAGGCCGGCTTCGCGCTCCTCGCCCTCACTCCCGACGAGAAGGCCAAGACCCTCGACGAGACCGCTCCGCACAAGATGGACCGGGTCGCCCTCATGCTCGGCGCCGAGGGCGACGGCCTCTCCACCCAGGCCCTGGTGGCGGCCGACGAATGGGTACGCATCCCCATGGCCCACGGAGTCGACTCCCTCAACGTGGGCGCGGCGGCAGCGGTGGCGTTCTACGCGGTGGCGACGGGCCGCCCACAGTCCTGAGCCACCCTGGGCCCGCGCCCCGAAAGGGGCGCGGGGCTGTGACAATCTGCGGCTCCGCCGCGCGGGCGCGACCAGCCCTCACAAACCCGCAGTGGACCAACAACGTACAGTCCCGAGCTCTTCTGTTCCTGCCCGCTACGGCTCGTAGAACTGCCCCTGCTGCACACCCTGCCGCACATCCCGATCTCCGCCCAGCCCCCGAGACGGCCCCTGGCACCCCTGTGCCGCCGCAATGCCAAGGGCCACCAGTAGCGTCACCACGACGAACACGATGAGCCGCTGCCGCAGCAGCCGCGGGTTGGCCGGCCGCCGACCGGTCCCGTTGGTGCGCGGCGCCGGCCGCCCACTCCGGGGCACGGACTGACTGCCGGACCGGGTGGTGCTGCGCGGAGGCGCAGAACGCGACCCCGACCCCGACCCGGCCCCTGATCCCGGTCCCGGCCGCTGGCCGCCGCCGGTCCGGGGGGACGGGCCGCCTGAACGGGACCCACCTCCCGTACGCGGCAAGGGCGTGCCCTGGGCGCTCTGCGGCCGCCGCTGGGTGCGCGGCTCGGAGTGCTGCTCCGCGAGACGCCCCGACGGCCGGTCGGGGGAGGTGCGCGGCACGGGCGGACGGACGTCGGCGAGCCCCTGCGACTCGCGCGCGGCGATCTCCTTGAGCCGCAGCGACAGCTGGAGGGTGGTGGGCCGCTCCTCGGGGTCCTTCGCGAGGCACGCGCGGATGAGCGGAGCCAGTGCGTCCGGCACACCCTGCAGCTGCGGCTCCTCGTGCACCACCCGGTAGAGCATGACCTCGGAACTCCCGTGCCCGAAGGGCGAGTCGGAGGTCCCGGCATACGCGAGGGTCGCACCGAGCGAGAACACATCGGTGGCCGGAGTGACGGCCGCACCGCGCACCTGCTCGGGCGCGAGGAAACCGGGCGACCCGACGGCCGTACCGACGTGCGTCAGGGTGGAGGCACCCGTGGCCCACGCGATCCCGAAGTCGATGATCCGCGGCCCCTTCGGGGAGAGCAGGATGTTGGACGGCTTCAGGTCACGGTGGACGACACCGGCCTCGTGGACGGCGACGAGCCCCTCGGAGAGGGCGGAACCGACCGCCGCGATGTCGGCGGCCGACAGCGGTCCCTCGCCGGCGACCTTGTCGTGAAGGGAGGGCCCGGGCACGTACTGCGTGGCGAACCACGGCCGGTCCGCGTCCAGATCCGCGGCGACCAGCCGGGCGGTGCAGCCGCCCCGGATCCGCCGCGCCGCCGACACCTCGCGCGCGAACCGCGAGCGGAACTCCTGATCCTCCGCCAGGTCCGGCCGGATCACCTTCAGCGCGACCCGCTGCCCACGCTTGTCGGAGCCCAGGTAGACAACGCCCATCCCGCCCGCGCCGAGCCGTCTGTGCAGCCTGAACGAGCCGACGACGCGCGGGTCCTCGCGCCTCAGGCGCATCATCGCCATGTTCATCCCCGCTGCCCGGTCCGTGTGACGTGGCACAGCTTACGTTTCCACACCCGGGTCCGCGCAGAGGCCGCGCCCTCTCGGCCCGATCGATTGTCAGTGCCGGGTGGGAAACTTGAAGGGTGGTCAGGGAAGAGGGGTTCGGGGCCGCGTTGGGCTGTCCATGATCCCAACCTCCCGTGACAGAAGGGGGATTGAACCCGTGAAGGGTGATCGTGTGGAGATAGTCGTGGACGCCGGCGACACGACGCGTACATACGACGTGGTGGCGAGCAGGGCGGGCCGCCGGGTGGAGACGGCGGTACGCAGGGGAGTGGTGGAAGTGAGCGAAGTCACGCGCAACGGGTCGGTCGTGCGTACGGCCCGCTTCATGGCGAACCGGGTGCTGGCCCTCGTCGAGCAGCCCGTGCCGCGGGAGGATATCTCGGAACAGTCGGGGCACACGGGGCGTCCCCTCCGGGAAGACCCTGAGTCCTAGGACCTCGTCTCCACCCAGGGGAGTACACCGCAGGTCATGGCTCATCCTCCGGGAGGCCCGGCAATCGGTACGAGGGCATGACGACCCGTACCGGCCGCGCGCCTAGATTTGAGGTCAAGCGGCGGGTGCAGCACTCGTCCCCCGAGGTCAGACACCCGCCGCTGCCAACGACAAACACAACGACAAACACAACGACAAACGAACACAGGTCAGGAGAGGGACCATGGCCCACACGGCACCGCGGACGATGGTCCGCACGCAGGGGCGCAAGCCGCACGGCGGCGCGTTCCGCACCCATCGCCAGGGCCGCCGCCACCCGTTGGTGGCGACCGCGATGGTCCTTCCCCTGGCGGCCCTGCTCGTGTACGCCTTCGGCGGCTGGGAGGCAGTGGTCACACAAGCGTCGTCCGTGGGAGTGATGCTGGGGCGCTGAGCGGCGACCCCAGGCCCGGAAGAGCGGTCCGGGCGGGGACATCCACCCATGAAACCCCGTGGGGACGGGGGTGCGGCGGACGGCATAGACGCCCGCGCAGCTGGGGAGCTGCGCGGGCGTTGCTTTTTGCGCCCAAGCCGGCGCCGCGTAC
>NZ_VJZC01000695.1 GCF_009377185.1 Streptomyces spongiae
CAGCCCTTCCCGCCCCCCGCACCGGTCCAGCAGCAGCCGCCCGCGCAGCCGCAACCGCCCGTACCACCGCAACCGCAGCAGCAGGCGCAACCCCAGCGCCCGTCACCCGCGCGCATCGATCAGGTGCGCGCCGAGCTCGACGAGCTCAGTGACTACCTGCGCAAGCACGAGGGCGGCAGGTGAGCGGCGGGACGGGACGCGTCGTCGCGGGCCGCTACGAACTGTCCACGCTCATCGGGCAGGGCGGCATGGGCCAGGTCTGGACGGCCTACGACCAGCGCCTCGACCGCCGCGTCGCCGTCAAGCTGCTGCGCCCCGACAAGGTCGCGGGCCAGGAGGCCGACGAGCTGCGCCGGCGCTTCCTGCGCGAGTGCCGGGTCACCGCGCAGGTCGACCACCCCGGCCTCGTCACGGTCCACGACGCGGGCAGCGAGGGCGAGGAGCTGTTCCTCGTCATGCAGTACATCGACGGAGCCGACCTCTCCGACCACCTCGCCGAGCACGACCCGTACCCCTGGCAGTGGACCGTCTCCGTCGCCGCCCAGCTGTGCGCCGTGCTGTCGGCCGTGCACGCGGTCCCGATCGTCCACCGCGACCTGAAGCCGCGGAACGTGATGGTCAAGCAGGACGGCACGGTCACCGTCCTCGACCTGGGCGTCGCCTCCGTCATGGACACGGACACGACCCGCCTGACGCACACCGGTTCCCCCATCGGAAGCCCCGCCTACATGGCCCCGGAGCAGGCGATGGGCGGCGCGGTCGGCCCGTACACCGACCTGTACGCGCTGGGCGTGCTCATGCACGAACTGCTCAGCGGGAACGTCCCGTTCGCGGGCTCCACGGCCCTCGGCGTCCTCCACCGCCACCTGTACGAGCCCCCGGTCCCGGTCCGCCGTATGCGCCCGGAGGTGCCCGAGACCCTGGAGGCGCTGGTGCTGCGCCTGCTGGCCAAGGACCCGCAGCACCGGCCCGAGTCCGCGCAGGAGACGTACGAGCAGCTCCTTCCGCTGCTGCCCGCGCGCGGGATGCCGACCGGCGCACCGCTCGACCCCACCCGCCCGTTCCTGCGCCCGCACGCGCCCTGGCCGGACCGCGCCGTCACACCCGCACCGCAGCCCCAGGCCGCGCCCGCGGTCGAAAGACCCGACGTCGCGGGCGCCGTCGACGAGGTCAAGCGGCTGCTCGGCGAGGGCCGCATCACCCAGGCCGTCGACATCCTCGGCCAGATCCTCCCGGCGGCCGCCTCCCAGCACGGCGAGCACTCACCCGTCGTCCGCACCCTGCGCAAGCAGTACGCGGCGACGCTCATGGACGACGGCCAGTACCGCCGCGCCCTGCCCGAGCTGCGCCGCCTCGCCGACGAGCGGGCCAAGGAGGCGGGCCAGGCCGACCCGCAGTCCCTGCGCTACCGCTACGACGCCGCCCAGTGCCTGGAGCAGCTCGGTGAGGCGGCCGCCGCGCTAGCCGAGTACCGCTCCCTCCTGCCGTACTACGAGAACCAGTACGTGGCCGGGGACCCCGAGCTCTCCCTGGACGTCCGCCGCCGGATCGGCCACCTCCTCCTCGCCCTCGGCGACCGCGCCGCCGCCCACGACACCCTGGCCCGCCTGCTGCACGACGTGGAACGGCTCAGGGGCCCCGGCCACCCCCTGGCCGCGGAGGTACGGCGGACCCTGCAGTGGCTGGGCCAGGTGCGCGGCTGAGCGGTTTTGCGCCATCTTGGCCGAAGTTTGCCGTGATCAAGGTGTGGGGTTTCCCGAAACCGGAGATCGCCGGTCTACGTTGCGATGCGTTTCCGAACGTTCGGCATCAAGACGTTCAGCATCGGGACGTCCAGCATCGGGACGTTCCGCAGCAAGCCATCAGGCGTACCTAGGGGTGGGGCCATGTCCAGCCATCGGCAGTCGAAGAAGCGCAGATACGCGACCTGGGCCGCGGCCGGGGCCGTCGTACTCGCCGGGGCCACAGTCGCCGCGCAGAACTCCCTCGCCACCACCACGAGCTGGCCTGCCGCCAAGGTCTACACGGGCCGCGCCTTCGACACCTGCGCGGCACCGTCCCTGTCCGCGATGAAGGCATGGAACACCGGCTTCTACGGCGCGGCCGCCGTCTACGTCGGCGGCAAGAACCGCGGCTGCTCCCAGCCCAACCTCACCGCCTCCTGGGTGAAGTCCGTCAGCTCCGTCGGCTGGAAGCTCATCCCGCTCTACGTCGGGGCCCAGCCACCCTGCCAGAGCGGCTCCAGCCCCGAGGTGATCAGCGCCTCGACCGCCGCTTCCCAGGGCTCCGCGGACGGAGCCGACGCCGTGGCGAAGGCGTCCGCGCTCGGCATGAAGCCCGGCAGCGCGCTCTACCTCGACATGGAGGCGTACGACATCACGAACACGGCCTGCAACAGCGCGGTCCTCACCTACGTCCGCGCCTGGCACAAGGCCGTCGACGCCAAGCAGTACCGCACCGCGTTCTACGGCTTCAGCAGCTCCAGCGCCAAGGCCGTCGCCACCGCGACCGACCGCACCAACCTGCCGGGCAACCTCTGGTACGCCAAGTGGGACAAGGTCAACACCACGACCACCGACTGGCCGTACGCCTCGACGCTGTACACCGGGCACCACCGCGCGCACCAGTACATGGTCAACAGCAAGGAGTCCCGCGGCGGTTACACCATCACGGTGGACCGGAACGCCTGGGACGCGCCGGTGGCGATCACGGGCTGAAACGCGGCCGGGCACGGCGGTGCCCGAAGTCGTGGGTGAATCGTTGGTCGAATGGCTGGCCGAGAGCAGGGCCACTGCCTACCATCGATCACCGCAAGACTTTGTGCACCGTCGCACAATCTCCTCGGGAGGCCCACTTGCACCGCCGCCGTCGTACCGCGCTCGTCCTCTCCGCCGCGATCGTCGCCGCGGCGCCCCTCCTCACCGCCTGCGGGAACGACGCGCATCCCGGCGCGGCGGCCGTCGTCGGCGGCCAGCGGATCACCGTCGCCCAGCTGGAGACCCGGGTGAACGAGGTGCGCGCGGCACAGCGGGCCGCCACCCCGGACGAGGCCCAGTACGAGCAGGCCATCGCCCGCACGGGCGGCCTCACCCGCGACACCCTGCACACCATGGTCCTCGACGAGGTTCTGAAGCGTGCGGCCGAGGACGCCGGTGTCGGCGTCACCCGCAAGGACGTCCAGGCCTTCCGCGCCTCCCTGGAACAGCAGGCGGGCGGAGCGAAGGGCCTGGAGACGGCCTGGCTGCAGCAGTACGGCGTGGCGCCCAAGCGCCTCGACGACAGCCTCCGCACCGAGATCGCGGCCCAGAAGCTGGCCGCCGCGCTCGGCGCCGACATGAACACCGACGCGGGCAAGGCCACCTTCTGGAAGGCCCTCTCCGACGCCTCGAAGAAACTCGACGTCGACCTCAACCCGCGCTACGGCAGCTGGGACGTCCAGAAGAGCAGCCGCGTGGACGCGAAGACGCCGTGGGTACGGGAGATCACGGCGCCGGCGCAGCCACAGTCGGCGTAGCCGCGGGGCCGGTCCGCTGCCGGGACGGTGACCAAACGGTTCACCAGCCCCGCACCGCCCGCCCAGCCTGTGGATAACTTCCTGTGGACAACTTCGGGTGGTGACGGTGGCGTGGGTTACGTTCGATCTGTGAACGCAACCAGCCCAGACGGCGCCACCGGCCGCATCGTCCTGCTCACCACCAGCCACCGCGTAGCACCGGGCCTGCTCTCCTGGCCGGCCTGGCAGGCGCTGCACGGCGCTGACCGCGTCCTGTGCGCGGACGGTGCGCACCCGCAGCTGCCCTACCTCCGTGAGGCGGGCATAGCGGTGGAGGAGGCGACCCCCACCGCCGAGGAGCTGGTCGACGCCTGCGCCGGCGGCCACACGGTGGTCGTCGTGGCGACCGGGGAGGGCGAGCCGCACCTCACCGACGGCCTGGCCCGCCTCGCCGGCTCGGGCCGTGTGGCCATGCCGGAGCTGGAGCTGCTCCCCGCCTCCTACGACCTTCCGGGCGCCCGCCTCCTCGACCTCGTCCAGGTCATGGACCGCATCCGCGCCGAGTGCCCCTGGTCGTCCCAGCAGACCCACAAGGGCCTCGCGAAGTACGGCATCGAGGAGGCGTACGAGCTGGTGGAGGCGATCGAGGAGGGCGACCGGGACGAGCTCCGGGAGGAACTGGGCGATGTCCTCCTCCAGGTCGTCTTCCACGCCCGCATCGCCGAGGAGGGCAGCCCGGAGGACGGGGAGGAACCCTTCTCCATCGACGATGTCGCGGCCGGCATCGTCACCAAGCTCATCCACCGCCACCCCCACGTCTTCGGCGACGAGACGGCCACGACACCGGAGGAGGTCAAGGCGCACTGGCTGCGCACGAAGGCGGTGGAGAAGCGGCGCGAGTCGGTGACGGACGGAATACCCCTCGGCCAGCCGGGTCTGGCCCTCGCGGCCAAGCTCTCCTCACGGATACGGACGGCGGGCCTGGACGTGCCCCTGCCGACGGGGGAGGGCGTCGGGTACGCGCTGCTGGCGACGGCGGTCGAGGCCGAGGCGGCGGGCGTCGACCCGGAGGCGGCACTGCGGGTGGCCGCGCGTGCCTACCGGGACGCGGCGCGGGCCGCGGAGGGGCTGGACGGTCAGGGGACAGCGGAGGGACTGGACGGTTAGGGCCCTTCCCTAAGGGACAGCGGCGCCCTGCGGTGCGGCTACCGTCAAGGAGTGACCAACCAGCCCCACGCCACCCCGATCGACAC
>NZ_VJZC01000696.1 GCF_009377185.1 Streptomyces spongiae
CACCCCACCCCTCCCCCCGGGGCACTGCCGTCGGGACAAAAGCCAGAGGCCCCGTGGATTCCTCCACGGGGCCTCTGGTCTGCTGCGCACTCGGCAGGATTCGAACCTGCAACCTTCTGATCCGTAGTCAGATGCTCTATCCGTTAAGCTACGAGTGCTTGTGTGTTCTGTTGTGTTGGCGCTTCCTTCCGGGCTTTTCGGCCCGGTCGGCGTTGCGGGAACAACATTACATGACTGGCGGCGTGAGGTGAAATCCGTTTGCCGCACCCGACCTGACCTGCGAAAACAGCCCGGAGACCGATCCCTGGACGGCGCCCCGGTCCGCGCCTCGCCACGGTCCTGACGCCCGCGTCGGTCCTCGGAACGGCCGAAGCCCCGGTCATCGGAGACCGGGGCTTCGGGATCAGGTGCGGAGGCGGAGGGATTTGAACCCTCGATGGGCTTTAAGACCCAAACCGCATTAGCAGTGCGGCGCCATAGACCGGACTAGGCGACGCCTCCAGCACAACCGCCCGCGCAAGCGCGAATGGTGCGTGCAGATGATGACACAGCCCAGCGGGCCGTCACCAATCGCCCCCCACGGTACTAGGCGGAGAGGCCGCAGAGCAAAGCCGTATCGCGGCGCGGCGACTCGAAGGATCTTTGTGCGGTGATCTCTCCGGGCCCGGAGCTCGGGGCGGCGAAAGCGGTGGCGCAACCGTGCGCGTTCACCGGCGTTAGGCAGGTCATGGTGCGCCCCTCTTCCTCTTCTCCTTCCCCCTCTCCTTCCTCTTCTCCCCGTCGTCCCGCCGTCCTCCGCCGGTTCCTCATCGGTGTCGCCGCCCTCGGCGCGGTCACCGGTCTGGCCTCCGTGCCTCCGGCGGCGTACGCCGGGAGCGGTGGGCCGAGGTCGCTGCCCGCACCGGGCCCCGTACCCCCGTCGGCTTCCGGAGACCGGCTGACCGTCACGGTCGAGGGCGCGGGCCGGGCCGCCGACGGGACGTACAGGCTGGAGTGCCACCCGGAGGGCGGGAGCCATCCCGACGCCCGAGGTGCCTGCGGGAAGCTCGAAGGCCGTACGGCCTGGGGGCGCGACCCCTTCGCCCCCGTGGCCCCGGGCACCGTGTGCACGATGCAGTACGGCGGTCCGGCCACCGCCCAGGTCACCGGCACCTGGGCCGGCCGCCCCGTCGACGCCCGCTTCGACCGGCGGAACGGCTGTGAGATCGCCCGGTGGGACGCGCTCGTCCCCGTGCTGCCCGACCTCGGCCGGCGCGGCTGACGGAGGAAGCGGGGTTCGGAAGCGGGCCGCGGTCGAGTCACCTCACCCCGCACATATGTGCGGTCAACCACCCCGGCCGTATCTTCACGAAATGGATCATCACGACCCCGAGAAGCGAAACACACGGTCACAGGTCCGTCGCAGATCCCCATAAAGATCCACGTGCGACCTCCCTCTCATCCGACGTCGCCAGCGCAACCACTGCCCGTAGACTCCCTCGCGTGACACGCTGCGGGCCGGTTGGCAAGATGGCCCAGGCAGTCGGGAAGATGCGGTAACAGGGAGGAAGCGTCTCGTGAGCAGCAGGCCATCCCGAGGCGCTGCTCGCCTCGCAGCCATACTCGACGCGCTTCCCGATGCGTTGGTGCTGGTCAACGCCAACGGGACGGTCGTCAACGCCAACAGCATCGCCCTGGAGGCCTTCGAGACCCCGGGGACCGCCCTGGTGGGGCGCGGGCTGCTCGATCTGCTGCCCGAGTTCGACTCCCGGCTCATCCCCGGGTCGATGCGACGGCCCGAGTCCCTCGATCCGCGCGGACACACCAAGCCGACCCGGATGATCGCGCGGCGGACCGACGGGAGCGAGTTCCCGGTCGAGGTCACGAGCGCGAACCTGGAGAACGGCCAGCAGGCGTACGACGGATACGGCTACACCGGTGACGAGCTGCTCATGCTCGTCGTGCGCGACCTGTCCGGCACGGTCGACACCGAGGCCGAACTCGCGCGTGCGCAACGGCAGACCGAGATGATCCTGCGGGCCGCCTCCGAGGGTGTGGTGGGAACGGACACGGACGGGCGCATCGTGCTCGTCAATCCGGCCGCCGCTCAGATACTGGGCTACAGGGCCAGTGATCTCGGTGGGCGGGAGCTGCACACCCTCGTCCTGCACTCCCGTGAGGACGGCTCCCCCTTCCCGTACGCGGAGTCCCCCCTCGCCGACACCCTGCGCTCGGGGCGCAAGCACCGGGTGCGCGGGCAGGTGCTGTGGTCGAAGGGCGACGACAGGGTGCCGGTCGACCTGACGACCGCCCCCGTGCGCGACGGCGACCAGCTCGTCGGCGCCGTCATGACCTTCACCGACCGGCGGCCGTACGACGCGCTCGCCGAGGAGAAGAAGAACGAGGCCGAGAAGCACGCGGAGGAGATCGAGAAGCTCTCCGCCGAGCACGCCGAAGAGCTCGGGAAGCTGCGTGAGGAGCACACCGGCGAGCTCGACGAGCTGCGCGAGCGCCACGCCGATGAACTCGCCTCCGGGGACGAGCGGTACGCGGCGCTCGGCGAGCGTGAGAAGGACCGGTACGAGGCGCTCGCCGCGCGGCACGACCAGCTCCTCGCCGTGCTCGGGCACTCCCTGCGCGGCCCGCTCGACCAGCTCCGCGGCGAACTCGGCAAGCTCGCCGCCGACGACGCCGGCCAGCTCTGGCCCGAGGCCAACCAGGTCCTCCACCACCTGTCGGCCGGGTACTCGCGCATCACCACACTCGTCGACAACGTCCTCGGCTACCAGCTCCTCGACTCGGGCGACGACGGTCTCGTCCGGACCGCGGTCATGCTCGACGCCGTCGTCGCGGCCGGTGTCGAGGGGGCCGTCGAGCTGATCGGGCCCGGGCGGGTGCAGTTCGCCGTACACGCGCCGCCCATCGAGGCCGAGGTGGACCAGCGGCGGCTCGCGACCGCGCTCGCCCACCTCGTCGCGGACGTGGCGGGCGTCGACGCGACGGGCAACTCGCCCATGTCGGCCGGTGGCTACATGGACAACACGGTGGTCGTGGCCGCCGCCCAGCGCGGCGAGGTCGTCCGCATCGAGGTGCGCGGCCCGTACGCCGGGGGAGACCCGGTGCACCAGCCGATCGTCCGCGGGATCGTGCGGGCGCACGGCGGTGTGCTGCAGACGCACGAGGTGCCGGGCATGAGCGGCAGCGCGTACGTGCTCGAGGTACCGATCGGTGGCGGTGCCGGGGCGGTTCAGGCTCAGCAGCAGCCCGCGGCCGACGTAACCGATGTCGGCGCCGCCACCGCCGAGGGCAGCGGTGCCGACGGTGTCGGTGCGGAGGTCGCGCTGCCGGAGCAGGCCGCGGGCGATGCGTCGGGGAACGCCTCCCGGCGCGGGCGGCGTCGGGCTCAGCGGTCCTCGGTGGACGCGTTCCTGGAGGGCGAGGAACCCGAGGCGGAGGCCGCAGCGCCCACCGGGCGGCGCAGGCGGCGGGCGGAGTCCGCGGACGGTGAGGCCGGACCGGTTCCGGCGCAGGAGGAGGGCAACGACGAGGCGTCCGGCGCCGACCCCGGTGCGGGGTCCGGTGGTACGGGGCGGCGGCGTGGGCAGCCGAGCCTCGCCGAGGCCGGGACGCAGGGGGTCTCCGAGGGCGCGGTCGTCACGGCCGCCGAGCACGCGGCGGGCGCCGCCGCCACGGGACTGGGGGAGACGGTGCCGCCCCAGGGCGTGCCCGCGCCCACCGGGCGGCGCGCGCGCCGGAACCCCGAGCAGCACGCCCTGCCGCCTGCCCTGCCCGCGGCCCAGAGCACGCCGGAGGCCGCCGGTGCGGGCGCTGCCGGCGGACAGCCCCAGCCGACCGGGCGCCGCCGCCGGGCCCTCGCCAACGCGGAGGAGCGCGCCACCGCGCAGGCCCCGGGCCGCACCGTGTTCGCTCTGCCGCCTGCCGCGGCCGACCGCACACCCGAGTACGAGGCCGCGCACGGCGCCGCTGCCGCCGGGCAGGGGAGCGGGGCCGGAGGTACGGCGGCTCCCATGGCCGCCGGAGTTCCCGTGTCTCCTGCCCAGGCAGCGGGACCGGCTCCTGCCGCCGGGCCCGGAGCAGGCGCGGGTCAGGCGGCCGACGTGCCGGGCGCGCCCGGTGCCGAAACGCCTGGTGCCGAGATGCCCGGTACCGAGATGCCCGGTGGTGCGCCTGGTGAAGGTCAGGCCGATGACGGGCGCCACGACGCGGCGCTGCGTGATCCGTCCGACGACCACACCCCGCCGCAGCCGCATCCCGTGCCCGCACCGACAGGTCGCCGCCGAGCCCGCACTGCCGCGGAGCAGGGCAAGACGGCACCCGCACAGGGCGTCCCGGCGCAAGTGCCCTCCGCGCAGGGCGTCCCGGCGCCGGGGCAGACGGCTGCCGCTCAGGGGCTTCCGGCTCAGGCGGGAGCTCAGCAGGTCGTACCCGCGCAGGCGACTCCGGGGCAGCCCGTTCCGGGACAACAGCCGGTGCCACCGCAGGGAGTGCCGGCTCCGGCCGCGCTGCCCGTCGCCGTGCACGGAGTGACCGTGCCCGCCCAACCCCCCGTTCTCGCACAGGGTGTTCCGGGCCACCCGCAGCCTGTCCCGGCCCAGGGAATCCCGGGACTCGCTCAGCCGGTACCCGCGCAGGGGATCCCCGGCGCGCCCGCGGCGAGTCAGCCCGTGCCCGCACAGGGTGTTCAGGGTGTGGCCGTTCCCGCGCAGCTCCCGATCCAGGGCGCCCTCAACCCCGCCC
>NZ_VJZC01000697.1 GCF_009377185.1 Streptomyces spongiae
GCCCGTACCCGCCCGCCGAGGCGCCGCCCCGCGGCGATCACGCTCGCCTTCGGGACCCTCGCCGCCATGGCCGTCTTCGTGGTCGTCGGGCTGGGGTGGCTGGTCTCGCAGGGTGGTGCCGGGGTCAGTCAGAGCACCGCGGACAGCGCGTCGGAGAAGAGCGCGAGCAGGCCGGACGCCGGGGCGCAGAACGGCTCGGCGTCACTGACCGACCTGATGCACATCGCCTGCTCCCGGCTCATCGCGGAGGGCACCGTCACGGGCCTCGAACCGGTCCCCGGCACCGGGCAGTCCAGGGTCACCCTGGACGTCGAGCGCTACTTCAAGCCGGAGAAGTCGGCCAAGGGTGACGACGAGCTCGTGTTCCCCGTGGACGAGAGCGAGGCCTCCCGCCTGGGCGAGGGCAAGCCCGTCCTGGTCGGCATCCACCGCGACGAGGCGACGCCCGACCTGCTGGTCACCGGGGAGAAGGAGATCGCCCGGGAACGCGCCCTGGTCACCGAGGAACTGACCGAGGCACGCGGCCTGACGTGCGAGGACGGCGGCTGACGCGGGCGGCCGGCAGCGTGAAAGGTCCTTCGTCGTCCCGTCCGTTGTCCGTCCCTCTGTGTAACGTCTGTGCATGCGCGAGGAGTTGAGAGTGGCGGCGTACGCCGTGTGCGTACGGGACGGGCAGGTGCTGCTGGCCCGCTGGGTGGCCGGCGACGGCAGCAAGCGGTGGACGCTGCCGGGCGGCGGCATGGACCACGGCGAGGACCCGTACGACACGGTGGTCCGCGAGGTCGACGAGGAGACGGGGTACACGGTCGAGCCGACCACCCTGCTCGGCGTGGACTCCATCAAGCGCCAGTACCCGCGCCGCCTCGGCGCGGTCGCCGACTTCCACGGCCTGCGGATCGTCTACGAGGCCCGCGTCACCGGCGGCGACCTCCGCCACGAGACGAACGGCTCCACCGACATGGCCGCCTGGCACCCACTGGACACCGTCCCCTCCCTGGAACGGGTCGGCCTGGTCGACGTCGGCCTCGTCCTGTGGCGCGAGCGCCCGCCCTCCGGTCACCTGAGCGAGCAGGTGCCGGATGCTCCCCGGGGATAGGTGCTGTACCCCGTTAAGTGAACACGGAGTGACCGTCTCCCTTCGGTCTCCTCTACGTTAGGGAAGCCCTGGTGAACGCGGAGGGTGGTCCAAGATCGACGTACGGTGATCGGCGCTGCCCGTTGCCGCCCAGTTAACGTACAGGTCATTCCCGGTGCCAACGATCCAGTATGAGCGGGCCGTTCGCGTTTGCGAGCAGTCCGCGACCACTGCTGATGCGTTCGCACTCGGGGAGAAACGCGCATGTCGCGCATACGCTCTGTCGCCGCCGCTGCCACCGCTCCGGGCCGTCGTGCCTTCCTCGCCGCCACAGGCGCCGTGACCCTCTCGGCGGGCGTCGGCCTCGCCCTGCGCCCCGGAACCGAAGCCTCCGCCAAGGCCGCCTCCGACACGTCCGCGGTCGCCCTGTCCTCCCGCCAGGCTCCGGCCGCGCCCCTGGCTCCGTACACCCGCGGCACGACCCTCGGCTCGGTCGCCGCACCCCGCTCCGGCTCCGGCTACCGCCGGCTCGGCGACGGCCCGGCCTGGAAGCGCGTCGTCCGTGGGGACCTCGCCGCCCCCAAGTCGGGCCGCGAGAGCCGCCGTACCGCCCTCGCCGCCTTCGTCCAGTTCACCGACCTGCACGTGGTGGACGTCCAGCACCCGCTGCGGTACGAGTACCTGCGCGCCCAGACCGCGAGCGCCTGGCGTCCGCAGGAGGCGCTGTCGGTGGCGGGCGCGGTCTCGCTCGTCGAGCGGGTCAACGCGCTGCGGGGAGCCCCCGTCACCGGCTCCCCGCTCCACTTCGTCATGACCACGGGCGACAACACCGACAACAACTCGCGCACCGAGCTGGACTGGTTCCTGAAGGCGATGAGTGGCGGCCGCATCACCCCCAACTCCGGTGACCCGCGCCGCTACGAGGGCGTCCAGAACAGCGACCTGAAGCTGTACTGGCAGCCGGACGCGGCCCTGCGCGACAACGACAAGCAGCTCGGCTTCCCGCGCATCGACGGCTTCCTCGACGCCGCGATCCGCGAGGTGAACAGCCCCGGCCTGAACCTGCCCTGGTACTCGACGGTCGGCAACCACGACTCCCTGCCCGGCGGCTGCTACGCCCCCGGCGACTCCTTCTTCGCGGACTTCGCGGTCGGCGGCAAGAAGCTGATGACGCTGGACGAGCAGGCGGGTCAGGCGATCTGGGACAACGTCAAGACGGGCGGCGACCCCCGGGGCGCCGACTGGAAGGCGATGCTCAAGGCCCACGCCCGCGAGATGCGTTCGGTCACCCCCGACGAGAACCGCGCCCCCTTCACCCCGCTGGAGTACCTCAAGGCCCACCTGGACCCGGCCCACACCGGCCCCGGCCCGGTCGGCCACGGCTACTCGCAGGCGAACGTGGACGCCGGCACCCAGTACTACGCCTTCCGCATAGCCGACGACGTCATCGGCATCAGCCTCGACTCCACCGACCCCGGCGGTCACTACGAGGGTTCGCTCGGCACGGCGCAGCTGAAGTGGCTGGAGCGGACGCTGAAGGAGCACAAGGAGTCGTACGCAATCGTCTTCAGCCATCACACCAGCAAGACGATGCGCAACCTCCGCGAGGACCCGAACCACCCCGGCGAGGCCCGTCACGGCGGCGAGGAGGTCCTGTCCCTCCTAGGCCGTCACCGCAACGTCCTCGCCTGGGTCAACGGCCACAGCCACCGCAACCGGATCACCCCGCACTCCTCCTCGGGCGGCTCGTTCTGGGAGATCTCGACGGCCTCCCACATCGACTTCCCCCAACTCGCCCGTGTCATCGAGCTGGTGGACAACAAGGACGGCACGATCTCCCTGTTCACCACGCTCGTCGAGTCGGCGGCCCCGCACGCCACGGACTTCGACGACCTCTCCCAGACGGGCCTCGCGTCCCTGTACCGCGAACTCTCCTTCAACGCCCCGGGCTCCCGCACGGACCTCTCGGGATCGTCGGAGGACCGGAACGTGGAACTGGTCCTGCGCAAGGGCTGAACGAACTGGCTGAATCCGGCTCAACCGCAGTACCGCGCCTCAACCCTCAAGCGGGCGCCCCGTGTCTCCCCCCTCGAAATGATCACAGGGCACGAAGGGGGAGACATGGCGGTACACGGGAGACGGGTCCGGACGTGGCTGACGGCGGCGACGGCCGCGACCGCGGCGGCGGCGCTGGCCGCCCCGGCGTTCGCGGTACCGGCCGATACGGCCCGTACCTCGACGGCCGGCCACAGCGCGACGCGGGAGGCCATGGACGCCGCCGTCGCGGACGGCGTGCCGGGCGTCACGGCCCGGGTCGAGGACAAGCACGGAACGTGGACGGGCACGTCGGGCGTGGGGAACCTGAAGACCGGACAGCCACCCGGCCCCCGCGACCACTACCGCGTGGGCAGCGTCTCCAAGACGTTCATCGCGACCGTGCTGCTCCAACTCGAAGCGGAGGGGGAGCTGTCGCTGGACGACAGCGTGGAGAAGTGGCTCCCGGGCGTGGTGCACGGCAACGGCCACGACGGAAGCAAGATCTCACTGCGTCGGCTCCTCAACCACACCAGCGGCATCTACAACGTCCTCGAGGACCCCGAGTTCCAACGGAGGGTGTTCAGCGAGGAGTTCCTCGACCACCGCTACGACACCTGGACCGCCGAATCCATGGTGGCCATGGCCATGCGGAACGGGCCGGACTTCGCTCCGGGCGGGGGCTGGAAGTACTCCAACACCAACTACATCCTGGCCGGCATGATCATCAAGAGGGTCACCGGCAACACGTACCAGGAGGAGATCCGCCAACGCATCATCGAGCCGCTCGGCCTGAAAGGCACCCGCTCACCCGGCACCGACCCCCGTCTGCCTCGGCCGCACAGCAGGGGCTACACGAAGTTCAGCAAGGACCCCGCCGCACCGATCCACGACGTCACGGAGTACAACCCCTCGGTGATGGGCGCCTCCGGCGACGCGATCTCCACCTCCGCCGACCTGATCCGCTTCTACACGGCGCTGCTGCGCCCGGGCCGGCTGCTGGAGAAGGAACAGCTCGCCGAGATGATGACGACCGAGCCGCAGGGCGATGGCCCTGACCGACCGAGAATGACTTACGGCCTCGGCCTGTACCGCTTCGAGCTGGGCTGCGGCAAAGTGGTCTGGGGTCACGGCGGTGACGCCCACGGCTCCTCGGCGGCGGCGTTCACCACCCGCGACGGCCGCCATGCCCTGGCTCTCGACTTCAACGCCATGTTTGCGGGCGAAGCCAAGGAGGTGATCGAGGCGGAGTTCTGCGGCAAGTAAGCACGGGACGGCGTCAGCGCCACGCCTCCACCAGGTCCTCCGGCAGGGCGGCCGACTGGGCGGCCGGCTTGCGGAGCAGCAGCAGCGCCGCGTCGTCGTGCAGCCGGCCGCCCACATGGGCCAGCAGTTCGTCGTGGAGTGCGGTGCGGGTGCGGGCCGGCTCGTCGGAGACGTGGCGTGCCAGGCCGTCGGCGAGCGGGTAGAACGCGCGGCCGTGGTCGCGGGCCTCGGTGACCCCGTCGGTGTAGAGCAGCAGTTGATCACCGTCGGCGAAGGGCAGCACCTGGAGACGGGGGGTCTCGCCCGTGAGGGCGCGCAGCCCGAGGGGCGGGGCCGG
>NZ_VJZC01000698.1 GCF_009377185.1 Streptomyces spongiae
GGGCTAGGGTGGGCGTAAGCCACGATCGACTCGCATTCGATCCGTAGGTCTAGGCCCTGGCGTTGGTGTTGAGAGCACCTGCCGGGGCCGATCTATTTGCCGTGAACCTAGAGCGATTTCACGCTTCGAAGCAAGCCGATCACGGAACGTCACCCTTTCGGGTTACGCCCCTTCAACTCACGTACAAGCTTGGTTGGTTGGGTTGGATTTTCCCCACCCAGAACCCAATGGAAGAGCTCGAAGCCCGAGGCTCAAGCCCCGGGCTGAACTGCGGAAACGAAGGCCCTCCAGGCGGAGGCCGTGATGTGGAGCTGCGGGCCCGAGGGGTTCTTCGAGTCGCGGATGTGGATGGTGGTTCGGGGGGCGGGGAGGGCGACTTCGACGCAGGCGCCGCCTTCACCGTCGCTGTAGCTCGACTTGAACCACCTCAGCTGGTCGTTCATAGCTCTCCCACCATCCGCTCGATGAAGCGCGCCGACTCGTCCGGGTCGAGGGCCACAGTGCGGATCATGCTAAGCCGTTCGGTCTGGGCACTCACGAGTCCAGGGTCGACAGTCAGCTGACTCACAGAAGGCGCCTCCGTGTACGCGAGACGCTCGTGGTCCTTGGTCTCCAGCAGCACCATCTGACCGTGCAGCGCGGCGGTCATGGCCTGCTTGTAGGGCAGCACCTGAATCACCACGTTGCGCAACTTGCCGACCTCCAGCAAGTGCAGCAGTTGCTCCTTGTCCACGTAGGGACCACGTAGAGCCGCTTCGTACAGAACGTAACTGCACCCCACCAGCGGCTTCCGCGTGTGGATCTGCTGCCGCGCCACTCGCGCCGCGACGCGTTCCTCGACGGTTTCCTCGTCCAGGGCGGGAATGTGGTCGCCGATCAGCTTCCGTGCGTACGCCTCGGTTTGCAGGGGACCGGGGATCAGCGTGGGCTCGTACCACCAGAGGTTGATCGCCTCCTTCTCGTGCTGCATGAAGTCCTGCGCCCGAGCCGGAAAGGGCTCCCTCTTCAGGTACTCCTTCGCCGCACTCAACAACCCCTCAGCCCGGCACAACTCATCCGCCACATCAAGCACCCGGGGCGTCGGCATCCGCACACCCTGCTCCATGGACTTGATCGTGTCCGGGGAGTAGTTGGACGCGGCGGCCAGCTCCTCACGGCTGACGTTCGCCTTCGTACGCCACCGCTTCATCTGGTTGCCGCCGTAGCGCCAGGCAACCGGGGGCAGCTGGGAGTTGGAGTTGTACTGGCCCGACACAGCGTGCACCTCCGACCGATACACACCCGCGCGTATCACCTCAGTCGCTACCCAGAGTAGCCAATCAGTAGCCACTGTGTGGCCATGACCAACGCAATTCACCGGCCCGAATGGGTCCCGGTCTCAGGGCATCAACTCCGCGTGACCGGCGTGCACTTCGACGCCGTTCGGATCGAGGGTGTACGAGGGGAGGTGGCCGCCGAACGGCTCATCGAGGCGGCCGGCGGGGACGTGGGGCCGATCGTGTGTGAGGCGATCGGGTTCCGATGGGTGTACTTCCTGCTCGCGCCGGGTGAGGTGCGCAGACACGACTGGCCCCTCGGCGTGCAGCGGTTCGGTGGCAGAGGCGTGCGTACCGTCACATACATCGGGATCCCGGCGCTGGACGGGAACACGTGGCCGCTGCGGTGGTACAGCGAGCCGACCCCGACGGCGCCGTACGTCGATCCCTCGGCGCTGCTCGGAGCGACACAAAGCTGAGGCGAGGCATTGATCACGTGCCCTCGGCCGGGCAGGATCCCGAGCTGTGACGGACGGGTGGATGGGCCAACTACTGCTGGCGGCAATCGTGTTGCTCGGTTCCTCCGTGCAGTGGCTCACCGGTATGGGGTTCGCCCTCGTCGCCGTGCCCGCTCTCGTGCTCGTGCTGGGCCCCGCCGAAGGGGTCGTACTCGCCAACTGTGCCGCCGGGGTCATCAGTGTCGTCGGGCTGGCCGACGGGTGGCGGAGGGTGCGGTTCGGCGCCATGGTGCCGTTGTGCGTCGCGGCCGTGTGCACGGTGCCGGTGGGGACGTGGGTGGCGCGGCGGTTGTCGGAGCCCGCGTTGATGGCCGGCATGGGTGCTCTCGTCACCGTGGCCGTCGTGTTCGTGATGCGGGGCGCGCGGGTGGCCGCCCTGCGTGGCGGTGGAGGTGCGGTCGTCGCCGGGGGCCTGGGCGGGTTCATGAACTCCGCCGCCGGAGTCGGGGGGCCGCCCATCTCCCTGTACGCCCTCAACGCCGGGTGGACCGTGAGGGAATTCGTGCCCAACGCCCAGTTCTACGGGGTCGTCGTCAACGTCGTGTCCGTCGCGTCGAACGGGCTCCCCCAGCTCGCCGCGCCCGTCTGGGCCCTCGCCGCCGGTGCGATGGCCGTGGGCGCCCTGGTCGGGAGGTCGCTCGCCGGGCGCGTACCGGAGAAGCAGGCGCGGGTGCTCGTCCTGCTGCTCGCGCTCGGCGGGGGGCTGAGCACCCTGGGCAAGGGGCTGTGGGGGCTGTGACGGCTGTGAGCCCTCCGCAGCCCCCACCGCCTTCAGCGTGTGCCACCAGGGCCGGTCCGGTCGTCGCTGATCGGGCCGCCCGCTACCTGACCTTCCGCAGCCCCAGCGGTCCCGCGATCTCCTCCGCCATCACCCTTCCGGCCTCGAACTCCAGGGTCTCGTCGCCCATGCCCGCCTGGTCGGTGTCCAGGCCGTCCAGCTCCGCCAGGGGCTGGTTGAGCCTGACGTGGGCCAGGAGGGACTGCAGGGCGCGCAGCGTCGCGGACGCCGTCGAGCCCCAGTTGGAGAAGTACGAGAACTGCCACCACCACAGCGCCTCCGTCGTGCGGCCCGCGCGGTAGTGGGCCATGCCGTGGCGGAGGTCGGTGATGACGTCGGCGAGGTCGTCGGAGATACGGGCCGGGACCGGTGCCTTCCGGGGCTCGTACGGGTCGAAGACCTCGGAGTAGACGTCGATCGGGTCCAGCAGGCGGGCCAGGTTCTCGCGGAGCTGGTCCACGTCCTGCTCCGGGCCCATGTCCGGCTCGTACCGCTCCTCCGGCACGATGTCCTCGTGCGCGCCGAGACGGCCGCCGGCCAGCATGAGCTGGGAGACCTCCAGAAGGAGGAAGGGGATCGCCGATTCCGGCTCGTCGCCCTTCGCCACTTCCGTGACGGCGACGAGGAAGCTCTCTACCTGGTCCGCGATCTGGACCGCGAAGTCGTCCGGGTCCTGGTTGGTCGCGTGCAGCGTGGCGTCAGACATCTAGGAGTCGTCTCCCCTCGAAGGCGCGGCCGAGAGTCACCTCGTCCGCGTATTCCAGGTCGCCACCCACCGGGAGGCCGCTGGCCAGGCGGGTGACCTTGAGGCCCATGGGTTTGATCATGCGGGCGAGGTACGTGGCGGTGGCCTCGCCCTCCAGGTTCGGGTCCGTGGCCAGGATGAGCTCCGTGACCGTGCCGTCGGCCAGCCGGGCCAGCAGTTCCCTGATCCGCAGGTCGTCGGGCCCTACGCCCTCGATCGGGCTGATCGCGCCGCCCAGGACGTGGTAACGGCCTCGGAACTCCCGCGTGCGCTCGATCGCGACCACGTCCTTCGGCTCCTCCACGACACAGATCACGGCGGGGTCGCGGCGCGTGTCGCGGCAGATGCCGCAGAGCTCCTCCTGCGCCACGTTCCCGCAGGTCGCGCAGAAGCGGACCTTGGCCTTGACCTCCATGAGGGCCTGCGCGAGGCGGCGTACGTCGGTCGGCTCGGCCTGGAGGATGTGGAAGGCGATCCGTTGCGCGCTCTTGGGACCGACGCCTGGGAGCCTCCCCAGTTCGTCGATGAGGTCCTGGACCACGCCTTCGTACAACGGACTGCCTGCCCTTCGTGCCGACCCTCGCGGAGTCTGTCAGTTCGTACGGTAGTTGGCCCGTGCCCCTCTGAGAAAGGCAGGTCCGGGGTTGCGCGGAGGGCGCCCGGGGGCGCCGGCACCGGGCGGTGTCAGAACGGCAGGCCGGGGATGCCGCTGCCGCCGCCCAGGCCCTGGGCGAGGGGGCCCAGCTTCTGCTGCTGAAGTGCCTGCGCGTTCTCGTTGGCCGCCTGGACCGCCGCGACGACCAGGTCGGCGAGGGTCTCGGTGTCCTCCGGGTCGACGGCCTTCGGGTCGATGACCAGGCCGCGCAGCTCGCCGGAGCCGGTCACCGTGGCCTTCACCAGGCCGCCGCCCGCCTGGCCGTCCACCTCGGTCCTGGCGAGCTCCTCCTGCGCGTTCGCCAGGTCCTGCTGCATCTTCTGGGCCTGCTGGAGCAGCTGCTGCATGTTGGGCTGGCCACCACCGGGGATCACGATCAGCTCCCTTTGCGGGTTCTCTGTTGCGGGTTCTCTGTGTGCGGGTGCTTTGTTGCGGGTTTTTCGCTGTGGGTTTTCGGGTTCTGCTACGGGTTTTACGGGTCCCTCTCGGGCCGTTTCCCGCCTGGCACGAGCCTACGTGGTCGACGTTGCCGTCGCCCATGCACTCTTTCGGGTGAGCCCCACGGGATCCGATACCTGATCAAGGACCTCGTCCGGGCGGAAAAACGATGAAAGCGCCGCCGTCGCCCGCCGTTGGACGCTAGGAACGGAGCGTTACGTCCCGTCGGGTCGGCCGGGTGCCGGCGTCGTCAGCAGCACAGCAGTAGGGAGTGCCGGGTGAGCCAGCCGGAGATGCAGCCCGAGGGAGCGTCCCAGGAG
>NZ_VJZC01000699.1 GCF_009377185.1 Streptomyces spongiae
CCCCCGCACACTCAAGGCCAACTTCCATGCGTACCACGGCTCTTGAGGCCGAATACACCCATCGATCCCACAGGACACGGAAGAGGTATCGCCCCACCTCCGCAGAAACGATTCTCACTCCTCACGGACCCTCCCCCTCCGCCCCTCTGGACGACAGATGTCATGGGCACCTAAAACTGGGCGGACCGGCGGCTGCCGTGTCCTCCCCACGCCTTCCCTCACTCCCTCGCCTCCCCTCGCCTTCCCTAGGAGATCGATGCGCATTCGAGGTTCCCGTCTCTCCCTCACCGGTACGGCCGTGGCGACCACCGCCCTGCTGGCCACGGCGCTCATGCCGAGCACGGGCGCGGGCGCGGCCGACCGGCCGACCCGGGCGGAGGCCGTCGACAACGCGGCGGCGGTCCTGGTGGACCGGGCCGCCGCCCTGGGCCTCGGGGCCGCGCAGGGCACGGCGGTCCGGGACGTCGTCGTGGACGCGGACGGCTCCCAGCACGTGCGCTACGACCGGACGTACCGTCAGCTCCCGGTGCGGGGCGGGGACTTCGTGGTCCACCTCGCTCCGGACGGCAGCTACCGCGGCGCGGACCGGGCCACGACCCGGGCGATATCCGTGCCGGCCACCACCCCCGCCGTCAAGGCCCCCAAGGCCGCGGACCTCGCCGCCTCCGCCCTGCGTGCCGTGAACCTCGGCGAGACGCTGCGCAAGCTGACCGCGAAGCCCCGCCTCGTGATCGACGCCCTCCACGGCGCGCCGAAGCTGGCCTGGGAGACCAACGCGGTGGCCCAGGACCCGCAGGGCAACCCGGTCGCCCGTACCGTCGTCACCAACGCCACGACCGGCAAGCAGATCGACGCGTGGGACAGCATCGAGACGGCGACCGGCGACGGCCAGTCGCTCTACGGCGGCAAGGTGCCGCTTCAGACCACCCTGTCCGGCTCGGCGTACCAGCTCAAGGACCCGACACGCGGCAACACCTACACGGGTGACGCCGCGAACAAGACCGACCTCTGTGTCCTCGGCGTCTGTGTGAGCCGGGCCCCGTCGACGGTGTTCACGGACGCCGACAACCACTGGGGCACCGGAAACACTTCGTCCCGCGCCACGGCCGCCGTGGACGCGCAGTACGGCACCGACGTCACCTGGGACTACTACAAGAAGGTCCACGGCCGCAACGGCATCGCCGGCGACGGCAAGGGCTCCTTCAACCGCGTCCACTACGGCAGCGACTACAACAACGCCTTCTGGGACGACACCTGCTTCTGCATGACGTACGGCGACGGCGACGGCTCGACGTTCGGGCCGCTGGTGTCACTGGACGTGGCGGGCCACGAGATGTCCCACGGCGTCACCTCGCACACGGCGGACCTGACGTACTCGGGCGAGCCGGGCGGCCTGAACGAGGCGACGTCGGACATCTTCGGCACGCTGGTGGAGTTCCACGCGAAGAACGCCTCCGACCCCGGTGACTGGCTGATCGGCGAGAAGATCGTCCGCCCGGGCCTGGGCAAGCCGTCGCTCCGGCGCATGGACCAGCCCTCCAAGGACGGCAACTCGGTCGACTGCTGGACTTCGTCGGTCAAGGACCTGGACGTCCACTTCTCCTCGGGCGTGGCGAACCACTTCGCCTACCTCCTCGCCGAGGGCAGCGGTCCCAAGACCATCGGCGGCGTCCAGCACAACGGCACGACCTGCGACGGCGCGTCGGTCACCGGCATCGGCAAGGACAAGCTGGGCGCGATCTGGTACCGGGCGCTGACGGTCTACATGACGTCGTCGACGAACTACGCGGGAGCGCGGACGGCGACGCTGAACGCGGCGAGGGACCTCTACGGTTCCGGCAGCACGGAGCGGAACGCGGTGGCGGCGGCCTGGAGCGCCGTCTCGGTGGGCTGACCCCGGCTGGGAGAGGGCCAATTGGTCCTCTCCCTAGCCAATTGACCCTCTCCCTGGCCAATTGGTCATCTCCCGGTATTCGGTTCAGGGCCCCGCCTGCCACCCCAGCGCGGGGCCCAGTCGTGTCGCGATGTCCGTCAGGATCTGGACGTAGTCCTCGTGGTCGAAGGTGAACGGGAGGGCGAAGGCCACCTCGTCGATCTCGCGGAACGCGGCGTGGGCGTGGAGCCGTTCCGCGATCCGCTCCGACGTGCCGACGAGGTCCGGGGCGAACATCATGCGGGCCGGGCCCTGGGGGGTGGTCGTGCGAGGCGTGCGTTTCGCGGCGTACTCCTCGTACTTCGCGCGCTGCTCCGGTGTCGCGCTGTCCGTGGGGATGACCACCAGGCCCTGGGAGACGCGGGCGGCGTCGCCGTCGGGGTGGTGGGCGCGGAACGTGCGGACGTGGCTGAGCTGGATCTCGGCGAAGTCCTCGGACTCCTCCGCCTTCACCACGCTGCTGGTCAGCAGGTTCATACCGTGCTCACCGGCCCACCGGGCGGAACGGAGGCTGCCGCCGCCGTACCACATACGGCGGCCCAGCCCGGGTGAGTGCGGCTGGACCCGGTCGGAGAAGGTCTCGAAGCCCTCCACCCCGCTGAAGTCCGTGGCCGGCTTGCCGCGCACGAGGTCCAGGAAGCGGGCGACCCGCTCGTAACCGAAGTCCTCCGCGTCCGCCGTGTCCGGGTACAGGGCCTGCTTCACCTGGTCGTAGTGCATCGGAGGGCCGACGCTCACGCCCGGGTTGAGGCGGCCCCCGGAGAGGATGTCCACCGTGGACAGGTCCTCGGCGAGGCGCAGGGGGTTCTCCCAGCCCAGCGGGGTGACCGCGGTGCCGAGTTCGATGCGGTGCGTGCGCTGGGAGGCCGCCGCGAGGACCGCCACCGGGGACGAGATGCCGTACTGGAGGTGGCGGTGCCGCAGCCACGCGCTGTCGAAGCCGAGGCGCTCGCCGAGTTCGATGATCTCCAGGGTCGACTCGTGGCCCCGGCGCGGGTCGGCCTCGTCGAACAGTCCGATGGTCAGGAAGCCCAGCTTCCGGAGCGGTTGTGAGGGCAGCGGCACGGGAGCTCCTCGATCAGTACGTCATCTCCTGAGTACCTCAAGCCGCCGTGTTCTGGTTCTGTTCCCGTCAGCCCCCGTCAGTCCCCGTACGGCCGCGTCTCCTTCGCCTCCCGCAGGGCCCTCCCCCACCAGGCCAGCTGGTCCAGCATCACCTTCGCCGCCGCGTCGGGGGCGGACGGGTCCTTCAGGCGGCCCGTGTCGTCGAAGGAGCCGTGCGCGTTGTGGAAGGACACCGTGTCGCGGACCGTGGTGGCGTGCAGTTCGGCGAAGACCTGGCGGAGGTGTTCGACGGCGCGCAGGCCGCCCGAGACTCCGCCGTAGGAGACGAGGGCCACCGGCTTGGCGCGCCATTCGTGGAAGTGCCAGTCGATGAGGTTCTTGAGGGCGGCCGGGTAGGAGTGGTTGTACTCCGGCGTCACGACGACGAAGGCGTCGGCGGCCGACAGCTTCGGGGTGACGGCCGCGAGCGCCTCGGTCGCCTCGGGCGTGGGCGAGAGCGTCGTCGGCAGCGGGGACTCGGCCACGTCCACGACGTCCGCCTCGAAGTCGTCGCGGGAACGGAGGTGGCCGAGCAGCCAGTCGGCCACCACGGGGCCGAAGCGGCCCTCACGGTTGCTGCCGATGACGAGGGCCACGCGGACGGGGTTCTTCGGGGGTGCAGTGGGCTTCATGGGTGCAGTGGTCTTCATAGGTTCAGTGCTCTTCATGGGTTCGGTGATCTCCATGGACCACACCCTCGTACCTCAACCTTCCTTGAGGTCAAGTCGCCGCCGAGGGGTGGCCCCGCATGCCTCCGATCACCCGTTCACACGCCCACCCCACGCCTTACCCGATCTTTGCGAAGGCGCCCGCACCACACGCCCATGACCTGCGGAAACATCGCGCCTCTCCGGCTCCGGCCACCCCCACCTGACACCCATTCACATCATTTCTGACATTCCGTCAGGAAGCGCGGGAGGCCCGGTGTCATTTACCTCGGTAGGGCAGAGGCGCGACTGACGCAGCGGCACACGGGAGTGTCGCGGGCCGTGCCCTCTCGGAGGAGCAACCACGATGCGACATACGCCCCGGCCGCGTGCTGTCCGACTGTGTACCGCCCGCCTGCACGCCTCCCGGCTGCCGGCCGGTATCGCGCTCGCCGTCGCCGCCGCGGCTCTCGCCGCCGCGCCCGCGTACGGCACGGAAACGCCGGCCACGGGAACGGGACGGCTGAAGGTGCACCCCGGGAGCGCCGTCCCGGGCGCCGAGGTCACCGTCTCCACGGTGGCCTGCGACGCGGACGGCACGGCGGAGGGCGACGCGAGCTCGGTCGGCGCCGGCACGTTCACCCTCGCGCCCGGCACACCGCCGCGGAACGCGACGGGACGGTTCAGGGTGCCGCCGAGCGCCCAGCCGGGGACGTACGAGATCGTCGCGCGGTGCTCCAAGGACGGCACGGAGGTGGCCGGTGACCTGGTGGTCACGCTCACCGCCGCGGGCGAGCGGACGCACCCGAGGGGCAGCGTGAAGACGGGGGTCGGCGGCGCGCTCGGACCCGACCCCGTGCAGACCGCGGCAGGCGTGGCGGCCCTGGCCGTCGCCGCAGCGGGCGGTACCTGGCTCCTGCATCGCCGGGTGAGAGGCGAGGGCATCTGACGGGCGCCCTCCGCCCTCCGCCCTCCACCGTCCGTCCGCGGTACCACCGAACCCCTCCCCTCCGAACC
>NZ_VJZC01000700.1 GCF_009377185.1 Streptomyces spongiae
GATCGCATGGTTCCCGCGACCGGCTCGCACTCCCCATCCGCGAGCCCTGGTCGCCGTTCACAGGAACCGTGCGATCCCGGTCCTCAGACGACCCCCGCTTCTCAGAAGGAGAAGACGGCGCTCCCTGAGGAGTTCTTCACGCACTCGTTGGAGAAGGTGCGTTCATGGGTGACGCGCCGGCCCTGCCAGACACCCTCGACCGTGATGGTCACGGGGTCGTACTGCTTGGTGCAGGCCGCCCCGCCTCTGTCGGCCAGCGCGTCGAAGTCCCCTCCAGTGGCCCGGAGTTCGACACAGGCCTCGGCCGGGGCCGGGTGCGTGCCGGAGGGGGTCGGGGCGCAGGTCAGCGTGACCGCGCGTTCGGGGGCGGCGGTGGCCGCGCTCTGCCCGTGGCCCACGGTGAGCACGAGGGCGGACGGGGCGTAGAGCCCGGTGGCAGCGCCCTGCGGGGAGGCGAGGGCGCTGCCCGCCAAGGGGCCGCAGACGGCGGAGGCCGTCAGGGTGAGAGTCGCTGCCCAGCGCGCGGTGTTCGGCATGGTGTGCAACCTTCCGCTCGGTCGGAACGCCGGGGCCGCCCGCGGTCGGGTCACGATCGCGTCGGGCGGTCCGGGCGGGGTGCCGGATCGGCGAGCGCGAGTCTGCCGATTCCCGCCCCGAAAGGCACGTCGACCCCACGGATTTCAGTAACTTTCAGTATTGAATCAGTGGCGTGAAGTTACGGAAGTTGATCGACCGAGGCCCGGAACTGAGCGGCCGATGATCGCCTGGGGCGCCCACCTGGCCGGATTCGTACGGCTCGGTAATCGGCCTGAAACATTCCGTTTCCACCCGGGGAGAATCCGGCACGCACCCGCCCCGGACCCCTTGCGTTCATGGAACGGCCGAGTAATCGTCATTACATGATTACGACAGAACAGCACGAACAACTGCGCGGCTGGTTCACCGGCCGCCTGCCGGACGATCTCTTCGAGGGCCTGGTGGAGGTGACGGTCGACCGCGAGGAGATCACGGTCATCGGCCGCATCCCCGCGCCCCGGCTCACGGAGGGAACCTCGGACGCCGAGAAGGAGGCGGCCGTGCGGGCCCGTGTCCAGGAGTTCCGCGAGCGCACCCGCGAGGACCGGATGGCGGTGGCGCGCGAGGCGGAGCACCGGTTCCGCAGAAAGGTCTCCTGGGGCGTGGAGTGCGCGGGCGAGCGCGCCCTGTTCACACACATCGCGGCACCCGTGATGACCCGGCTCCGCCAGTCGGAGCGGCAGGTCCTGGACACGCTCATCGGGGCCGGTGTCGCCCGCAGCCGCAGCGACGCCCTCGCCTGGTGCGTGCGCCTGGTGCAGCGGCACACCGACGACTGGCTCACGGAACTGCGGGATTCGCTGGAGCATGTGCAGCGGGTGCGGGCGCAGGGGCCTGACCGGGAGGAGGACTCGGCGGAGCCGCGGGACGAGTCACCTGATGAGGAGTGAGGCACGCTGCGCGACGTGGCCGATATCGTCTCGTGTGCCCCTACGGGCCGTTGGTCAGCTGCGGATTCGTCGTGGCTGGTCGCGCAGTTCCCCGCGCCCCTGACGGGGCGGTCCCGAGGACGAGAGGCGGACCCACCCATGGCCAAGCACTGGGCCGACTTCCAGTACGAGATCTATCTGAACGGGCTCGGGGGTGCCGTGCCGCGGCTGCCTGCCGATCTGACGCGGCTGGAGGCGCTCACCGAGCAGCGGCTCGGGCCCGGACCGGTGGGCTACGTGGCGGGCAGCGCGGGCGACGGCAGCACCGCCCGCGCCAACCGGGCCGCGCTGGAGCGGCGCAGGATCGTGCCGCGGATGCTGCGCGACGTGCATGAACGGGACCTGTCCGTAGAGGTGTTGGGCCGTTCGCTGCCCGCGCCCCTGGCACTGGCTCCCGTGGGCGTGCTGTCGATCATGCATCCGGACGCGGAGCCCGCGGCCGCCCGGGCCGCCGCCGCGCAGGGCGTGCCCTATGTGCTGTCGTCGGCCTCCAGTACGCCGATGGAGCAGGTCGCGGAGGCGATGGGCGACGCGGAGCGCTGGTTCCAGCTGTACTGGCCGAAGGACCCGGAGGTGGCCCGGAGTTTCCTCGGCCGGGCGAAGGCGGCGGGGTACTCCGTGCTGGTCGTCACCCTCGACACACCGTTGCTCGCCTGGCGGCCGCGCGATCTCGACCAGGCGTACCTGCCGTTCCTGCACGGCGTGGGCACCGCCAACTACTTCTCCGACCCGGCGTTCCAGGCAGGACTCGCCAAGCCGGTGCACGAGGACCCGAACGCTGCCGTGCTGCACTTCGTGGGGCTGTTCTCCGACCCCGGCAAGACCTGGCCGGACCTGGCGTTCCTGCGGGAGAACTGGGACGGCCCGATCGTCCTGAAGGGCATCCTGCACCCGGAGGACGCCCGGCTCGCCCTCGACGCCGGGATGGACGGGGTGGTCGTCTCCAACCACGGCGGGCGCCAGGTGGCCGGGGCGATCGCGGCGGCCGACGCGTTGCCCCGGGTGGCCGAGGCCGTGGGGGACCGCATGGCCGTGCTCTTCGACAGCGGCGTCCGCACGGGCGACGACGTGTTCAAGGCGCTCGCGCTGGGCGCCGACGCCGTCCTCCTGGGACGCCCTTACGTGTACGGGCTCGCCCTCGACGGCCAGTCGGGCGTGGAGCACGTCATCCGCTGTCTGCTCGCGGAGTTCGACCTGACACTCGCGCTGTCGGGTCATGCCGGGCCGGGGACGGTCGGCGCCGACGACATCGTGGAGGTCTGACCGAGGCCGCGACCGTGCGGTGCGCCGCGCCTGCCCGACTGGACGGGCAGCCGTACGGCGAGCGGGGCGCCCTGTCCGACCAGGGCGCCCATCAGTCCGTCAGGTCAGCCGGCCCGTCAGGTCAGCCGGCCCGTCAGGTCAGTAACTCGCCGCCCGGGACAACGGGCAGATGCGCCGTCAGGGTCAGGGCAGGCACGTCGCTCATGCCGTCGTCGGCCGAGCCCGTGCTGTCGCCGACCGACATGATCGTGCCGTCCTCCAGGTACTCCGACGTGCCGGTCACCCCGGGGTCGCCCGCCTGTTCGGGCGCCTGTACGCCTCTCTTCTCCTCGGCGAGGGGCGTCCCCGTGGCGGCGGTGGACTCGACCGACGGGGCGTCGGAGCCGGCGATCGACAGCGACTCGGGGGTGGCCGACGAACCGTCGGTCGCCCAGCGCTGCGCGTCCGAGCCGTCCCGGGCCTTGACCACGATGTCGGCCTTCGGGTTCGGGTTGGTGGGCGCGACGGCGAGTTCCTCCTCCCAGCGGGGCAGCAACTCGCCCTGCACGGTGAGGTCGTAGCGCACGTCGTCGGCGCGGTCGGACTTCTCGGAGGCGCACGTGCCCAGGACGACGACTCCCGCGTCCACGTGCGAGTCCAGGCACAGTTCGGGGTTGGCGACACTGCGCAGCTGGCCGTCGTCCTCGTACGACCACTTCTGCGTCCAGGCGGACGAGCACACCGCGAGTTCGGTCGCGGCGCCCTTCTTCGCCTTGCCGTCGCGGATGTCGAGGCACAGGTCGGCTTCGACGTTGCGCAGCCGGGTCTGGTCGGGGGTGGTGGGCAGGCCGGCCGAGTCGGGCGGCGGGGACGACGTCGGCGAGGGCGTGGCACCGGGGTCCGGGGCCGTGCTGCGGTCGCCGGTGGCGCTGGTCGACGCGGCGGGATCGGCGCCGCTGCCGTCGTCCGAGAGCATCGCGACGGAGAGGACGAGCGCGAGCAGGGCGCCCGAGGCGGCACCGACTCCGGTGAGCAGGGCCCGGCCGTTGTTGCGGGGTCCGGACGTGCCGCGGATACGGCGCTGGGGCGGTATCCGGGACAGCAGACGGTGCCGGCCGCTGTTCGCGGCGCGTCGGCCACCGCCCTGGCGTGAACCGCTCTGCGGGGTGCGGTCGGGCCGCGAGTCGAGGTAGCGGCGCGCGCCCCAGCCGAGAACGGCCTCGGCGAGCAGGCCGCCCAGGGAACCCTCGAAATGGCTGAGTTGCTCGGCGGCGTAACGGCAGTAACGGCACTCCAGCAGGTGCTTCTGCACATCGGGGAGCAGAGCGCCGCCTCGCCGAATCGGGACATCCAGCAGCCGGTTGTAGAAGCGGCAATCCTTGGTCGGCGCGAGTTCCCGGTGGGCGCGTACACAACCCTGGCGGAATTGCTCGCGGGCCTGCTCCAGTGTCGCCGCCGCGGTGTCGGGACCCATGCCCAGCAGACCAGCGGGTATGGTTATCGGTTCTGCTTCCACCTCGGTGTGCCACAGCAGACACTGGGCGAGTCCGGGCAGGGCCTGGAAAGAGCGTTCGGCGAGCTTGCGATTTTCCGGGGTCATGGACTTCGCGGCGCGCATACCGCGCCCCCCGGCGGGTTTCCTCAGGTCCGGCAGGACAGTGGAGAGCTCGTCCTCGGCGGACCACTCCTTGACCATGTCCCGCACGGTCACCAGGAGGCGGGGCCGCAGAGCGACGCCCGACTCCCCCCGTATCAGCCCCTCCAGCACCCGGTGGAAGGAGGCGGCCGTGACCATCGAGGCTACGTTCGCCGAAGAAGCGAGGCAGATGACCGCGTAGTCGTGCGTCGACTGCCAGTGCCGTGACATCAGCACCGCGACGGGGTCGCCGGCCTCGCCCTCCGGCCGGCCTCTCAGCTGGGCGGCGAGGTTCTCGTCCGATACCCCGGGAAC
>NZ_VJZC01000070.1 GCF_009377185.1 Streptomyces spongiae
CTTTTCTCCCCATCCCACCCCTCTGCACCGATCGCCGATGTTGCCCGCTCATCGTGCGAATACAAGAGCACATTCATGAGTGACATCGGGCGTCGAGGGCCGCAGGTCAATGTCCTCGGCAGGTTCGACTCCGTTGTGATGGCGGTCGCGGGCAGCGCGCCCGCAGGCGGGCCTGATGTGGGCTGAGCCTCACGGGCGGCGAGGCCTGCCGCCACGAGATCCGGCCCGAAGGCGTGACTTCGCGGTGTGACATGACCTCGGCCGGCAAGTTGTCGGAGTGTGAGCCGATCCGGCCGGCCTGGCGACTCTTCCACGAGCTCCTGGACGAGCCGCGGCTCGCTGCGGCCGGAGGAGGCTCTCCGTGGGCGGGTGTCTGAGCGCTGCCATGGCGTAACGCACCCGCGGGCCAGCGGCCGACGGCTGCCAGGCTTTTGGCCGGTTCTGCCTGGAGACCTCCTGATTCCGGACGTCGATGTCCATTACCACCCCCCCCTCGACACCTCCACCTGCCATGGCCGGGCGCGATGGTTACTGAACGGCTGGATTCCCCATCAGCATGAGCGAGATTGTCCCGAAAAATGACCAGCTGCGAATCATGAAAAACTTTCGTGCCGACAGGAGGCTTCGCAAGTCAGGGAAGGGAGCCCACCTGCCGGCGAGCTGGGATGCGGGCGATTCGGGTGATGACCTACCTCAGATCGGGCGTTCCTCGGCGCTGAGCATGCTCAGGGATACCGCCTCTGAGGTACGCAAGGGCAGGGCCGGCGTGGCTTTCGTCAGCGGTGCGGCAGGAATGGGGAAGACCAGCCTGCTGACGCGGGCGCGCGCGGAGTTCGAACGTCACGACGGCACCGTCCTCTTCGCCACCGGCCGTGAGCCGGGGTTTCCCGGCAAGACCTTGCGTGACCTGTTCGGGCCGCTTGGGCTCACGGCTCCGGACGCGGCGACTTCGCCGCTGCTGGCGGGTACGGCCCGGTGGGCGCTGCCTACGCTCCTGCCCGGCAGCGAGCCCGACTTCGGCGAGGTCGGCGAGAATGCCAGATACCTGATCCTGTCCGGACTGTCCCGGCTCGCTACCCGTGTGATGGCTGACGGCCCATTGACGATCATGCTCGACGACGCACACCGTTGCGATCCCCTCGTCCTGCGATGGGTGGACTTCCTGCTCCAGAGAACCTTCGCCGATCCGCTGCTCGTGGTCCTGGCGTACGACCCGGACGCAACGGGGCCGGGGCGGGAGCTGCTGACCACCGTCACCCGGCACGCTGCCGGCACAACCGTCGAGTTGGGCCCGCTCTCCTCTGATGAGATCGCCGATCTCATCACCGCAGCACTGGGGGCTTCGCTCGAGCCGTCGTTCGTTCGGCTCTGCTCCAAGTTGTCCGGCGGCAGCCCGCTTTCGCTGCGGTCGCTGCTCGCCGAGCTCCGCGATCACGGTGTGCGACCGGAAGGCCCGGGACTCCGGCGAGCTGCAGACATCGGCGAGCGGGTGCTGTCCAGGGCAGTGCCGGCGCGATTGGACCGGCTGCCGGAGAACGTCCGGAAGGTGGCCGTCGGCATCGCGCTGCTCGGCGCCACCGAACCCCGAACGATCGCCGCTCTGCTCAAGCTGTCCGCGCCCACAGTGGCCGCGGCGGTGGATGCGCTGCGTCGGCAAGGCCTGCTGGCTCCGGAGCGGCTGGAGTTCGTGGCAGGCCAGGTACATGGCACCGTCCTGGGCGAACTACCCCCCGGCGACCTCGACGCGCTGCGGTTGCGTGGCGCGCTCCTGCTCCATGACGAGGGCCGCCCGCCGGAGGAGGTGGCCCACCTGCTCGTCGACCTGCCGGAGCTGCAGGAACCATGGATGACCAGCACCCTGCGGAGCGCTGCGGCCGACGCACGACGGCGCGGCGACCCCGAGGACGAGGTGCGCTTCCTCGAACGTGTCCTGCAGGCGGTACCCGACCACCCCGAGACCCTGATCGAGCTCGCCACGGCACTCTCCGACGCCGATCCGGAAGCGGCGATGCCCCACCTCATGCGCGCCATCGAGCGGACGGCCGATTTTTGGGCCCGCGTTGCGCTGGTCACCCGCTACGGTGTGCTGTCGCTCAGGACGCGAAAAGCATCCCCGGCGTTTCGCCTGCTGTCCGACGTACTGGATGCGGTGGACGGGGCCCCTGAGCAGCTGCCTGCCGCAGACAGCTTCCTGCACAGGCAGGCTCAAGCAGTGTTCCTCAGCGTCGGCGTCTGCAGCAAGCCACATGTGCGGGAGACCCTCCGGCGTGCTCGGACGATGGCGGTTCCGCATGGCGGCACCCCATCCGACCGGGCGGCCGTCGGCACACTGGCAGGCACCGTCATGCTGGACGGCGGGTCCGCGGAACAGGCGGCGGACCACGCGAGGGCCGCGGTCTCCGGCGCCCTCGCCGTTGGCCATGAACCTCTGATCCTGGCGGCGAAGGTCCTGGACCGCGCCGGCCTGCCGGAGGAGGCCCTCGCCGCGCTGGACCGGATCGTGGAGAACACCCGGCGGGTCGGTGCGGTCAGGGCGCAATGCGACGCGCTGGCGATCAGGTCGGGCGTGGCCATGCGCATGGGGCGGCCGACCGGGGGAGCGGCCGACGCCCAGGCCGCGATGAACCTCGCCCGGGACCGGAACTGGAACACTCCCCGGATCGGGTTCGCCGCCATGCTGGTGAACCGGGGTGAGCCGGAGCGGGCCGGGGCCCTGCTCGACGAGATCAATCAGCCGAACTTCGCGTGGGAACACCACGAGGTCCTCGTGCTGAGGGGCTGCGCAAGGCTCCTGTTGGGCGACAGCGAAGGCGGACTGTCGCTTCTGCTGCGGTGTGGCCGCAGCATGGCCGAGGCGGGAATTTCCAGCTCCGTACTCGCGCCGTGGTGGGTACCGGCCGCGGTCGTTCTGACGGACCTGGACCGCCGGCCGGAAGCGCTCGCTCTGGTCGAAGCGCAGGAAGAGTGGAGCCTTCGCTGGGGGACGCCGGAGAGCGTCGGGCTCAGCCTGCTGGCACGGGGGGTGGCGACGCCGGGTCGGCGAGGACTGGAACTCATGACGAAGGCCGTCGAGCGACTGGCGGCATCGCCCGCCCGGTTCAGCCAGCTCCAGGCGGAGCTCCTGCTCGGCCGCGGGCTGTTGCAGATCGGTGATGACGCGGGAGCGCGCAAGTATCTGCGCCGTGCCGTCAACCTGGCGGTGCGGTGCGGCTCCCCGTCCACCCACGCGATCGCCAGGAGACTGCTCGTGACCGCCGGGGGCAGGATGCGGGGGCTGAACAACAAGCTGGCGGATCTCCTGACCGCCGCCGAGCGGCGGGTGGCCGACCATGCCATGGCCGGGGCGACCAACCGGGACATCGCGGTGGCACTCTTTGTCACGCTGCGCACCGTTGAGACCCATCTATCCAGCGTGTACCGCAAGCTCGGTGTGTCCTCCCGCGCGGAGATGGTCACCGCGCTCAGAGAGTCCTCTGCGGCTGAGCGGGCCATCCGTCCGAGGGGCGTTGCGACCACCTCCCGGAGGGCCGGAAAGCCGGATGGGGTGCGCAGTGGGCGCGAGTGATCCGGAGCCGGTCAACGCCCTGATCGAACGTGCCGAAGAGCGGGCGTTGTTCCGCCGACTCGCGGTGGGGAGAACAGCCGGGCGAGCGGCAGCCGTCGATGTCACCGGACTGCCCGGCCTCGCTCGCACGCACATCGTGTCGGTCAAGACTTGCGCCGGGGGTTCACCGGCGCGCCGCGCGGTGCCGCAGAGTACCTGCTGGCCCCTGGGGCGCCGGTCACGGACCGCCGTGCTCGCCCTGGGCGGGCCTTCACGGGATCAGGAGGTGGTGAACAGGTGTTACTCGAGCGAGACGACGAGTTGAGCATGGTCTCCGAGGCACTTCGCTCCGCTCACCAGGGCTGTGGGTCGCTTCTGGTGATCAGTGGCCCGGTGGGCAACGGCAAGTCGGAGCTGCTGCGCGCCCTGCCCGGGGCGGCCGCTCAGGAAGATGTCAGGGTACTCAGCGCGGGCGCCTCAGCGCTGGAGCAGGACTACGCCTTCGGTGTGACGCGCCAACTCCTGGGACCCGCCTTGTTCGAGGCGGACGGGAAGACGCGGGAACGGTGGCTCTCCGGTGCCGCGGGGCTCGCGGAACTGGTCCTCAGCGAGGATTTGTTCGACGCCGCAGGCACTCGGCCGGTCTCGGTACGGCAGGCAGTGCTTTTCGGGCTGCTGAAGCTCGTGGAACAGATGAGCGCCGAGCAGACCTCGATGATCCTTGTGGACGGGCTCCAGTGGGCCGACGAGCCTTCGCTGCAATGGCTCGCTCGCGTGACGAGCCGGCTGATCCGGCTCCGGATACTGGTCGTGGTCACGGTTTGGGACGGTGAGCCGACGTCGAACAGGCCGACGGTGCAGGCCATCACCGGGGCAGCCGTGCGGGTGCTGCGACCACGCCTGTTCTCCCTGGCGGGGACACGTGCCCTCGTGGCTGACCAGTACGGTGAGGCCGGGCACGAGGAGTTCGTCCTCGCTTGCCACGAGACGACGGGCGGCAATCCGCTGTTCCTCAAGTCGATCCTGTTCAACCTGTCGGTCAACGGCGTTCCTCCGAGGGCCGAGCACGCCGAGCAGGTCCGATCGCTGCGGCCCGCGGAACTGCGTGACCGCCTCATCGACTGCATCGGCTCCCAGGCCGAGCCGGTACGCAACGTGGCCAAGGCCATGGCGATCGTGAGCGCCCGGGCCGATGCGGAAGTCATCAGGAAAATCGCTGGTCTGGACGCCGCCGGATGCTCGGAGGCGATGCATGCCCTGCACGCGTTGGGCCTGTTGGCCTGCGGGCAGCGGCCCGGGTTCGTCCACGTCGTCGTACAGGATGCAATCGAGGAGTCGATGACGGCCGAGGAACGCGAGACGCTGCACATCCGGGCGGCGAAGGCGCTGCACGGAAGTGAGAACGCCGTCGAGCAGAGGGCGGACCAAATGCTGGCGACAACCTCACCGCAGGGGCCGTGGATGGCTGACGTGCTGCGCACGGCAGCCAGTACGGCGATGCGACGAGGCGCTCCGGAACTCGCCTCGCGCTACTTGCGCCGTGCGTTGCTCGACACCTCGACGAACGGGGAGGACCGGGCACGGCTGCTGGTCGAGCTCGCCACAGCAGAGCGGGCATTCGACGTGGGTGCATCGGTACGGCACATCAACCACGCGCTTCCCCTGCTGAGTTCCGCGCGGGATCGCGCGGCCGCGATCGTGAATGTGCCACCGACCCTTCTGGGCGCCGCCCCACCTGGTGTACGTGCGCTGATCCGCCCGGTGTTCGACGAGTTGGGCGACGTGGACGAGCTGTCCGGTGCCGACCGGGAACTCAAGCTGCGGATCGAGGCCCGGATGCGGTACCTCGACCGCACCGATCCGGCCGCCCTGGCCGACGGAAGCACGCGGCTGGCCGAGTTCGGCGGTGATCCCCCGATGGGCACTCCCGCGGAGCGCGAGTTGTTGACCTTACTGCTGTTCGCCGTCACCCTCAGCAGCCGTCGGTCGTCACCCTGGGTGGCCCGTATCGCCGAGCGAATCGTCGAGCGGGAGCCCGCCCTGTCCTCACACGTGCACACCGCGCTGCCCTTGCTGGTGCCCGTGCTGGCGGCCGCGGAGTCGACCGGGCGCCTCACATCCTGGTTGGGGACTGCACTCGACCACGCCCGCAGGCATGGGACGGTCGTCGAGCAGGCGTTGATCCGGATGGAACAGGCTGTGGTCGCCCTTCATACGGGCCGAGTCACGGACGCAAGACGCGCCGCCACGGACGCGTTCGAACTCGGTGCACTCGAATGGGACACCGCCGACCCCACCACCGTGATCGCGATGGCCTCCGTGGCGACCGGGCTACGGGATGTCGAGCTGACCAGGAACGTGCTGGACATCTGTGGAACTGCGGCCACGAACGCGTGCCCGGCCTCGATGCTGCACTTGATGCGGGGCACGCTGGCCATGGCCGAGGGCGATCTCCGGTTGGCCCTGGAGCGGTACCAGGAGTGTGGCCGGCATCTGGGTCGATCGGGCATGAACAACCCTGTGCTGTTCCCGTGGCGTGCGCTGGCCGCGGACTTGTACCGGCGCCTCGGCGACCTCGACGCGGCGCGTGAACTCGCCGAGGAGGACTGCCTGCTGGCGGCCGAATGGGGGGCACCGGCCGCCCTCGGGCGAGCCAAACGGATTCTGGGCGAGGTCATCGGGGGTGAGGCGGGCATCGCCGTACTGCGGGAATCCGTCGACATCCTGGAGAGCTCGGCCAACGCGCTCGAGCTGGCAAGGTCGTTGCTGAAGCTGGGGACCGAACTCCGCGAGCAGGGTCACCCCGAGACGGTCGGGCATCTACGCCGAAGTCACCGGCTCGCGCTCGACTGCGGTGAAGTCCAACTGGCCGAGCTGGCGCAGGCGAGTGCCCTTGAGGCCGCGAGCAGGCAGACGGAGCGCCCGACACTGACGAAGGCGGAACTCCTGGTGGCGCGGCTGGCGGCGGCAGGGGACACCAACCGCGACATCGCGCAGCTTCTCGGGGTGAGCCGCCGAGCGGTCGAGAAGCACCTCACGAGCTCCTATCGCAAGCTCGGGATACACCACCGGGGCGCTCTCGCCGGTGTTCTCTCGCAGGCCGGGGCCGACCGTGGGTCGACCGGGGGGCACAGGCGTCCTTGAGGACCTTTCACGGTCCAGCACGGCGGTCACCTCATCGACAGATCCACAGCCGGAACAGGATTCTCCCTCACTCAAACTTCACAACTCAAAGCACCGCACCGAACCGCCAGGCCGACCTCGACCACAGTATTAGGCGTGATCAGGTCCCATTTTCATTGACGGTCACCTTATCTCGTTCCTACGATTTCTTTCGCGCGCGGTTGAGTTTCAGCTCGGGAATGCGCGCATTCAATTGCTTAATCTCTCTTTGGTGCACAAAAAATTGACAGGTCTCTGGAACTGGTGAGGCGTAGCGCCTCCCGACCACAGCGGCAATCCTTCAGTAGACGCGCGAATAGAACAGGAGCCGGACGATGGAGATTCTCGCCGGAGCGCAGGCCGAGGAGCTGATGCGCGACACCCTGGCCGGATGCGTCAAGGAATTGCTGGTGGCAAGAACCGCCCCGGAGTCGACCGAGGGGGCAGCACACCGCGTCACCGACCTGCTGCAGCGCGGCATCGCCGTCCGCGCGCTGTTCCATCACACCGGTCGCACCGCTCCCTCGATGCGTGACTACGCCCGAACGGTGACCGATCGGGGCGCCCGGCTGCGCACCGTCGAGCAGGTGCCTGGCGAGTTCACCGTCGTCGACCGCCGACTGGTGCTGCTGGGACACATTCCCGGCCGCACCAGCCTGATCAGCGAGCGGAGCATGGTGGACATCTTCACCCGGGTCTTCGAGCACCTGTGGGAGGGAGGATGGGCGCTACCCGCCGTCACCACGCGCCACTCGGACCCCGCGAGGCCGGCGGAGGCCGACCCCAGGCCCGCGATCCTCCGACTGCTCAGTGAGGGCGCGACGGACGAACAGGTGGCGCGCAGTCTCGGACTGTCCCTGCGTACCTGCCGCCGCCGCATCGCCGATGTGATGTCCCAGATCGGGGCAGTCGGCCGGTTCCAGGCGGGCGTGCTGACCGCCCGATACGGACTGCTCGGCAGTCCGCCGCTGCCGGATGACGTCGGCGGCGCGAAGTGTCTTGTTCCCATGGTGGACAAGGAGACCGGGCGTGCGGCACCGGAATCGGCCGACAGGTCCAGCGGTCACGGTCCAGCCGCCGCGCCGCGCAGCAGGATGTAGCCGACCGTGGCCGTGAAGGCCAGTACGGCCAGCAGTGACGGGAGCCCGCCGCCGAGCAGGAACGCGACGCTTGTCACCAGCGCCACGGCGCACAGCGTCCGCATCGCCCGGCCCGTGAACAGTCGCATGCCCGCGGTGAAGGTCAGGAGGTACACCACCAGCGTCGAGGCGCTGGCGAACGGGATCAGATCGTGCTCGTCGCCGCCCAGGACGTACATGCCGCCGATGTCGAGCGCGTAGCACACCCAAACCGTCCAGAGCGCGGCCACCGGGGTGCCGGTGCGGCGGGAGACAACTGACAGCCGACGAGGCGCCGCACCGTCGCGGGCCATCGCGTACAGCAGCCGGGATGCGCCGAGGACCCAGGCGTTGATGTTGACCACGATCAGGAAGACGGCCAGCGCCGAGCCGAGCCGGGCGGCGTCCTCGCCGTGGCTGAGCCGCAGCAGCACGGCCAGTACGGCCGTGGTGTCGGTGTCGGTACGCGGCGGCACCACCAGCGCGATGACCAGCGCAAGAGTGCAGTAGAGGGCGCCGATGATCCCGGCGACGATCAGGGCGGCGCGCGGAAAACTGCGCCGCGGGTCACGGACCTCGTCGGCCACGTGCGAGACGTGCTCCCAGCCGAAGAACGAGAAGAAGCACACCAGGATCGCCGTGCCGACCGCCCCCCAGCCGTAGGGCGCGAACGGGGTCAGAAGCTCGGGCTGAGCCGCCGGAGCGGACACCCCCATGACGGCGACCAGCCCGGCTATCAGGCTGAAGACCAGCACCAGCTGCACTTGCGACGCGATCCGGAGACCGAGCATGTTCGCCACCACGCCCAGGCTCATGGCCGCGAAACCGACCAGCAGGATCACCGTGTGGCCGTGCCAGCCCATCAGCGCTGCGAAGTAGCGGGCGGCGGCCAGGCCCAGGACCGGGTTGACCAGCAGGTTGAGCAGCAGCAGGAACAGGCCGGAGGAGGCGCCAAGGCGGTCGCCGAAGGCGCGCCTGATCAGGTAGCTGGTCCCGGCGGCGCTGGGGTACTCGGCGGAGAAACGGGCGAAGGCCGCAGCGATCGGGAACGCGGCGACGGCCAGGATCAGCCAGGCCAGCAGCGAGGCCGGCCCCGCCAGCTCCAGCGCGATGCCGGGCACCACGAGGATGCCCGAGCCGACCAGTGTGGACACGTAGTAGACGATGAGGTCGCGGGTGCCCAGCACCTTGCGCAACTGTGTTTGGGCAGCCGAATCCACACTCACCACACACTCCCAACAATTCGGTCAACAGCCGCGAGGCCGGTGCTTATTGCGCCGCCATGTCGACTGCATTTTGTGCTTCTATAGCGACCCGACAGTAAGACCGCCACACAGACCGGTCAATGTGGGAAGGTGGCAGGTTCTTGCCAGCGTTGTCCGGCTTTCACGGGGCACAATCGAAATCATGGAAAAGCTCAATGCCGTAACCGCCCGGCTTACTGCCGAAAATCAAATTCAGATCGGCAGGTGGACCCAGTACGCCATCAACGATCAGTTGCCGTTCAACGCCATGTGGTGCGTCATTCCGCCCGGCGGCAGCAGCCGACGCGACTGCCATGACGAAGTGGAGCTGGCCGTGGTGGTGGACGGCGCCGCCGACTTCGAGACTCCGGACGACCCCGCACAGGCGGCGGGCCGGACCGAGGCCTCGCAGGGGACGGCGATTCTGCTGAACGGCAACGAGGCGCACGTCATTCACAACCGGTCGGCCACGGAGCCGCTGGTATTGCTGAGCGTCTACTGGCTTCCGGAGACCGCCCGGACGGAGACGCGGACATGAAGGACGCAGCCGCGGCGATGAACGCGGGCGACCGGCTCACCGTGCTGACGACCCCGCCGCCGACCCCCAACGGGCCCCTGCACATCGGCCATCTGAGCGGCCCTTACATCGCCGCGGACGTCGCCGCCCGGGCCGCCCGCCACCGTGGTGAGCGTGTGCTGACCATGACCGGGCTGGACAGCCACCAGAACTACGTGGTGGCGAAAGCGGACGCCGAGGAGCGCCCGGTACCGGCGGTGGTGCGCGACTACGGCTCCGACATCAGGACGGCGTTCCGGCGGGCCCGCATCGACTACGACCTGCTGGTCGACCCCACCGAGGACGCCGACTACCGCAAGGCGGTGGACCGGCTCATGGCCGAACTGGTGGCCGCCGGAGCGTTCGTGCTGGAGGAGACCACCTACCAGGTCTGCGCCGACTGCGGGCGCACGCTCCACCACGCGTACGTGACCGGCGCCTGCCCCGGATGCGGCGCGGGGATGGGCGGCGGAACCTGCGAGGGGTGCGCGCGCTTCGCGACCGCGGACACCATGGTCGACGCGCGCTCGACGTGCTGTGGCGCCCCTGTCACCGAGCGGCGGGCGGAACTGCCCGTGCTGCGCCTGGAGTCGTACCGTGCACAGCTGCTGGAGGCCTGGGCGCGCGCCCATGTGCCGGCCCCCGCCATGGCGCTCATCCGCCACTACCTGGACGCCGGGCTCCCCGACATCCTGGCGGCCTACCCCACCGACTGGGGCATCGAGCTCGGCGTACTGACGGGGCCGCGTGCCGACGTGTGGATCGAGATGGGGCTCGGCTATCTCTACGCAGTCGCCCGCGCCGTCGACCCGGCCGCCTACTCCCTGGCGGACTGCGTCAACGCGTGGCAGCAGGTGGGTGAACTGTGGCACTTCCTGGGCATCGACAACACCTTCTACTACGCGGTCGTGTTCCCGGCACTGTTCGCCGCCGCCGGAGTGCCCGCCGGGACGCTCGGCGGGCTGGTGGTCAATCAGTTCTACCGGCTGGACGGGGAGAAGTTCTCCACCAGCCGCAACCACGCGATCTGGGCCAACGACCTGCTCGCTGTGGAGGACCCCGGACTGGTGCGGCTGTTCCTGTGCCACGACCGGCCCGACCGCTACGGGAGCGACTTCACATTCGACGCCTTCCGGGCCTTCCATGACAGTCCGACGCGGGGTGACGGCGATCTCGTACGGGCGCAGGCCGCGCTGCGGCTGCCCGACTTCGATCCGGCGCTGGCCGTCCGGTGCCTCGGGGACGCGCCGAATGCGTTGCTTCCGCTCATCACCGGCGAGTCATGAACGGGCCACGCGTGGGAGTGGCCGGGGCCGGCATCGCCGGCACGCTGCTCGCCTGGCGGCTCAAGCTGGCCGACCGGAGTCTTCGGGTGGAACTCGTCGACACCCCCTCGGCCGAGCGCGGCGCGACCGGGGTGTCCGGGGGGCTGGTGCGAGGATACGAACCGGACCCGCTCCAACTCGACCTGGCGGCCTCCACCCTGGCCGAACTGCGCGTCAGCCGCCTGCTGCGGGCGTGGAGCGGCTACCAGGAGACGGGATCTGCCTACCTGAGGGCCGATCCGGCCGATCCCTCTGCCATGGAGCACCTGGAGCGCCTGTTGCCCGGGTCCGCGCGGGCTTGTGCGCCTGGAGAGGCCCCGTTCGTGGCCGCCCGGCACACCGTCGTGGAACGGCACGCGGGCTTCATCTCGCCACGGAGGTTCCGTGACGAGGTGCTGGCCGACTTCGTCCGGATCGGGGGTGACTTCGTCCACGGCACGGTCGACGCCGTCCACGCCGAGCCCGGCGCGGTGGTGAGCTGGCTGGTGGACGGCGAAAGGCGCTGCTACGACAGGTGCGTCCTGGCCGCCGGTCCGTGGACGCCGGCGCTGCTGCCGGGTGACGAGTACCGGACCAAACTCATCCAGTACGGCGTGTACGACGCGACCGGCACCCTCCCCGCCCCGTTCGTGGACGCGGTCACCGGCCTGTACGGGCGGCCCGGGCCCGGCAACGGAGTCCTCCTCGGCGTTCCCAGCGACGCCTACGACGTCGACCCCACGAACCTCCGGCCGGTCCCGGCGCTCCTGCGGCGTACCTCGGACCTGGCCACCCGTGTCTTCCCCGAGCTGGGACTCGCCGGGCCACGCCACGTCGTGGTCGCAGCCGACTGCTACACCGCCCCGCCGGGCCTGCGGCTGCGCCCCACGGCTGGGGCCGGAACCAACCTGTTCACCTTCACCGGAGGGAGCGGCGGCGCCGCCAAGACCGCGCTCGCGGCAGCCCGGCACGCCGCCGACCGCCTCCTGCACCAGTCACCGGTCCCGGCGTGACGTCGCGGTTGGAAATCCTGCCCGAACACGAACCCACGGAGCACGAACCCACCGAACACGAACCCACTGAGCACGAACCCACCGAACAACGACCGTTGGAGGACACTGCCATGCGCCACTACCACACCGTCGGCGTCGGAGCGGGCCCGGCCAACCTGAGCCTGGCCGCGCTCTTCGAATCCGTCGCACCGCACCAGATGGCCCTGCTGGAGCGACGCCCCAGTTTCGCCTGGCATCCGGACCTGCTACTCAGCGGCGTTCGCTTGCAGACCTCGTGGTTGAAGGACCTGGTCTCGTTCGCCGATCCGTGCCACCGGATGTCGTTCATCAACTACATGGTCTCCACCGGGCGGGCCTGGGGCCTGCTCAACGCCCAGTACGACTTCATCCCACGGCAGGAGTACGCGCAGTACCTGCGCTGGGCGTCCGAGCAGCTCGACTGCATCCGCTACGGCACCGACATCGACCGGATCACCTTCGACAACGGCTTCGCCTACCACGCCGACGGCGAACTCGTGGCCACCAGCGACCACCTGGTGCTGGGGCTCGGCAGCAAGCCGTCCGCGCCCCCCGGCCTGGTCGGTGTGCTGGGTGACCGGGCCTTCTTCCCGGAGGAGCTGACCTCCCGTGTGTCCCTGCTGGACCCGGCGGACCCGGTCGCGGTGGTGGGCGGCGGGCAGACCGGCGCGGAGTCCGTGCTGGAACTGCTGGGCCGCGGTTTCACCCGTATCTCCTGGTTCGGCCGCCGTCCCTGGTTCCAGCCGATGGACGACTCGCCGACGGCCAACGACTTCTACCGCCCGGCGTACGTCCAGTTCTTGCAGGACGTGCCCCGCGAGACACGCCGCCGGTTGGTGGACGGTCACGTCCTCACCGGGGACGCCATCACCCCGGGCACGCTCCGCGCGATCTCGCAGGCCAACTACGACGGGATGCTGCGCCACGGCGAGTACCCGGTGACGCTCTACCCGGAGCGCGACGTGGTCTCGGCCGAGGCCGACGGCGACCGGCTCACCCTGCACGCCGTCTCCCCTGTGGGGCGTGAGCAGCACATCGCCGCGCACGCCGTGCTGGCCACCGGCCGTCGCGCGGCCGAGCCGCCGCTGGACCCGGAGCTGCTCGAACGGATCGAACTGGACGACACCGGGGAGATGCTCGTGGACAGCGACTACTCGGTGCGCTGGAAGGGCCCGGACGGCCACCGGATCTTCGCGCTCAACCGGTCCCGCTACACGCACGGCATCCCGGACGCCAATCTGACCCTGCTGTCGGTGCGCAGTGCCACGGTCATCAACTCGCTGTTCGAGCGCGAGATCTTCGCCATCCGCGACACCAGTGTCAGCACCCGCTGGCAGATGGCGTCATGACGGCGGAGGTCACCGGGGCGATCGACTACGACGGCAGGTCCTTCCGGTCCGCCGCAGCCGAGACGGCCACCGGCACCGGCGCCCCGGTGGGCCGCTACCACCAGGAGCGCGACACCGTCTGGGCGGAGTTCTCCGGAGGCGCCGTGGTACGGGGCTACCTGGTCGGCCGGCAGGTCGGCGACGGCCGCCTCGACCTGGTCTACTGCCAGGTCCTGGCGGACGAGAAAATCGTGTCCGGCCGCTGTGTCAGTACCCCTGAGATCCTGCCCGACGGGCGCGTCCGGCTCCGTGAGGACTGGGAGCGCTTCGGTCCCGAGGCTTCCCGCGGGGTGTCCTACATCGAGGAGATCGCGGAGCATGAGCCCTCGACCTGACCTCATGTGACGGACTGTCGCCGAACGAGGATCCCTCCCCGCGGCGGCTCTGCCGAGCGCCGGGGCCGCCGCGGAGTGACAGCCACTCATTCATCGAGAAATTCCGCATCGCCGTCCTCTCTCCCGACCCTTGCGCCGTGTCCACGAAATCCGAGGCTCGTCCAGGGCGTGACCAGCCGCAAATGGCAGGTTGTTGTCGGCATCGTCCCTTTGTGCCCGGCCGGAATCATCGGCAAAGAAAAGCCGTCGACCAGGTGGATTGCTCAACTACTTCCCCAACAAGGACATTCAGTGAACCCAGTGAGGTGCCACACCGTCGTCGACAGCCCGTACGGTCCGCTCACCTTGGCCGCCGCCGACGGCATCCTGTGCGGCCTCTACCTGAGCGTTCGGCGCCACAGCCCACTGCGGGAGATCTTCGGCGCTTACAACGACACCGTCTTCGGTGAGGCCGAGGAACAACTGGCGGCCTACTTCGCGGGCGAGTTGAAGGAGTTCACCCTTGAACTGCGGCTGGACGGCACGCCCTTCCAACGCGGCGTCTGGGAACAGCTGCGGAGGATCCCGTACGGTGAGACCCGCTCGTACGGCGAACTGGCCGAAGCCCTGGGCAACCCCAAGGCCTCCCGTGCGGTAGGCCTCGCCAACGGCCGCAACCCCATCAGCATCATCGTGCCCTGCCACCGCGTCATCGGCGCGAACGGCAGCCTCACCGGATACGGCGGCGGCCTGGAACACAAGCGGCGGCTGCTGGACTTCGAACAAGGGGCTGCGCTGTTCTGATGAACAGGCCCCGAGTGCGCGACGACGCGAAATCGCGAATGCGACATCGTTTTCCGTTCCACGGCAATACGCGCAACTGGCAAGTTGTTGCCAGCATAATCCGGCCGTCATTCGGCAAGAATTGAAGACACGGGAAAGCTCGCTGAAGGAGTGACGAGGATGGAATTCGAACTCGTACATGTGAATGTCGGCAGGATGGAGGCGCCGGCGGACGATCCGAAAATGAGTGGCTTCATGGACAACCTGGGGCCCATGTTCGCCCTGGCGGAGGCGGCGCCGGGTTTCGTCTGGCGACAGACCGACGACGATCCGGGATTCGAGTGGGATGCGGGCGACAGTGCGGGCGCCCTCGTGAACATATCGGTATGGGCGTCGATCGAGGAACTGGAGAAGTTCACCTACTCCGGCGAGCACCGCGAATTCGTGCGCAGGCGGCGGGAGTGGTTCCAGCACATGACCGAGGCCGCGTACGCGCTGTGGTGGGTCCCCGCCGGCCATCGCCCTACCACGGCCGAGGCCGAGGAACGGGTCAGGCATCTGCGGGCGCACGGCCCCACGCCGTACGCGTTCACCTTCAAACAGAACTTCCCGCCCGGCACAGAGTCTCCGGAGCCGGGCCCTTCCGAGAACTCGATACCCGCCTCCCCGCTCTCGTGAGTGCCCGCAGCGGACGGAGCACGGCGACCGCCGCCTACGCCGACCGGCCTTTCTACGTGCTGTTGGGCCCGGACGGCGCGGGCAAGTCCTCGGTCCTGGCGGAGGTCGCGGCCCGGCTGCCCGGGTGGCGGATGCTGTCCACGGACGACGCCTTCCTCGGGCCCGGCCACGAACTCGTCGGGTCGCTGCGCCGCCAAGTCGTCGAGGATGTTCTACCGAACCTCGGGACGTCCTACTCCGTGGACTTCCTGGCCAGCCTCCTGCAGACCGCCGTCGTCCACCTCAGGGACCAGGTGGAGCGCCAGGACCAGGACGTTCCGCTGCTGATGGACTCCTACTACTACAAGATCCTCGCCAAGTGCCGACTGGCCGGTGTCGGGCAGAACCCCATGTACGACTGGTGGCGTTCCTTCCCGCAACCGCGCGCGGTGGTCTACCTCGACGTGTCCACCGCGTCCGCCTGGCGGCGCTCGGCCGAAGGTGTCCGGCTCAACCCCCTGGAGCACTTCGGCGAGCGTCCCGAGTGGCTGGGCTTCGACAGCTACCAGAAGAGCCTTCGCAAACTGATGCTGGAAGAGGTACGGGACGTGCCGGTGACGATCATCGAGGAACAACCGGGCGTGGCCCGGACCGCGGACGCTGTGCTGGAGGTGCTCACCCCGTGACGGCGGACCACGGATGGGCGCACGCCGGCCATGCCGACCGGTACCGGGAGCGGGTCCGCACCGAACGCACTCGGTTGACCGAGGCGCTCACGGACTCCCAGGGCCGGCAGCGGCGCGTCCTCGCCGACTTCCTCGACTTCAACGCGGAGACCGAGTTCGGCAGACGGCACGGCTTCGCCCGCATCCGCGGCATCGACGACTTCCGCAAGGCAGTCCCCGTGCAGGACTACGCCGCGCACGCGCCGCTGATCGAGCGCACCGCGCGGGGGGAGCCGAACCTGCTGACGGCGGACCGGCCGGTCGTGTACTTCACCAGCAGCGGCAGCACCGGCGCCCACAAGAAGATCCCGGTCACCCCACGGTTCATGAGGACCACCTTCTTCCCGTTCTACTACGCGGCCTGGGCGCCGCTCATCGAGACCTTCCCCGACGTCACACACCGGCCCGACGCCGTACTCAACCTCAAGCACGACCCGCTCGCCGTGCCCCCCACGGCAGCCGACGGCCGCCCTCATGTCGGTGCCAGCCAGGTCGACTTCGGTGAGAAGTTCGGCGAACCCCTCTCCGCCGAACTCGGCACCGCCGCACCGTGGGCCGCCCTTCCCGTCGATGTCGCGCCCGACGACCACCTGGAGAAGATGTACCTGCGGCTGCGGCTGGCCGTGCAGAGCGATGTGCGCTGCCTCATCGGCATCAACCCGGCGATGATCGCGGCCGTTCCGTACCAGTTGACCCTGTGGTGGGACCGCATCGTCAAGGAGGTGCGCGACGGCACCCTGGGCGGACTGCCCCACCGCAGCCCCGACCCGCGCCGCGCGGCCGAACTGGAACGGCTCGCCGACTACTTCGGCACCGTGTCCCCGGCCCACGTGTGGCCGCGGATCCGGGCCCTGTTCGGCTGGACGACAGGCGTGGCCTCGCTCTATCTCCCGTCCCTGCGCGAGCGGTTCGGCACCGGGGTCACGGCGCTGCCCGCGCCGGTGGCCGCGTCCGAAGGGCCCGTCGGCGTGCCGCTGGACCGGCACGGCAGTGCGGGCAGCCTCGTCACGTCGGCGGCCGTGTACGAGTTCGCCGACGCCGACGACGGCCTCACGCCGGACACCGTGACGCTGCTGCCGCACGAACTGGAAGCCGGGCGCGACTACCACGTGATCTTCAGCCATGTAGGCGGGCTGTACCGGTACGCCGTCGGCGACGTCGTCCGGGTCGTCGACATGGCGAGGGGCGTGCCGCGGGTGGAGTACGCGGGCCGGGCGAGCCTCTCGGACGCGGCCGGCGAGCGGCTGCGCGAGTCCCAGGTCGTCCGCGCGCTGCGCGGTGCCCTCACCGCCACGGGCCTCGGACTCGGCAACGTGGCGTGCCGGGTGGAACCCGCGCCCGACGGGGCGGCCCCCCGCTATGTCTTCGCTGTCGCCCCGCTCACTCCCTGGCAGGACGCCGAAGCCACACGCTTCGCGGGCCTGTTGGACGCGGCCCTGGCGGGAGAGTCCGCCGACTACCGGCGGGCCCGCGCGGAGCACCGGCTCTCCACCCCCGCGGTGCGGCTGCTCGATCCGGACGCGTTCCACCGGGACTGGCACGCGGCCGTCGGCAGCGGCATCCGTCCGACCCAGGTGAAGGACCGGCTGTTCCGGCAGGACGACGCCCTGTGGCGGCGTCTGACCGGCGCGCCGTTGCCCTGACCGTACACAGTGCAAGGAACCCCCACATGACCGACCTTCTGAACCCGGTGGAGCGGACCGCCCTGCTCACCGCCGCGCTTCGGGCCGCCGAGACCCGGCGTGAAGACCGCCTCTACGAGGACCCCTACGCCGCCCAGTTCGTCGGCGACGCCGGCCCCGGGCTGCTGGCCGAGATACGGGCCGCGACCTTCCCGCCGGACAGGCCGCGCGACTTGCCCAGCACCCCCGACTACAACGCGATCCGCACCCGGTTCTTCGACGACTTCCTGCTCGCCGCCGCTCAGGACCCGGACATGACCCAGATCGTGCTGGCCCCGTCCGGCATGGACTCCCGGGCCTACCGGCTGAAATGGCCCGACCACATCCGCTACTTCGAGGTCGACCGGCCGGCCGTACTGGAGTTCAAGGCCGACCGCATCCGGGGCGTCACCCCGCAGGTGGACCATCGCGCCGTCGCCGTCGACCTCACCGCCGACGACTGGGAGAAGCGGCTCGTCGACGCGGGGTACGATCCGTCGCTGCCCGCCACCTGGCTGCTCGAAGGGCTCCTCTACTACATCCCCGAACCCGACACGCATCGCATGCTCGAGCGCGTGGCGGCCCTCTGCACACCCGGTAGTCATATCGCCGCCGACCTGGTCAACGCCGCCGCCCTGTCCCTGCCGCACATGCGGGGGCTGCTGGACGTCTTCGCCCGCTGGGGCTGTCCTTGGCGCTTCGGCAGCGACGAGCCCGAGGCGCTCTTCGAGCAGTACGGCTTCGACGTCGAGGCCACGCAGCCGGGGGAGCCGGGTGCGGACTTCGGCCGCTGGCCGGATCCCGTCCCGGCCCGTGACGTCAAGGACGTCCGCCGGGTGTTCTTCGTCCACGGGCGACGCCGTTGACCGCGCCCGCCGTGGTGGTCGTGGGCGGCAGCGTCGCGGGTCTGGCCACCGCCCTTGCCCTCGCCGAACGGGGCTTCGCGGTACGGGTCCTGGAGCGCTCCGCGCCGCCGCCGGAAGGCCCGGCAGGCAAGGCCGCCGAGCTCTGGCACCGTCCCACCGTCGCGCAGGGCGACCACTCGCACGTCCTCACATCGCTCGGGGTGCGGGTGCTGCGCCGGTCGGCCCCGAGCCTGCTGGAGACGGTGCTGGAGGAAGGCGCGCGGCTGCTGGACCTCACCCGGGTGGCGCCCGCCGGCGCGGAGCACCGTGCCGCCACCGACGGAGAACTGGTGGCTCTCGCCGTACGCCGTCCCGTCCTCGACCTGCTGCTCCACCGGGCCGTGGCGGCTCTGCCCCGGGTCACGGTCGACCACGGCGTCGCGGTGCGGGGCCTGCTCCTGGACCCGTCCGGCTCACGGGCCCGCGGTGTGCTGACCGACACCGGCGCACAGGTGCCCGCGCGGTTCGTGGTGGATGCCACCGGGCGCGGGGCCGCCACCCGCTCCTGGCTGCGCAACGCCGGCCTGCCGGTGGGCGACGACCTGACCGGTCCCACGCACCTGCGCTGCTTCACCCGCTTCTACCGGCTGACCGCGCCTGACGGCCCCCCGCCGGGACCGCTCAACCGCGGCAATGCGGCCGGTGGCATCTGGGACCACTACGCAGCCGTCGTGCATCCCGCCGACAACGCCGTCTTCGCCATCACTCTCGGCGCGCTCACCTCCGACCCGGCCACCACGGTGCTGCGCGAGCCGGCGGCCTTCACCGCCGCCGCCCGGCTCTCCCCGTACGTGACGCAGTGGACCGACGAGCGGGCCGCGACGCCGCTCACCGGCGTCCGGGCCATCACCATGCCGCCCAACATCCTGCGCTCCGTGATCCGTCCCGGGCGGCGGCAGGTGGCCGGGCTGTTCCCGGTCGGGGACGCGGCCTGCGTCACCGACCCGCTCTATGGACGCGGCATGTCCCTGGCCCTGGAGCACGCCTTCCGGCTTGCCGAGGCACTCGACTCCCATCCAGCGGTGGGGGAGTGCCAGAGCGAGGTGGCCGTGCGCCTTGCCGACGAGATCCATCACCCCTGGTACGAGCAGGCCGTCCATGACAGCCGGGCCCGCGTCGGGTTGTGGCGGGCCAGGGCCGACGGCACCCCGCCACAGCCAGTTGCCCCCGCGGCTCCGGGCCGTCCCGCCCTCCCCGAGCTGGCGCGTGCCGCCGCCACCGACGCCACCGTCTGGCGTGGTCTCACCCGCGTCCTGATGGGCCTGGACAAACCCGCGGAGGTCTTCGACGACGCCGCCTTCCGGGACCGGGTGCGCGGAGCCCCTGACGGCTCCGTGCTCACGGGCCCTCACCCACCGACCCGGCGGGAGCTACTGACGGCCCTCGACGCGGGGGTGGAGTGATGGCAGGGGAGCGCCGCAGGGTGTTGCTGGCGCCGATCACCGTTACCCCGTCCAAGCCGCTGACCCCCAGCCACCTCAAGGGCCTGCTCTGGGCGGACGTGATGTTCCGGGCCACGGCACCGCTGGCCGACGTGACGTACCGATACAGCCACACGACGTACCACCCGACCGAACAGACGCTGGGTTTCTGGGAGTTCCTCGACCGAACCCAGGGCGACACCGACTACGAGACCCTGTCCGAGGAGGAGATCGGCGAGCTGTACGTGCACTACCGGGCCGAGGGGAAGCCGCTCACCGCCATGGACGTGCGCCCGTACGCCGAGGCCGTCGAACGCGCGGGCTATGTGCACCCCGCCGGCACGCGCGTGCTGCGGCTGTGGACCCGGCACTACGAGCGGCTCGGCCTGCACGACCCGGGACTGCTGGCATGCCAACCGCCCGGATTCGGGCTGGAGGAGATGATCGAGGACCTCGTGGCGGGCGGCCTGGGGCTGGACCAGCGGGACGTGGGCGGCCCCGTGTACCTCGACGCGACCCGCTTCGGCCTGCCGTTGCGCCAGATCGTCACCGCGGACGGACGCCCGAACTACCTCGCCTGCGCACTGCGCGAACTGTTGCCGCTCACCCCCCGCTACGACGAGGTCGTGGTGCTGTACGACCGTGAACTCGACCCCGACTACCAGCTCCTGGAGCGGGTGCTCACGGCCAAGGGGACCACGGTCCACCGGGCGCCCGTTGGCAGGGTGCCGATCGACGGGAAGATCACCTCCGCCCGGCACGGCGGCTGGCACGATCACACCGTGGAGGTGCTGCTGCGCTCCCTCGGGGGCGACCAGGACCCGGCGGTGCTCCGGCTCGGTGTGCGTCTGTACTTCATCGCCGTCCTCGGGCCCGGACAGCAGGAGTCATTCCGGCACGACCTGCTGCGCAAGAGCCTGGCCCGCGCGGAGCGACTGCTGAGCCGAGCCGAGGAGAAACCACAGGACCCGGGCGCACTGCCCGCTCTGCTGGAGCGGCATCGACGAGGTCATACCCACGTCGATCCGTACCGGCTCACCTCGTCGCTGCTCGGCCGCGGCCCTCGGGTCCCGGCCGGCGACCTGCTGACCACGGTGTACCTATGACCCTCAGCCCCGAACTCCTGCTCGCCGTCGCCGCCGACAGGTTGCGTGCGGCACGCCCCGAACTCGCCGCCCGGCTGGACCTGTCCACTCCCGAGGCCCTGCGCGACGCCAAAGCCGCCGTCGCCGGCCGCGAGGCGGACGATGTGGCCGACAGCGCCGTCGTCGTCGCCGTCATCAGCGGCTTCCACCTGCCGACCTGGGTGCACGAGACCTGCCGCTTCGCGCTGTCGGTGCCGGCCGACCTCGCCGTGGCCTGGCGGCGCTCCTTCACCCGCACGCTGTTTCTGGCGGGGCGGCCGGACAACCTCACAGAGCGGTTCCCCTTCGACCACATCGCCGACGACGCCTCCTCGGCCTGGTCCGGGCCCACCGCAAACGAGGCCACCACCGCCCTGCGCCGACTGCTCCGGACGTTCAGCGGCACGCGTGAACTCTCCGCATGGGCGCCGGTCACCATCGACGTGGCCGGGCCCGCCGCGCCGAGCAGCCGGCCCGTCCACCGCGACCTGTACATCGCCACGGCGAGAGTCACCGTCTCCGACGTGCTCGTCCAGGTGAACCACCTCCTTGCCGAGGCGGTACTGAACGGGCTGATCCGGCCTGGGGACAGGCTCACTCTGCGTTCCGTTCCCCATCTGTCCGGCCTGACCGCGCCACTCGCCGCGCTGCGCGTCGACACCGACGCCCACAGCCCCCACGTACTGCGGGCCTACGCCGCGCTGACCAAGGAGACCTGAACATGCCCGACCCTCTCCCCACCGCCGTGCCGACCACTGTGCCCGGCGCCACGCGTCCCGTCCGCCTCGGCATCCACGGCTCACCGCACCTGGCCACCCGGGTCCTTGCCTCCGCTGGCCACGGCCCGCACGAAGTGGAACTCGTCCCGTACGACGTTGCCGAGCCGTTCCGCCCGCTGCGCGACCGCACCCTGGACATCATGATCGTCAAGTACGGTCTGCGGGAACCGGACATCGCCTTCAGCCGGCCCGTGGCCTTCGATCACCGCGCGTTGATCGTCGGCACGAACCATCCCCTCGCGGACCGCGACATGGTGTCGGTGGAGGAGGCCGCGGGCTACGACTGCTTCGGCTGCCCCGGCGACTTCCCGCCGTACGTCTGGGACAAGGTCGTACCGCCCCGCACCCCGTCGGGTACACGGATGCGCCGCGTCCACCGGATGACGACAGTGGAGGCGATGATCGACACACTCGCCGCAGGCCGAGCCGTCCACCTGTCGTTCCAGTCGCTGGACGCGATCCTTCCGCCGCACATCAAAGCCTTGCCCGTGCGCGACCTGCCGCCCGCCCCGGTGCACCTCGCCTGGCTGCGCGACACGGACCTCTCGTCACAGGCGGCCGCTCTCGTCTCCGACGCCGAGCGGAGCGCCGGGCGGTGACCCGGATCGAGAACGTCCCCGTCGTCCTGCTGCACGCCCTTCCGCTGGACTCAGCCATGTGGCAAGCCCAGGCTGCGGCATTGCGGGCACGTGGCCACACCGTCATCACGCCCGACCAGCGTGGCTTCGGCCGTACCCCGCTGGGCACGGCGCCCCCTTCGCTCGACACCGTCGCGGACGACCTCGCCGCACTGCTCGACAGGCACCGCATCGGTTCCGTGGCGCTCGCCGGATGTTCGATGGGCGGCTACGCAGCGATGGCCTTCCTGCGCCGCCACCCCCACCGGGTCCGGGCCCTCGCTCTGCTGGCCACCCGGGCGGGGGCCGACCGGCCCGAGGAGGCCGCCGAACGCATCCGGTTCGCCGACCTGCTGCTCGACGACGCCAGCCGCGACCAACTCGTCGCCCACACCACGCCGCTGCTGCTCGGCGCGACCACGAGAACCCGCCACCCCGACCTGGTCGAGCGGGTGACGGCGATGGCGGCGACCGCCGCCCCCGAGTCGGTGGCCTGGGCCCAGTGCGCCATCGCGGCCCGCCCCGACTCGCTGTCCGTCCTGTGCGGCGCCGACGTGCCGGCCGTCGTCCTGGCCGGGGACGAGGACGAACTCGTGGCCGGCGACGAGGCGGCGACCATGGCCGAGGCCCTGCCGCGAGGGCGGTTGGTCACCATAGAGGCGGCCGGCCACCTTCCGCCGCTCGAGGCTCCCGATCGCGTCTCCGAGCTCCTCATGGCACTGGTCGACGCCTCTGCCACGGAGGAGCGGAACGGAGAAGGCGCATGCTGACAGGGGATCACTCGTCCTGGGGGTACACCGCGTCGACCGGGCTGGGCTTCACCCACGAATCGATCGTCGACGCGCACTTCGAGGCCTGCGCGCCGCACTACCGGGCGGCGCTCGACCAGGTCGGCATCCGTTCCGACTGGCATGTGCTGGACGCCGGCTGCGGTACCGGTGCCTTCCTGCCCTGGCTGGCCGATCTGGTCGGACCCACGGGCCGTGTGTCGGCGATCGATCTCGCCGCAGAGAACGCCGAGCTCGCCGCCGCGCGGATACGGCACCGCTCCCTGGGATGCGCCATCGACGTACGGCAAGGCGACATCCTCAACCTGCCGTACGCGGACGACACCTTCGACGCCGCCTGGTGCGCGAACACCACGCAGTACCTCGACGACGACGAACTCGCGAGGGCACTAGGGGAGTTGACCCGTGTGGTGCGCCCGGGCGGGATTGTGGCGGTCAAGGATCTCGATGCCTCCCTGATCACTGTGCGTCCGGCGGATCCCTTCCTGTTCACGGACTTCTTCCGGTACGCCGCTCGCACCCCGGGTTATGCCCGGCAGTTGCTGCGCACCCGCGATCTCCGTCGCCATCTCGACCGGGCCGGGCTGGTGTCGGTGCGGCAGCGGACCATGCTGATCGAACACCACGCGCCGCTCGGGTCGGCCGCGCTGCGCTTCTACACGCTGGCCTGTGCCCGCATCGCCCGGCAGGCCACCGACCTGGGCCTCGAAGGAGGCTGGAAACCCTTCCTGGACCCTGACGGTTCGGCCAACCCGCTGCGGGACCCGCAGGGTTACATCAGCGAGGGCAACACCGTGGCCGCGGGCATCGTCCCGCCAACCGTGTGAAAGGTCTCTGTCGGCAGCGCCGGGGCACCTTCGTCTTCGGTCCAGGCAGCCCGTGAGGGCGCCGGGACGTCATGTCAGACCTCGAAGTGTTCCGCGCGCAGCTTACGGAGCCCTGCGAGGTTGCTTGCTGGGCTGGAAGGTCAGTTCACCCACGGCAGCAGCACCAGCTTTCCCGTGCTCTGGCGGCCTTCGAGGAGCCGGTGTGCTTCGGCTGCTGCCGACGGAGGAAACTGACGGCCGAGGTCGAGTCGGAGCCGCTCCGCGCGGACGTGCTCGGCCAGTTCGTCGAGCGCCTACCTGAGTTCCGCGCGGGCGTAGGCCTGGTAGTAGTGGAGGCCGAAGAAGCCCACGGTTTGGTTCATCGCGAGTCGGCCTGCGCTGATCTCGGCGGCGAAGTCGACGACCGGTAGCTCTCCGTTCGCGCTCACGTACACCGCTGCGCGCCCGCGGGGTGCCAGGTCGGCCAGGGTCTCACTGAACATGTCACCGCCGCCGCTGACAGCGCCGCGTCCACCCCCGGCTTCCGGTGAGGCCGCCGCACTTCGGCATTCCACCGCGGCTGGGTGTGGTCGACGACGGCGTCCGCGCCCAGATCGAGGACCAGGTTCCGCTTCTCCGGTGTGCTGGCCGCGCCGATGATCTGGCCCGCTCCCATGATCCGGGCGAGTTGCACCGCGAGGGAGCCGACCCCGCCCGCGGCGGCGAGGATCAGGATGGAATCGTCCTTGACCAGCCGAGCTCCGTCGCGCACCAGGAAGTACGCGGTCAATCCCTGAATGAGCAGCGCTGTCGCGTCGGCGTACCTGTTGCCGGGCGGCAACGGAAACGCGTTCTCGGCCGCCGTCGCGACGTACTGGGCATAACAGCCGGAGCGCTGCGCACTGATGATTCTCGCCAAGTTCCTGGCCGAAGCGCGGAATCATGCCAACCGGCAGATCGAGGTTTCCATGTAGCGGTGGGAGGAGCCCACGGGCGATGCGGAGGGTGCCTGAGTTGGACCTTGGCCCGGAAATGCCCCGGCACTGCTGGTCAGAGCTGGGATACCGGTGGGCGGCGTCGTTAGCCGTGCAGTTCGCGGTAGGCGGCGATCGCCCCCGGATGCAAGGGGACGGCGCCCGTGGATATCAGGCTGCGGGCGTCGAGGAACTGGGTGCCGAGGGCCGGGGCGGGGACGAGGCGGGTGGCCCGGCGGACCAGGACGTGGGTGAGGGCGGCGGCGACGGGGACCGGGAGGTCGGGGCGGCAGAGGAGGAGATTGGCGACGCCGATGGTGGGGACTTCGGGGGTCTTTCGGTACGCCCCGGCCGGCACCGTCACCGCCTCCAGACCCGATCCTGCCGTGCCGAGGTCGGCACGCAGCCCGGGCAGCAGGCCGGACAGGGGGAGCAGGCGGATGCCGGGGCGGGTGTCGAGCCCGGACAGCACGGGGAGCGGGACGCCTCCCGCGACCAGCAGGGCGTCGATCGCGCCGGCCCGCATCGCGCGGGCCGCCTGCGGCATCAGCAGATGCCGGACCCGTACGTCGGTACCGGGGGTCAGGCCCGCGACGCGCAGCAGACGGTCGCCGAGCACGGCACCGCCGGACGCGGGCGCGCCCAGCGATACGGTGCGGCCCGCCAGGTCGGCCACGGTGTGGATGGGTGCCTCGGAGCGCACGGCCAACTGGACGTAGTTCTCGTAGACCCTGCCGATCGCACGCAGCGGAACGCGGCGCTCGAACGGCGCGGTGCCGCCGTACGCCGCCCACGCGATGTCCGACAGGGCCGGCGCCACGTCGGCCCGGCGCGCCTGGAGCAGCCGTACGTTGTCCACGCTTCCCTCGCTGCCCGCCACTTTGCAGGACAGACGGGGGTAGGCGGCCGTGACCTGGGTGGCGAGCAGTCGGCCGAAGGCCGCGTAGAAGCCGTGGGTCTCGCCGGTCGCGATCCGCAGCTCTCCCTGCGGGCCGCTGTCGGCGGCCCGTGTGTCGGACGCCGCGACGCCTGCGAACAGGCCGGTGCCCGCCGCGCCGAGTGCGGCGCGCAGGACGGTACGGCGGGTCGTGGGGCGGGCGGGGCCGGTCATGTCGTGTGCCCCTTCGGGAGTACGACCCGGACGCGCAGGCCGTGCGGTTCGGCCGCCGTGAACTCGACCTGTCCGGAGTGACCGGCCACCAGCCGTTCGGCGATCGCCAGGCCGAGGCCGCTGCCGCGCACCCCGCGGTTACGTTCCGAGCGCCAGAAGCGGGTGCCCGCGCGGGGGAGTTCGCCCGTGGTCAGGCCCGGGCCGTTGTCCTGTACTTCGAGCACCGCGTCCGGGCCCTCGGTGAAGCAGCGTGTCTCCACGCGCGCGCCGCTCCCCGCGTACTTGATCGCGTTGTCGAGGAGGATGTCGGCCACCTGAGCCAGCTCTCCCTCCGCGCAGGCCGTGAGGACGGCCGGGCCGGGGACGAACTCCAGGTGGACTCCGGCCTGTTCGGCCACCGGCTGCCACAGCCGGGCCTGGGCCGCGGCGACCGCCGTCGCGTCGCAGCATGCTCCCCGTACGTCCGTGACGGCCAGTTCACCGGCGCGGTGCTCGGCGTTCGCCAGAGTGAGCAGGTCGTCGAGGAGATGCTCCATGCGTTCGAGTTCGGCCGTCACTCCGGTGTAGGTGCGGGTGGCGGAGGTGCGCAGGTGGGGCTGGAGCGAGTCGATGCGCAGCCGCAGGGCGGCCAGGGGGTTGCGCAGTTGGTGCGAGGTGTCGGCGACGAGCCGGCGCTGCTGTTCCAGCGCGGTGGTGACCGCGTCGGCCATGCGGTTGAAGCCGGTGGCCAGCTGACGCAGCTCCGGCGGGCCACCGGCCCGCGCGTGCTCGGGCGGCAGCCCGGCGGCCAGGGTGCCGACCGCGCGGTCGAGGCGGTGCAGCGGCCGTACGACCCACTGCGTGGCCCGGCGGGCGAGCAGCACACAGGCCACGGCGAACAGGCCGGCGCCGGCCAGGACGAACGCCCAGCGCAGGGCGATGTCGTCCGCGGCGGTCCGCACCGAGGCCCGCAGCACCACGGCACCGGACACCCTGGTGCCGGTGCCCACGGGCCGGGCGAGCAGCCGGTCGGCCCGGGTCCAGGGCCGCAGCGTCCCTCCGGGCGAGACGGGCTGGTTGCGCAGCGCCGCGTCGACGAGCCGCGCGACGGCCGCGTCGGTGGCGCGCAGCCCCCCCGTCTGCACCACCGGGGCGCGGCGGGCGTCGACGACCACGACGGCCTCGCCGTACAGCTCGGTGTAGCGGCGCACGTCGGCGCTGAGCGCGCCGGTGTCGTCGCTCTCGGCGGCCTGCTCGGCCAGCCCGGCGAAACGGTCGAGGTCGGCGGTGCGTGCCGCGACCAGTTGCTGGGTGCGCTGCGCGGCGGTGACGGCCAGCAGCGGGGCGGCGAAGCCGGCCACGGCGAGGACCGTGAAGGCCAGGACCACGGTGAGGACACGGGTGCGCATGAACAGGGCCTGCCGTCAGGGACCGGCTCAGTCGCCGAAGCGGTAGCCGAAGCCGCGGATGGTGGTCAGCACCTCGGGGCGGCCGAGCTTGGCCCGCACCTGGGTGAGGTGCACGTCGAGCGAGCGGGACACGGCGAGGAAGGCGTCGCCCCACACCTCGTCCATCAGCTGCTGGCGGCTGACCGCCGTGCCGGCCCGGGCCGCCAGTGCGGCGAGGACCTCGAACTCCTTGGTGGTCAGCCGCACCTCCGCACCGCCGACCGTCACCCGGCGGGCGTCGAGGTCGACCTCGACGTCGGCGACGCGGACGGTGCGCGCCGCCGGCGCGGCAGGTGTCGTGACGCGGCGGGTGACGGCCTCGATGCGGGCCAGCAGCTCGGCCAGCCGGACCGGCTTGACCAGGTAGTCGTCGGCGCCCAGCCGCAGGCCGCGCACCACCGACCGTTCGTCGCCCCGCGCGGTGAGTACCACCACCGGCAGGGCGCTGACCGCGCGCAGCTTGCGCAGCACCTCCAGACCGTCCAGGTCGGGCAGGCCGAGGTCGAGCAGCAGCAGGTCCGCCTGCCGGTGACGGGCGAGGACGTCCTCGCCGCGCCGTACCCGGGCCGGCACGTGGCCGTTGTCGTACAGGGCCTCGGTCAGCGCGCCCGCCACACCGTCGTCGTCCTCGGCCAGCAGCACCCGCACGGCTGCCTCCTTCCCGTCTCGTCAGTCGCGAGTCCGGGAAACGTCCTCGTCCAGCGGCGACGCGTCGGATGTCTCGCGCATCCGAATGTAGACGAGCAGCGAGATCAGGACACAGGCGGTCACGTAGTAGAAGTACCAGTTCTCGTGTCCGGCCTTCTTGAACCAGAGGGCGACGTACTCGGCGGTCCCGCCGAACACGGCGACTGTCAGTGCGTACGGCAGGCCGACGCCGAGCGCCCGGATCGACGTCGGGAACAGCTCGGCCTTCACCACCGCGCTGATCGAGGTGTACAGGGAGCTGACGGCCAGCGGCACCACCATGAGCAGGAACGCGTACACCGGGTCGCTGGTGTGCGACAGCAGCGTGAGCGAGGGCACCACCACCACGGTGCCCAGAGCCCCGAACGCGATCAGCATGGGACGCCGCCCCACCCGGTCGGAGAGCAGACCCATGACCGGCTGGAGCACGACGAACACGAGCAGCGCGAAGAAGTTGATCCAGGCCGCCGTCGGCTTGGGGATGCCGCTGGTGTTGACCATGAACTTCTGCAGATAGGTGGTGTACGTGTAGAAGAACAGCGTGCCGCCCATGGTCAGCCCCACGACGACCAGGCACTGGCGCGGGTAGGACAGCAGCAGCCGCAGGCTGCCGCGGGCCGGGCCGCTCTGCTCCTTCTCGCTCTCCGACGCGGCGCGCTCGAAGCTCTCGGACTCGTCCATGCCGCGCCGCAGCCACAGCACGATCACCGCGCCCGCGGCGCCGACGACGAACGCGATCCGCCAGCCCCAGGACTCCATCTGCGCGGGGCTGAGCACCTGCTGCAGGACGATCTGCAGGCCGAGCGCCGTCAGCTGTCCGGCGATGAGGGTGACGTACTGGAAGCTGGAGTAGTAGCCGCGGCGGCCGGGCGTGGCCACCTCGGACATATAGGTGGCGGAGGTCGAGTACTCACCCCCCACCGAGAGGCCCTGCAGCAGCCGAGCGGTGACCAGGAGTATCGGCGCGGCGACCCCGATCGAGCCGTACGACGGGGTCAGCGCGACGATCAGCGAACCGGCCGCCATGAGCATCACCGACAGAGTCAGCGCCGCGCGGCGGCCACGGCGGTCGGCGTAGCGGCCCAGGACCCAGCCGCCGATCGGCCGCATCAGGAAGCCGACGGCGAACACCGCGGCGGTGTTCAGCAGCTGGGCGGTCTGGTCGCCGGAGGGGAAGAAGACGGAGGCGAAGTAGATGCTGAACGCGGTGTACGCGTACCAGTCGTACCACTCGATCAGGTTGCCGATCGATCCGCGCACGATGTTGCTGACGACCCTGCGTTCGTCGCGGCGCGGCTTCCGCGCACGTTCGGTGGTGGTCTGTGTGGCCATCGGAACTCCCTTGTCTGCGGCCCGGGAGCACACAGAGTCGACGGCGCGAACGGGGTCGCTCAATGTCGGGAGCCAAGTCCTTACAGTCCCTTAGGGCTTACCCGGTGCCGAGGCCGGGGCATCTGTCGTTTCCACCCGCCGGCGCCGTGTCCGGACGCACGAGGGCCGCGCCCGGGTGGGCGC
>NZ_VJZC01000006.1 GCF_009377185.1 Streptomyces spongiae
GCTGGAGACTGACCCGGCCCCGTGGGGGACGTGGGGAGGTCCCCGGGGCGGCCGAGGCATCCCCCGCGCATATCTGACGTCGGGTCACCGCCCCGACACCCGCACATGGTCACGCACCCAACCATCACTTTGCCGAGAAGACCTTACTTCCGTCACCGAACTCCCGCGGGCCTCTGGGCTTTGGCTGATTGGGCCAGCATCATGCGGAACACTTTGTCGTCCAAGCTGCGGACCTGCAGGGCCTTTCCGACGACCCGAGCTCCCATAGCGGAGGCCCTGTCCAGGGGAAAGGCTGCTCGGACGTAGGAGTAGGCCTCGTCGAGACTCTGGTCGGTTGCCGCCGTGAGGATGCGCTCGGCAGCCACCTGTAGACGTGTCCCAAGCTCCTTCGAACCGGCGACTACCAGCTGCCCGTCCCTCTTGACGATTCTGCCATTGACCATCACCAGTTCGACGTCGCCGGCTCCGGCTTGCAGGGCCACGGTCTTCACCGGGTCGAGAACCGGCGACAGATGTGTTGCGCCCGCGCGCACAAGGATGAGGTCGGCGCACTTGCCCACTTCCAGCGTACCCACCTCGCGGTCCAGGCCGGCCGCGCGAGCGCCGTCGATCGTGGCGGCGCGCACTGCGTCGTCGGCCGTCAGGTGCAGCTTCTCGGGCATGATCCCGCGCTTGCCGAGCTTGTCGTTGACCGCCATACGCCCGGCCGCCAGGGCCAGTCGCATCTGGGTGAAAAGGTCGCCGGAACCTCCCGACACGATGTCTACTCCCAGACCGCAGGCCACTCCGGCATGGCGTGCACTGGGCCAGATGGAGGTCCCCATGCCCATCTGCATCTCGCTCTCCGGGGCCACCGAGATCGACGCTCCGACGCTTGCGATGCGTGCCAGGTCGCCGCTGGTGAGGGCGTTGCCGTGCACGAACAGTGTGCGGTCATCAACGAGCCCCTTCGCCAGCAGTCGGGTGACATACCGAGTGCCCCGCGTGAAGGGGCCGTTGGCGACGTGGACCGTGAAGCGATGCGCGTCCAGGCTCCGGGCCAGTTCCACCTCGGGCACGGTGTAGTGCAGGGGGGCGAAGAGGAATTCGCTGCCACTGATACCAAATCGGATCAGCCCATCGCTGGCGGGCAACCGCTCGGTGCGGAACCTCTCGGCGTCCTGGTGTCGCCAGCGGGAGGTGTAGGCCCGCTCGGTGTCGATGGGTACGCCTGGGTCCGGGACGTCGGCCAAGCCGTAGCAGTAGACCGCCCTGATCCCTGTCTTCTCCAGACCCGTCAGCAATGCGTCGGCATGGTCGGGCGTGGCAACCAGATGGGAGTGGTCGACCACCGTCGTCACTCCCGCGTTCAGCGCGTCCAAGGCGCCGGCGTAGTTGCCCAGCTCAGCATCACTCGCTGTGAAGTGGGGGGCGTAGCCGTAACGGGCCAAGGCCATGTAGTCGTACAGCGTCCCGTCCGCCAACCTGGCTCGCAGCAGCGACTGCCACGTGTGTCGATGTGTATCGACCATGCCCGGCATCACGATGCCACCGCCGGCGTCGACAATCTCGGCATCGGTGACACCGAGGTCGCGCCCGATTGCGGCGATGCGCCCTCCCTCGATCAGGAGCTGGCCGACTCCGGGAGGGGCTGGCTCGGCCAAGGTCAGCAGGTTGGCGTTGGTGATCAGTGTGCGTTGGGACATGGATCCACCTCGGTTCGTTTGCGGCTAGCCACGGCTAGCTGGGGCTGTTGGCTGGTCCTGGAGGTGATTCGGGCCACCGGGACCTAGGGGTGCGCGCGGCCAATCGCAGGATGCGCGGAAGCCTCGACACCGAGGCACCAGGGACTCGACGCCGTGCCGGCCGAGCAGCGCCGCGGCGGTCAGCCCGGTCGGGCCCGCACCGACGATGACCACGGGCACCTTCACGGCGACACCCCGAGGGCCACGAGGTAGCCGACGACGAGCGCCGCGCAGACCAGCGCCGGCACGAGGTCGCGGCCACGGTCCCGGTTGCGCACGTGCGTGATGAGGGCGCCGACGAGCAGGAGGAGCAGGCCGACACCTGCCAGGACGCCTAGCATCGGCACGGCCAAGCCGAGCAGGAGCCCGGCGGCTCCGGCGATCTCCAACGCACCGATGCCTCGGTAGGCGGTGACGGAGAACCCGCCATGCGCAGCGCGTTCCCGCATGGGCGCTAGCGCGAACAGCTTGGCCGCACCGAAAAGGAAGAAGACGGCCGCCACGAGGACGGACAGGACGATCAGGACGGTCATGAGTTTCCTTTGAACGTCAAAGCGGCGGTCACGGGCAGTGCGTATAGCACCGTGACGGCCTTCGGCGCGGCGGCGTGCTCGAGTACCCGGTCGGCGGCCCAACCGAGCAGGTCGTTCTCGGCCGCCGTGGCGCCGGGCGTGAGGGTCACATAGGCGACGGGCACCTCACCGGCGTGCTCGTCGGGACGAGCGACCGCGCCGTCAGCGGTGCCCCGCAGGTGCAGCTCGTGCCTGGTGCTGAGCACGGTGAACCCGGGCCCGGGCGAACACCTCCGCCCGCTCCAGGTCCGGCTTCTCGAACTCCAGCCAGGCCAGGTCCCGCACCTTGATCACCGGGTTCGCGCCCCGGCCGGGGTGCTCGCCCGCGAGCGCGGCGTGCCCGCTGTGTAGATCTCCCACGGCTACTCCCTCCATTCACATTGATGACGACATCGTCAGTTACGAGCATATCGTCAGTCAAGAGTTTCTGACGATTTAATCAATGGTGACGCGATGGGCTACGATGCGGCGACGACGAGCTGAGACGGGAGCACGGATGCCGGAGCACGCTCCGAGCCGAGTGGAACAGCGCAAGGCGCGCACCCGCGCAGCCCTGATCCGAGCGGCCCAGGCGTTCATCGCGGAGGGGAAGACCGCGGTGCCGATCCTGGAGATCACCCAGGCCGCGGACGTCGGGATGGGGACGTTCTACAACCACTTCGAGACGAAGGAGCAGCTCTACCAGGCCGCGGTCGAGAACGCCCTCGACACGTTCGGCGCCCTGCTGGACGAGCTGACAACCGGCCTCGACGACCCGGCACAGGTCTTCGCGCAGGGCTTCCGGCTGACCGGGCGCCTGCACCGGAGACACCCGGAACTCAGCAAGGTCCTCCTGCACTTCGGGCTTGAACTCGCCACCTCGGAGAACGGGCTCGCTCCCCGCGCCCGCCGCGACATCGAGGCAGCCGTGCGCGCGGGCCGCTTCACCGTCGGTGACACCGAACTCGCCATGGTCACGGTCGCCGGGGCCGTCCTCGGCCTCGCTCAACTGCTACACCATCAGCCCGAGCGCGACGACGCCGCGGCAACGGACCGTGTGACCGAGGACCTGCTGCACATGCTCGGCCTCACCGCGGCCGAAGCCCACGAGATCTGCAGCCGACCACTGCCCGACCTCGACACCACCGCGACCGGGCCGGACTCCGTCGCCTGAACGCAGCCGCGCCTCGAAGAGAATCACACTGTCCAGCAGAACGGCCATGGTTGCCTCACCGCGCGGGGACGGAGCCGGCCAGTGCGCGCAGCGCGGCGACAGGCTTGCGCAGGCCGTAGGCGACGACGGTGGAGTGGCCGCCGGAGTGACGCCAGGTGAGCAGGGCCCGCCCGTCGGTCACCCTGCCGTCCACCGTGGTGGGCTCACCGACGAGCGGTAGGGGGCCCACGACTTTGAGAGTGAGGCCTGCGATCTCGGTCCAGAAGTAGTCATCCTGAACCGGTCCTGTCGGCGAAAGCCCGAGGGCGGAGGCGGCGGCGAGCCTGCCCTGGGCGACAGCATTGGACCAGAACGGTGCGCGCCGCTCGGGGTGGGTGCCGTCGGCGCGGAGGTAGGTGACGTCACCGGCGGCGAACACGTTGGGGACGGATGTGGTGCAAGCGGAGTCGATGCCGACTCCGAGACGGTCGGCCAGGCCCGTGCGCGGCAGCCAGTCGGTGCAGGGCGTCTCCCCTGCACAGGTCACCACGAGGTCCGCGGTCAGCTCGGTTCCGTCGGGCAGCGTGACGCCGTGGACGGGGTCACCGGCGAGCGTCGCGAAGCCGGCGGTCTGCAGGAAGCGGATACCGTGCGCCGCGGCACGTTCGGTGATCGCGACGGACAGATGACTGCCGAGTATCCGCTCGAGCGGACGGTCCACGTCCAGGACGGTGACGGGGACGCCGCGGGCGGCGCAGGCCGTGGCCACCTCCATGCCGAGGAAGCCCGCTCCGACCACGAGGGCTGAGCGTGCGGTTTCCAGGCGGGTGCGCAGCCGGCGGGCGTCGTCCAGCGTGCGCAGCACCAGTTCGCCACGCTGGCCGGGCGCTGCGAGCCTGCGGGCCGCTGCGCCGGTGGCGATGATCAGCGCGTCGTAGCCGAACTCGCGGCCATCGTCGGTCGTCACGGTGCGGCGATCTGTGTGGGCCGCGGTGGCGGCCGAGCGGACGACCCGGACATCGAGCCCGTCGAGGTCTTGTCTGATGGTGTCGTCAGTGGCGGGGTCCTTGAGGACTGTCTTGGACAGGGACGGGCGCGAGTAGGCCCCGTGTGTCTCGGCGCCGATGATCGTGACGCGGCCGCTGTGGCCGAGTGCGCGCAGCTCCCGCGCGGCGGTGGTGCCGGCCAGCGACTCACCGACGATGAGCACCGAACGGGCGGATGTCATGGCTGCACCCGCAAGGCGGCGACCGGGCACACGTTGACAGCCGCACGGGCTGCGGGCGTGTGTTCGTCGGGTACTTCCAAGTCCTCGAAGTGGTAGGTGAGTTCGGCGTCGTCGTCCAGGGAGAAGACGTCGGGGGCCTGGTCGGCGCACAGGCCGTGACCTTCGCAGCGGGCGTAGTCGACGGAGATCTTCATGGGGCTGTCCTTGAGCGGGGATGTGCGGGGTGTCAGGCGGGGATGAACTGGAGCGGGAGCCGCTCGTAGCGGTGAATGATGTTGTTGAGGGCCCACTCAGGAGTGCCGGTGAGCTCGATGCGGTCCACGCGTGCGACCAGAGCGCGCAGTATCGCGGAAGTCTCCAGGCGGGCCAGTCCTTGGCCGGCGCAGCCGTGGGTGCCCTGTCCGAAGCCGAGTTGGCGGGCGGCGTCGCGGCGGATGTCGAAGGTGTCCGGGGCCTCCCACTCCAGCGCGTCGCGGTTGGCGGAGCCGTAGAGGACGAGCACCCGGGAGCCCTTGGGGATCGCGTGGCCGGCGATGGTCGTGTCGCGGGCGGCAGTGCGGGTGAAGGCCCGGATCGGGGACTCGTAGCGGACGACCTCGTTGACCGCGTTGGGGATGCGTCCGGGGTCCTCCTTGAGCAGCCGCCACTGTTCGGGGTGGGTGGCGAACAGGTGCAGGGCGCTGGCAATGGCGCTGATGGTGGTGTCCAGCGACGGCGACAGGTAGTCGATCATCAGCGTGGCGCATTCGGCCGGCAGGAGCTCGCCCTGGTCGGCCGCGCAGAGCAGGTCATGCCCCATGCTGCCTTCGAGAACCGATCGTTCCCGGACGACGCGGCGGGCGTAGCGCATCATGCCGAGGGACGACGGAAGGGTGCGCACGGCCTGCCGGTTGAACGGACCCAGGCCGTTGAAGGCGGCGCCGGCCCAGCGCAGCAGGTGTTCACGGCCCTCCTGGGGCCAGCCGACGAGGTCGGGTACGACGGACAGTGGCAGTGCCATGGCCATCTCGGCCCCGTCGACGGCCCGGCGCGCGATGGCTGCCTCGACGACCTCGGCCGCCTTTTCCTCCACCGCGGCGGTCAAGGAACGCAGCGCCCGAGGGGTGAGACGGTGGGCGACGAGAGCGCGGCGACGTGCATGGTCGTCGCCGTCGCTGTAGAGGGTGGTGCCCTGCCCCAGGCGGTTGGCGATGGGGTTGAGAGCGACGCCTTCGCCGGAAACGAAGGTGTCGTCGTCGAGCAGAACGGCCTTGCACTGCTCATATCTCGGCAGAGCGTAGACCTTGTGCTTGGTCAACCAGACCACGGGCCCGAGTGCACGCAGCCGGACGTAGTGCGGATGGGTGTCGCGGATGGCTGCGGCCGAGTAGAGGTCGGGCCGGTAGGCGGGGATGTCCGTGCGGGTGGGCATCGTGTTCCCCCTTCGAGGAAGGTCACGCGGTGAACAGGGCTGCGAGGTAGGCGGCGACCAGTGCGGCGCACACGAGAGCAGGTGTGGCACCGCGCGCGTCACCGTTGCGCACATGGGTGATCACGGCTCCGGCCATGAGCAGCAACAGCCCGGCACCCGCCAGGCCGCCCAGCAGGGGTACGGCCAGCCCGAGCACGACCCCGGCGGCGCCTGCGACTTCCAGGGCACCGATGACGCGATAGGCACTGACGGAGTGGCCGGATTCGGCGGCCTTCTCACGCATCGGCTTCAGGGCGAGCACCTTGGTCATACCGATGGCCAGAAAGGGCACGGCGACGAGGCAGGCGAGAACAATGGAAAGAATCATGGTTTGTCCTGGGGGGCCGGGATGGTTGCGGGGGGTGTGCTGACGCGGCCGGCGATGCGGATCTCCGGCGGCCTGTAAGTCCGGCTGTCGGGGGCTGCGTCTCCGTGGAAGGGGGACCGGCGTCGGCTGGTTTCAGCGAGCGGGGTTGCGCAGGGACTGCGGCCGGGTGTGACGTGTGTGTTGGCGGCCGCTCGGGCGGCGGGCGCGCAGTCAGTGGTGTCATGCCTGGCTCCGGGGAGCGTCCATGGCCGTGTCGTGGGTGAGCAGGCGGTGGCGTTCGGCTCCCAGGCGGGCGAAGTGGTCAATGAGGTCGGGGATGTCGACCGTGGCCGGGTTGACGACCTGGTCGACGGGGGCGCCTTGCAGGAGGCGCTTGACGGGGACTTCGAGCTTTTTGCCGGTGCGGGTGTGAGGGATGCCGGGGACGGCGAGGATCTCGTCGGGCACGTGGCGGGGTGAGGCGCCGGTGCGGATCGCTTCGCGGACCTTCTCGCAGAGGGCGTCGTTCAGGACGGCCCCGTCAGCGAGGGCGACGAACAGGGGCATCCAGTAACCGCCGTCGGGCTCCTCCGCGCCGATGACCAGCGCCTCGGTGATCTCCGGGAGGCGTTCGACGACGTCATAAATATCGGCGCTGCCGAGGCGGACGCCGTTGCGGTTGAGGGTGGAGTCGGAGCGGCCGTGGACGATCACCGACCCGTGGGGGGTGACGGTGATCCAGTCGCCGTGCCGCCACGCACCGGGATACGTCGAGAAGTAGGCGTCGCGGTAGCGGCTTCCGTCGGGGTCGTTCCAGAAGTACAGCGGCATGGACGGCATCGGGCGGGTGATCACGAGCTCGCCGACCCGGCCTACGACGGGGAGGCCCTCCTCGTCGTAGGCGGCCAGCGCGACACCCAGGTAGGGGGCGGACAGTTCCCCGGGCCAGACCGCGGTGTTGGGCGCGCTGCCGGCGAAGCCGGAGACGACGTCCGTACCGCCGCTGGTGGAGGCCAGCTGGACGCGTGGGCCTACGTGGTCGCGGGTCCAGGGGTAGGCGGAGGCCGGCAGCGTGGAGCCGGTGCAGCCGATGCCGCGTACCGATGACAGGTCGTGCGCGGAGGGGTCGATGCCGAACTTGGCCATGCCCAGCAGGTATTGGGGGCTGGTGCCGAAGACGCTGACCCGATGACGGGCCGCCAGCTCCCACAGGACGTCCGGGCGGGTAGAGGGGGCGGGGCTGCCGTCGTAGGTACAGGTGGTGGCGCCGGTCAGCAGAGTGGAGGCGACCAGGTTCCACATCATCCAGTGGGTGGTGGTGTACCAGAGCAGACGGTCGCCGGGGCCGAGGTCGGAGTGCAGGGCGAGGGTTTTGAGGTGTTCGAGCAGGACCCCGCCGTGGCCGTGGACGATGCCCTTGGGCAGACCGGTGGTGCCGGAGGAGAAGACGACCCACAGGGGGTGGTCGAACGGCACCGGCTGGCAGGCGAGCTCCTCGGTACGGGTCGAGGCGTCTTCCCAGGGGACGACCAGGGACGGGTAGGTCTGCGACGGCCAGGGCAGGCCGACGTGGTCGACCAGCACGGTGGCCTTCAAGGTCGGCAGGGATCCGGCGAGTTCGAGGGTGGCGTCGCGGCGGTCGTGGGTGGTGCCGTTGAAGAGGTAGCCGTCGGCGGCGATCAGGACGGTGGGTTCGAGCTGGGCGAACCGGTCGGCTGCGGCCTTGGGAGCGTAGTCCTGCCCGCACACCGACCACACGGCGCCCAGGCTGGCCGCGGCGAGGAACGCGACGATGGCGTGCGGGGTGTTGGGGAGGTATCCGACGACCCGGTCGCCCTGGCCGACGCCGAGGTCGCGGAAGGTCGCGGCGACGGATGCGACCAGGCGGCGCAGGCGTTCGCCGGTCAGCTGGTAACCGGAGCCGTTCTCGTCCAGTGCGATGATCGCGGGCCGGTCGTCGGTGAGGTTGCGCAGGGCGTGGTGGGCGTAGTTGAGGGTGGCGCCGGTGAACCAGCGGGCGCCGGGCATGCGTTCCTCGGCCAGCACCTGCTCGTACGGGGTGTCCGCGTCGATGTCGAAGTACTCCCACACCGCGCCCCAGAAGCCCTCCAGGTCGGTGACCGACCACCGGTGCAGGGCGGCGTAGTCGGTGCCGTCCACCCCGACGTGACGGGCGAAGTCCATGATGCGGCTGTCGGCGACGGCCTGCGGATCGGGCGTCGTGAAGGGGTCCGGGTACGGCCTGGTCATCGTGCGGCGCTCCTCAGCAGGCTCTGCTCGGCGGTCCGAGGGGAAGGGTTGGGGCTGCGCGTGGTGTGCAGAAGGGACGCCCAGGCCGCGGTGGCTGTGAAGTCACGGCCACCGGTCGGGACGACGTCCAGGACGACACGGTCGGGGCGCAGCAGGACCGCGTCCGCGCGTCCGCCGCGCAGCCAGGCGGCCAGGGTGCCGTCGTCGCCGAGGTCGGCCACGGAGACCGTCCTGATGCCGAGGCCTTGGGCGAGCGCGGTCAGGGACGGCGAGGGAACGGCCGTGGTCAGGATGGTGAAGGAGTCGCCGAGCAGCTCGTCGAGACGGGTGCGCCGTCCGTCGCCGCTAACCCAGGGTTGTGGGCAGTGCGTGCCCGCCAGGCGTCGGCGGATACCGCGCCGCACGAGCGGTCCGGCGGTGAGGGGCGGGCTGAGGTCGCGGCCGGCCCGTTCGGTCAGGCCGGGTATGCGGCAGGCGGCGGCCAGCGCCCGGCGGCGAATCGCGGCGGCGCCGTCCTGGCCGCCGGTCATGGCCCAGCCCATGATGACCGCGAGCCGTATGACATGGCGTGCGTGCGGCCTGCGTTCGCTCTCGTAGGTGCCCAACAGCCGTTCGTCGGCGCCCTGTCGGAGGACGCGGGCGAGTTTCCAGGTGAGGTTGTAGGCGTCCCGCAGGCCCGAGCACAGTCCCTGTCCGATGAACGGCGGGGTGAGGTGGGCGGCGTCGCCGAGGAGGAAGACCCGTCCCCTGCTCCAGCGGTCGGCGAGGCGTGCCCGGAAGGTGTACTGCGTCTCGCGGACGACCTCGAAGTCACCGTCGTACGAGGGCGGCACCCATGGGGCGATCAGCTCGCGGACCGTCTCCTGCCCGTCCCGGAGCCGGAACTCCCAGCGGTAGCGTGTCTCGTTCACCCGCATGAAGGTCCCCGGCCGCTCCGGGTCGCAGACCTGGTCGACGCCCTCCCAGCAACGAACGGGGCCCGTCGTCTCGGCGTCGATGACGGTCCAGCGTTCCTCGAAGTGAAGGTCCTCCCAGACAGCGCCGATCGCCTCGCGGGAGAGGCTGTTGGCGCCGTCGCAGCCGAGGACAGCGTCGGCCCACAGATGGTGCTCGCCGTCGTCGTCCCGGTAGGTGACCCGGACCGGGCCCGCGGTCTCCGGGCCGACGCCGGTGACCTCGACGCCGCCCCGCAGTTCGCACTCCGGGCGCTTCGCCAGGGCGTCGCGCAGCACGCGTTCCAGCTCGGGCTGGTCGAACATGCTGGACTGCGCATAGCCATGGTGCCCTTGCTGGGAGCGCCGGAACTCGGCCATCACCCGGTGCCGGGCATCCAGCAGCCGCAGCCCACCCGCCGGACGGGAGATCGCGGTGAACTCCTCGCCGACGCCCGCGGCCTGAAGGATCCGGTGGATCTCGTCGTCGCCTGCGACGGCGCGCGGGAGCGGATAGATGTCCCGGTGGCGTTCCAGGACGACACTGGGGATCCCATGCCGGGCCAGGAGAAGGGCGGCGGTTACACCCACCGGCCCGGCCCCGACGATCACGACGGGCACACGTGCGGCTTCATCGACGGTCATGTGCGGCTCACCTCGGGTATTAGTTCGCGCCCGCGACGGGCGTGCGCTGCTCGCCGAGGTCGATACGGCCGTCAGGGGTCGCGATCGTCGCCGTGATCACGTCACCCGGGCTCAGGTAGTGCGGGTTCTTCGCCTGGCTCTTGAAGAACGCCTTCCACTTCACCGCGGGAGGCAGCAGCGCACCGATCTTCTCGACGGCCTTCGGCGGGGCCTTCAGAGCGGTGCCGCCGGGCGTGCCGGTCAGCAGCACGTCGCCCGGATCCAGGGTCTGGAAGCGGGCCAGCAGGGTGAGCGCCTGCGCCGGGCGGACGATCATGTCGGCCAGGGTCCGGTCCTGCCGCAGGTCGCCATTGACACTCAGCTTCAGCCGCAGGTCCAGCAGACGGGCGAAGTCCTCCTCCTCCAACAGGGCCAGGTACGGGCCGGTGGGAGTGAAGGTCGGATACGACTTGCTCTCGTAGAACTGCGTCTTGGTCAGCTGCACGTCACGGGCGCTGACGTCGTTGGTGACGACCAGCCCGGCGACGTACGACGACAGGTCTCGTTCCTCAACCACCGTGCCTACCGGGAGCGGTGCGCCCATGACCAGGCCGAGTTCGATCTCGTAGTCGAGGAACTTGACGTGGGAGGGCCGGACGACGGTGTCCTGCGGACCGCTGATGGACCCGGAGGCCTTGCGGAAGAAGGTGGGCGGGATGTCGCCGGTGAAACCAGAATCCCGAGCATGGCTGCGGTAGTTGACCATCTGTGCGACAACCCGGCACGGAGCGGTGACCGGAGACAGCGGTGCCAGGTCGGTCACCGCCGTGCCGACCTCGCCGGAGGCGGCCGCCTCCCGGATCGCGGCGCGGTCGGCCAGCAACTCGGCTGTGGTGACGGCCTTGCTGTCGACGCGGACAGCGCGCTGGCCGCGCACCACCCACCAGCCGTCGGCAGTACGCAGGACGTTGGTGCTCATGAGTTCATCGCTTTCATCAGGCCCAGCAGCCGCGCCGGGTCGAGTTCGTTGTCACCGCGCAGCGCGCGCAGCACCTCGCGGACCTTGGCCGGGGACGGATTCACCCCGAGGAAGTCACGGGTGGCCGGCGGCCCCCACTGCGCCAGACCGCTCGCGGACATGGGTGCCCAGCCGGGCTCGACGTCGCAGGAGAACAGGTCGCCGTCGGCGAAGTGCTCCAGCATGAAGTGGTCGGGATCGCGCCAGTAGTCGAAGAGCTGACTGCCCTGGATGTGCCGACCGATGCCCCAGCTGCGCTGGTAGCCGCGCTCCTTGAGGTACTCACCGCCGGCTGCGATCGAGTCCAGGTCGGTGACCTGGTAGGCGGAGTGCACGTAGCCGGTGCCGGGACCGAGATGCATCGCCAGCGTGTGGTGGTCCACCGCGAGGCTGCCCTGGTCGCAGCGCAGGAACGCCATGGTCGGACCCCGTTCGCGCTGCCCGTCCAGGAACAGGAAGTCGGACACGATCATGCCGAGGGTGTCCAGGTACCAGTCCAGGGCGCGTGCGAACACCCTCGTCTCCAGGACCAGATGTCCCAGCCGCTGGATACGGGAGGGCTCGCGCGGCGGGCGCTGCGTGGCGTTCCTGCGGCCGTGCTCGGTGCCGAAGTTCAAAAGCAGCGGCTTCTGTTCGGGCAGGGCGGGCAGCGTCTCGCCGCCGTGCACCACCCGCACCGGCAGGCCGGAGGGGTCGAGCAGGCCGACCGCCGCACCTCCTCCGGGTACGTCCGACTCCCGCACTGAGGTGCCGGTCGCGCCGGCCAGCCGGTCCAGGTCGGTCCGCTCGGCCGCGCGGAAGGCGGGGCCGATGAAGCGGGAGGCGCGCCCCTTGCGGATGACCATGCAGGGCGGGCCGGAGAAGGTCCCGCGCAGCCACAGCTCCCGCTCCGTGCGGGCGGCGATCTGGAAGCCGAAGTCACGGGCGAAGGTCTCGGCCCGACTCAGGTCCGGCTTCTCGAACTCCAGCCAGGCCAGGTCCACCACCTTGATCACAGGATTCCGGGACCGCCCCGGATGCTCGCCGCGCACGGCGCCCTGCTCACTGTGGAGGTCCTGGTGAGCCGTCTTGAGATCCCTGCCGCCGATCTCGTCGGCACGGGTTTGGGACATGGCGTCCTCCTAGCAACGCTGCCTTAATGAAGAAATCATCAACATTGCTGAACTCGTCGTCAATAGTTCAGAGGCGTTAATTCTGATGCGATCATCAAGAACGTGGAAGTCATCGTTCCTGTTGCTAGACTCGCTGCATGTCCTCGGTACGCCCCAGTAATCGTTTCGAGCGGCGCCGTGCCGAGACGCGCAGGGCGCTCATCTGTGCCGCCCGGGAGCTCCTGGCCGAAGCCGGTGACGCCAGCGCCAGCATCCAGGCCATCGCCGATCGGGCAGATGTCGGCTTGGGCTCCTTCTACAACCACTTCGAGTCGAAGGCGGAGCTGTTCGACGCTGCGGTGGCGGACGCACTGAAGGAGTTCGGCCAGGTCATTGACGAGCAGCTCGCAGGGACGGAGGACCCGGCCGAGCTGATGGCAGGGGGGTTTCGCCTCGTGGCTCGTATGGCCGACTCGCACCCCGAGCTCATGTGTATCCTGCGACACCGCGGACTGTCCCAGATCCATTCCGATCGCGGCCTCGCCCCGAGCGTCCGCCGCGACGTGCAACGTGGGATCGAGGCAGGCCGGTTTGCCCCCATCGACCCGATCTACGCTCTGTCTGGAACAGGCGGAGCCCTACTGTCCCTGGTGGAGCTGCGGTTTTCCCGGCCCGACCTCGACGGCGAGGAAGCGGCCTCGAACCTGGCCGAGATAACCCTGCGCATGCTCGGCGTTCCCCTTGAGGAGGCGCACGAGGTTGCCTGGCGTCCCCTGCCCGCCCCCAGGAACTGACTTCCCTCTGGCCGCCCCTCGGCAGCGTCCCCGGGCGAAGTGATGACGTCGAACAGCGCACACGCAGCAGCGCTACCGGCCCTCCGTACGGCTCGTTTCTGCGCTGCGCGAGCGCGGCCCGTAGGCAGTCGGAGCCCAGTACGCGGCGGGCATCCCTCGGGGCGGCGCGCTGCAGGGCCCCGCCCCCGGCGGTCTCCGGGCAACCCAGGGCGCCGGTGCCGAGATCATCGTCGCCGTGCCGAGCGCCCAGATCGGCTTCGCGGGTTCCCTGTCGCCGGTCGGCGAACGCCGACCCGGCCGCACATACGGCGGAAGGCTTCGGCTCACGTCGATGCGGTGTGGTTCCGGGAGTGCTTTCCCAGGCGCTGGCTCGCTGTGCCGGCCTCCTCGGTTTGCACATGTCCCGGCATGCGCTGTGGACCGCCGAGCCGCCAGCCGTTCTCACCCGCTCCCGGCCACCGGCTGGGACGCTGCACGATTGCCCGCTGCTCCGCCGGCCCTCGCGCACGGCTTCACGTGTGGACGAGTATCACCTACACCGCCGTGCTCGATGTCAGCAGGGCCACCGCCCAGCACCTCGCGAAGCCGCTCGGCGAACACCGCGAGCGACTCGGCACCCGCAAGGGCACCCGGCCATTGGGCCCGTTCAAGCAGGCGGTGCTGGTGCTGTCCTGGTTCATCGACGGCACGCGCCTGGTCCAACTCGCCGGGGACAAAGGCATATCGGCCCCGACCGCGTACCGCTACCCGCACGAGGGGCTGACCGTGCTCGCCGACCACGCACCCGACCTGTCCACCGCGCTGGAGCGCGCGGCGGCGGCCGGGTACACCACACCTCAACCTGGACGGCACGGCCATCCGCACCGACCGCGTGGCCGCCGCCGGCCCCGACGGCGCGGACCTGTGGTGGTCCGGGAAACACAGCAACCCGGCGGGAACGTGCAGGTCATCGCCGCTCCGGACGGCTGGCGAATCTGGGTCTCCCCGGTCCGTTCCGGGCGCGAGCACGACACCACCTGCGCCCGCACGCACACGAACCGGCGCGCCTCATCGAGATGCGTGCTGAGCATGGCGATCAGGTCGAGCTCGGCGTAGTCGAACAGCCACCGGTCGGTGCGGGACAGCATCCCGACCCGGACGGCATCGAGGGCCTGACCGTGACTGGACGCGAACCCCTCGACGCCGGACTCGGGCAGCCCGACCGCTACCCGGATCCCGGACAGGGGCGTGCCCGTCGATGTCGGCGGTCCCGCCGAGGCACCGTGGACGCTGGACCCCCACGCCCACACCCGTTGCCGGCCGACAGGCAGGATCAAGGTGCCTGTCGCTCCGCCCGCCCGCAGCAGCTGCTCGGCGCACCCTGCCAACCGGCCGGGATCGGCCTGTTCGAGGTCGTCAGCCCACACCACCAATGCGGTGTGCCGGCGGGTGAGGTCGTAGCCCAGGACGCGGTGCGCATGATCGGCAGCGACCGGCTTTCCGTCGAGGACATCCTGCACCAGCTCCATGCGCACGGCGGCCGAACTGGTCACCCAGGCGGCGTGCGCCTGGGAGAACTCGCGAGTCATCTCGGCGGACAGCTGGTTGACGATCGCGAACAGCACCTCTGAGACATGCCCCGCCGCCGCGAACCGGTCGGAGGCAGGCAGGTGTCGTTCGGCCTCGGCAAGGAGCTCCCTGACGGCGTAGGCATGAGCGAGCTGGATGCTTTGCAGCAGGTGTTCGATACCGGCTCCCCGTCCCACAGCCTCCACAGCGCCCGTGAGCGCTTCCGCCGGAGGCTCCGGCGTGACCTCGGTATTCTCGGCCAGCGCAGCCACGATGCTCAACGCGACGGCCTCGCATCCCTTCCGCAGTTCCTGCACGAGGCCGTCCACGCCGAGCTGCGGGATCTGTGTGGTCACGTGATCAGTCATGCCCTGGGCAAGTTCGATGGCCCAGGCCACCGGACCCGCGCCGACCCGGTCGACTAGCCGGTTGACCTGGGCCGAGGGCAGCACCGACCGGGACAACACATTCTGGCCGCGCGGCGCGAGCTCACGAATCCATCCGCCCACGTTGCCCACTGGCCCTCGCCACCTCCGTCCGGGACCGAAGCACAGCGACCAGTCCGTGCCGCCGAGCGCACCCTCGGTCAACAAGTACAACAGACGCCAAAGATGAAGCGCTCCGGGTCAGATGGAGGCTTGATTCCCTGAGATGGATCGGGGTCGCGTGCACGACGGTGTCGCAAACGGCGTCGGTCAGGGTCGCGTTGGTGATCTGGCCGTTGTAGGGGTTGGCGGTTCGGGTGACTAGCCAGCACGTTCGAGCCTGCTGATCACGTGTGACAGGCGTGAGAGCGAGGCGTTCGAAGTGGGCAAAGCCCAGCCGGTTGCGCATCTCGGTGTCGAACACGGCCGGGACCTTGAACAGGACGCCGATCAGCTCGCGTGCTTCTCTGTCGGCTGACGGAGCATTCCGTCAAAGATGATGATTTCCTCAGTGCGACAGTCGTCGCTCTGAGACTCCTAAGTCAAGGCGACATGCTCTGCTTGCTTGAAGCTTCAACTATGGAGGTTTTCGTGAGTGCTGTGACACGGCGGGTTGTGCTGGGTGGGTTGGCGGCGACCGCGACACTGAGTGCGGTGCCAGCCGCGGCGAGTGCGAGCACGCGTCCGGACCCGGTCCTGGACGCGAGTCATGCCACGCAGCGTCTGGTCAACCAAGTGACAAGCCTGTTCCGGGACAAGTCAGCGCACTCCGTGGACCGGACGATGGCGCATTTCGCTCGCCGGCCGATGTACTACACCGACGCCACCCTGGGCTGGTACAGCCCGTCCTGGGAGAGTCTGCGCACGGCGTTCGAGCAGTTCATGTCGGCCTGGCCCGCGTCGGCGCGCTCTTACCCGACCCGGCTGATCGGAGACAAGCACAGTGCGATCGTGCTGTTCACCGACACGCCAGCGGTCACGAGTTGCGGATCATGGCCGCTGTGGACTTCTACGACGGAAAGGTGGTTCGGCAGGTCGACTACTGGGACGGCAGGCATGCCACCGTGGAGGGAACCAACCAGCTGCGGGTGCCCGATGACCAGTTCCCGCACACTTTCGGCGAGGATGTCGTTCCGAGCCAGTCCGCGCCGATCATCGGGGAGGTGGCGGCGAAGCTGATCGCAGGCGAAGTCGCCGGCCTGTTCGCCGAGGATGCGGTGTTCGAGGATCTGACGCTGCGGATCGAGCTCGTGGGTCGGCAGTCGATCACCGGGTACCTCGACCGGGCGTCGACATCGGTGCCGTACCGATCAGGCGCGATCCGGCATACGGTCGGCAGTGATCAGGGCGGCGGCTTCGAGTGGATGCGTCCCAACGGGACACCCACGCACGGGATCGTGTCATTCGAGCTGGATTCCCAGCAGAAGATCACCCGTCTCACGTCGATGTGGGACGGTTCACGCCTTACTGATGCTCAGATCCTCACCTTGCTGGGACAAACATTGGAGCGATGAAACCATCCGGCCCCGACACGCCAAAATGGACTCCGGCGAAAGGAGTGCCGAGTGAGGGGACTGGCGGACAGGCTGGCGGCGGAACGTGCCGGTGCTCTAGTAGTCGGTCACGCGTCCGCTGCTCTGTCGCGGACTGGGGGTCGTCGGCGCGCTCGGTGAGCCCGAGTGCGCGCCGAACGCCCGGGCCACCGACGCCTGCGGGCATGACGTCGGGTCCGTGTCGAGGGGCGGTTCGACCGTCGGTACGGCGTCCGTCCGCCGCTCGTGCCGGGCCCGCTGTCACCTTGCGCAGTAGGGGCCTGCTGCCGGCGAGGGCGGTGAGCATGGCCAGTGCGCCGACGATCACCCGCCGGGGCCCGAAGCCGGGACGCAGCTACGCCGAACTGGTGGGCGGGCCGCTGGACGGACTGCTGCTCGACATCACCGGCTGGAGGCCGGAGGAGATCGACGACGGTGTCTCCCTCCTCACGGAGCTCGGGCGGTTCGGTTCCGGCGGCCGGGCGCTCTACGACCCGCGCCCCGGCGGCCCAGCCTGCTGGGACCGGGGCGGCGACAGCCCCTGACAGCCTGCCGCTCGGTCGGGTGAAGACGCCGCAGCGGCGGAACTCTCCCCGGGCGCCCGGGCGTAGTGCCATACATGAACCCGATCAACGAGGTGCACGTGAGTGAGCCGAGCCTGGTCGTCGTCGACGTTGCGGGCGCCGACGACGCCACCGCCCTGCCCTTCCAGCAGCTGCTCGCCGACCGGTGGGCGACGGCGAAAGCGGAGCACACGACCCGGGACGCGGGCAAGCCCGGTGTACGGCTGAGCTGCTACCTAGACCTGCGTCAGCCCACCGACCTGACCGCTGCGTCGGCCGACGCCGCGCCGGTCAGCGCAGCCGCATCACAGTGACGACCGCGTGCCGGGTCGTGCCCGCCACGACCTCCACCCCGGCACCGCCCCCCCGGCGGGCGTGTAGGAGTCGCCGGCCTTCGTGAACGCCCGCCGGGCCTGGGGGACCAAGCGCGGGGCCACGACCGAGGACAGGGCCGTGGTCAGCCGTTGGGACAGCGCCACCCGTCCGTCGGGCAGGCGCACAGCGAGCGCCTTCGGGTGCAGGGCGGTGCCGGTGAACGCGACCACGGCCGCGTCGACTGTGTCCGCGTGCCTGATCTTCGCCCAGACCCGGCCCGCCTTATAGGCCCCTCGCAGCGGCTTCGCCACGATCCCTTCACGCCTGTTCCTTCGAGCGCCGCGTACCAGAGCAGGGCCTCGTCCAGGTCGGTGGTCGACCACACCGCCGCGATCGACGGACCGGCGTCGGCGAGCACGTCCAGGAGGACCTGGCGGCGCTCCAGGTACGGACGCGGGCGCAGGTCAGGAAAGCCCGCCGCAGGATGGGCCAGGACGTCGAACGCCGAAGCGCGCGGGTTCGCGGAATCCTGGAGCAGTTCGAGTGCGAACCCGTACGCCGGTGAGGGACTGGTGGCTGTCCCGATGCGGGTTGACCTTCGAGTCGGGTTGAAGGTGTGGCGTCGATGGTGTGACGACATGCCGCAGTTCGCCGAGAACTCCGGCGTTCCGGCCAGGATGCTGCGCTTCTACGAGGATGCCGGGCTGCTACCCGTCGAGCGCGCGCCGTCCGGCCGGGCAGAAGGTCTCCGACGCGACGATCACCACGACGGTGCCGCTGATGGCCGCCACTGTGCTGGTGGTGGTCGCCTCCAGGGTCCCCAAGCTCGGCGACAGCCTCGCCGATGTCGCCGCAGTCGTCCCGTTCTACGTCGTCTTCCTGTCTGTATTCGAGGGTTGCAGTATTCGCCGTAGAGCGAGCAGTTCCGTACCCGACTCGGTCACGTCAACGGTGACAAGGTGTAGAGCTCTCGCTGAACGGGCGCTGTCGGCGCGAAGACGCCGGAGCAAGAAGAAGACCGGCCTCTTGCGGTGAACCCGCGCCGGCCGCCCGCGCTCCGGTGCGGGCTGTCGCCCTCTGCCACCGCGCGGTACGGCCCCTTCCCAGCAGCGGCAGTCCTGCGCGGCGGAAGGCTCACCCGGCGCTACGAGGTTCACGGCACCGGTACGGCACCGATCTGCTGCATCACCCCGAGGAGATCGGGCTGGCCCCGTTCACCGACGATCCGGCCGTCGGCCAGGTAGTAGAAGTTCATGGCCTGCACCGAGATCTTGTTGCCGCTCGCCGGGATCCCGAAGAATTCACCGTCGTGGGTTCCCCGCATGGTGAACCGCGCGGCCACGGTGTCGCCTTCGGTGACCGTCTCCTCCAGCGTCCACTGGACGTCGGGGAAGGCGCTGCGCATCATCCCGATGACTTCCAAGTACCCATCGGGCCCCCGCAGTGGTTCCGGGTGGCTTGGCGCGTGGAACACCGCGTCCGGAGAAATGACCTCGCGGGCGAGATCCTCGTTGCCCGTGTTGATGAACTCGACGAAACGGTTCATCACTGACTCGGTGGACTGCGATGGCATCTTGCTGTGCCTCTCCGGAGACGTTTGGGCGGGTACCGGCGAGCGTAACATCGAATCGATGTTCACATCGATTCGATGTTCGCGTGCGAAGATGGACTCATGCTGGAACTCGCGATACTCGGCTTCCTCGCCGAGGGACCCCTGCCCGGACACGAGCTGCGCCGCCGTATCTCACAGCTGACCGGTTATACGCGGCCGGTCAGTGACGGCAGCCTGTATCCGGCGATCAATCGCCTGACCAGGGCGGGCTTGATCGAGCGGCGCTCAGACCCGGCCGCGGGGGCGGCCCGGTACGTGCTTAGCCCGACCGCGGCCGGGCGGGCTAAGATGCTTCAGCGTCTGCGCAAGCCCGCCGACCACGAGATCACCGACTTCACCCGGTTCTACGTTGTCCTGGCCTTCCTCTCCCACCTGCCCGACGTGGCCGAACAGCATGCGGTGCTGCGCAGGCGGCTGGAGTTCCTGGAAGAACCGGCGAGCTTCTTCTACGACAACGAGCGGCCCCTGCGTGCCGAGGAGATCGCCGACCCCTACCGGCGGGGCATGCTGCTCACCGCCCGCGCCACCAGCCGCGCCGAACGGACCTGGCTGCGCGAGACCCTCGGCGAGGAACCGCCCGCATCCGACACCACGGGCACCGACAGCGATCCGCATGCGCCCGCCGCTCCCGCGGGCTGACTGTCCACGGAGGTACCCCCATGCTTGCTTCCTGGTACGACGACCAGGGCCCCGCCGCCGATGTCCTGCATGTCGGTGAACTCCCTGATCCCGCCCCCGGCCCCGGCGAGGTCCGCGTCCGCGTCACCGTCTCGGGCATCAACCCCGGCGACACCAAGAAACGGCGCGGCTGGCTCGGCTCGTCCATGCCCTTCCCGCGAGTGATCCCGCACAGCGACGCCGCCGGAGTCATCGACGCTGTGGGCGCCCAAGTCGACGCCCGCCGCGTCGGACAGCGGGTCTGGGTATACGGCGCCCAGTCCTACCGCCCCTTCGGCACAGCTGCTCAGTACACCGTCGTACCCGACCACCAAGCCGTACCTCTGCCCGACCACCTCAGTGACGATCTGGGCGCGAGCCTCGGCATCCCCGGCATCACCGCCCACCGCACCGTCTTCGCCGACGGCCCGGTCGACGGCCGACTGGTCCTGGTCCACGGAGTTCTCGGCGGCGTCGGCTCCCTGGCCGCCCAGCTCGCCCATTGGGCCGGCGCGACTGTGATCGCGACCGTCCGCCGCACCGCGGACCTCGACCGCGTCGACCCGGCCGTCGTCTCCCACGTCGTCGCCCTGGATACCGGCGACCCCGCCGCGGCCATCCGCTCGTACGCGCCACGGGGCGTCGACCGGATCATCGAGGTCGCGCTGTCCGACAACGCCGATCTCGACAACGCCGTCGCCGCCAACAACGCCGTCATCGCCGCCTACGCCACCCGCACGGACCGCACCGAGATCCCCTTCTGGCCGCTGCTGTTCAACAACGTCACTCTGCGGCTGCTCGGCAGCGACGACTTCCCCGCCGAGGCCAAACGCCAGGCCGCCCGCGACCTCACCTCCGCCGCCGCCGTCGGCGCCCTCACCGTCGCCGTCGGCGACCGTCACCCGTTGGACGACATCGCCAAGGCCCACGGCCACGTCGACGCTGGCGGTGGCCACGGCCGCATCCTGCTCACCATCCCCCAGTAGCGCAGACTCGGAACACTGCTCTGTTCAACTGCCTAGCCCTACGGGGCGGCCCGTCGCGCTGCCAGGTAATCGGATGAGCTCTCCATCGAGCGCGGTGTCGGCGGGCAGGTCGGCGGCAACGATCTGGGAAGGCACCGGTCACGTCACCGCCGACGCGGGAGCGGATCAGCACACGCCGTCGGCCCGCCGGCCCACGAGTGCCCGGTAGCCGTCCCAGTTGGGCTCCGCCGCATGATCCGGCAGGGACCAAGTCGAAGGCATGGTGGACGTCTTCCACCGCACGCCGTGGGGTTGGACGGTGTCGCCCGGTTAGCGGATCCGGGGCAGGGCCTTGTCCGGGTGCGCGGCGTGTACGTACTTCACGGCGATGCCGGGGTGGATGCCGAAGAGGCGGACGAGGTGGACCGGGTCGGCGGTCTCCCGGGCCTCGTCCAGGATGAGGTCGGCCCATACCTGCCGTGGCAGCAGCCCGATCTGGTCGAACGCGGCCCGTATCGCGCAGTAGCTGATCTGAGGAGAGGCCGGGTGCCGGTAGGTCTGGGAGGTGATGAGCAGGTGCGGGTTGGTGGCCTGGGGCCAGCGGCGGCGGCGCTCGCGCAGCCAGTCGGCCACCAGGTCGGTGCTCAGGTCGTCGAGGTAGACGAGGTGGATGCCTTCACCCCGGCGCACCGCCAGTGTTCGGCGGGCGAGGTCGGGGTCGGCCAGGTCGAGCCGGGCGACCTCCACGGCACGCACGGCGTGGATGGCGACCAGGGCGACGATGAGGCGCGCGGCGGGACCATCCAGCCGGTCCAGGGCTCCGGCCAGTCGATCGCCGGACAAGGGCCGCGGCAGGTGTACTCCAGCAGGCAACTGCAGCCCGGCCGTGGGGTTGAGGAAGATCAGCCGCTCCTGCTTCAGGGCCCGGAAAATGCTGCGCAGCACGCTGAGCAGCCCGCGGGCCACGTTGCCCTGATGGCGGGCGAGTTCGCTCGTGATGTGATCGGCGGTGACCTGTTGCAGGTCCAACCCGGCCCCCGTCCACGCGGTCAGGGTCGGCCAGGCGATGCGCAGATAGTGACGGATGCGCCGGAAGCCGGCCGGGGCGTGCCCGTAGCGGCCGCGACCGCGCAGCACCCGCACCCAGGCGCTCAGCTGGTCGGCCATCGGAGCGGGAAGCTGAGCGATCCGCGTGTGCAGGGCCTTCGCGTCGTACCGGTCGCGCCGTTCCTGGCTCAAGTCCGGTACGTGTGAGGGTGCTTGGTGCTGAATGCGGTGAGCAGCTGTGCGGGTGTCTCGGAGAGTTCGTCCGCCTCCAGCAGCGCGTGTGCGAGGAGGAAGGAGATCACGCGGCGCGTGGCAGCGGTGCCGGCCGCAACGGTCCCGGCCAGGGAACGTACGTCCCGCTCGGGGATCGGCACGTGCGGCCCCAGCCGGGCCAGCAGAGTATGCAAGACCACGGCCGCACCGCCCGGCACGTTGCGTTTGTCGGCGAGCCAGGACCGCGGGTAGGCGGAAGTGAAGGTATCCAACAGCTCCTGCGCCGGAGCCGGCAGTGGAGACAACGGTGGCAGCGCGATGACGCGGGCGCGCTGCTTGCGCTGCCAGGTCCGCGGCATCGAGAACAGATAAAGCTGCCCCGGGCCTACCGGCATAGCCACCGTCTGTCCCTCCGGGGAGGGCGTCGTGCGGGGCCGGGCGCGTGAACGAGAGGCTGGGCCGGACCGGTTGTGCACGACGAAGCCCAGCTCCCCGGCCCGCCGATTGAGCTGGTGCGCGAGCGGTCCGGCGAAGGCGAGTTGCGTGAAGGGCACCGCCGCCGACTCAGCGCCGACTTCGCGCACGTAGGCCAGGCAGGCGCGGCACAAGCCCTCCTCCGCGTGCACCGGCAGATCGTCCCGCCGGCATCTCGGACATCGGTCCACCCGGTAGCGCTCACGGTTGTTCCGCCATTCGCGACACCCACGGCACCGGGTTGCCGTAACGCCCCAGCACGCACAGTCCGCGCAGGACCGCACCGGCCAAGCCGCCGAGGGCGGGGTCGTGCGCGGCCTCAACATCCCTGCCTGCGCCAGCAGTTCAGCGGCGGCAGCTTTCAACGGCAACTGCACCTGATCGAGCATCTCCTGCGCGATCAGTTCCTCCCCCTCGGCATCCCGGATTGCCAGCGCACACCTGATCAGCCGCAGCACCATCTTCGGCCACGTCCCGGACAGCCCCGCATTCGCCGCCCGCTGCCCGGCGAGCGCCTGCAGGACCTCCTCCTCCGGCCACGTACGGCCACTGATCCGCCGGGCATCGCTCCGCTCCAGGCGCCGCCGGACCGGAAACAACATCAGTTGCCCGCGCATCACCGCCGGACAGATCCTCGGGTCGTCGACCAGCTGCCGCACCTCACGCGGCCCCAGATAGGGAGCAGCAGCACCTCGGGGACGCGGCAGGTTCCGTGCACCCTGCTGCCCCAGACCCAGCACGAAGACGTGCAGCTGGGTCGGCCCCGGGAAGACGGCATCGATACCTGCCCGGGTCTCTTCCCGCACCGCGATCACGCACGGACGGCACAGTCCGTCACTGTCCACAGCCCCGACCCGGCAGCACCGCGGACACCGCGCTGTCCCCCGGTTCTCCAGCCAGCCACGACAGCTCCAGCACAGCCCTTCCCACAGACGCGACACGCCCCAGTCCAGGCAGAGCCCACACTGCCGCACCACCACCGCAGCCCCCACCGTCAGTTCGGCGGCCGCAGCCGGCGCGGGCCGTCCCGGCGCGGCACCGGCCGCACCGGCCCCGCCTCGCCGCCAACCGCCCGCTCCTGCTCCTCCTGGCCCCCGGCGGCAGCCACCGGCTCGGCCTCCATCAGGTCGGCCACCGTGCACCCCAGCGCCGCACAGATCTTGTCCAGGTCCTCCAGCCGCACCGTCACCGGAGTGCCGCCCCACAGAGCGGCGACCTTGCTCAGCGACGGCGTGAACCCCACCTTCGCGAACGCCGCCTGTAGGTCGACCGGCCGCCAGATGTCGCGCTTGGCCGCTGCCCAGCGCAGATTCCACTTCACCGCAAACTCCCCCTATCCGCGACCAGCCGCTGCCCGGCCCGCGCCGCCGACTGCCGCCAGCGGTCCGCCTGCTCAGGATCGGCCTGGGCCGTTGCCAGGTAATTGACCGTCGTAGTCGTCCAGATATGTCCGAGCATCCGCTGCACCTCCCACAACGTCATGCCGCGCTCGTAGTTGTGGGTGGCGCACGCGTGGCGCAGCAGATGCGGGAACAACTCCGGCACCGGACCCGGCAGATACAGCCGCGACGCCGACTTCAACGCCCGCCGGAACGTCGCCGGGACGATCGCCGGCGCGATCGGAAGGTTCAGCGCCGCCACCGGCTTCGGTAGCCGCTCGGAGGGAAACAGCGGCGCCGCCGGATGCTCCGGGTCATCCTGGAACAGGCCGCGGACCTCCTCCACGTACCACCACAGCAGCTCGCGGCCCTCCTCGAACAGGAATGCCTCCCGCGGCCTCGGACCGGACCCGCGGGCTCCCTTGCCCTGGACCACGAACCGGCCCCACCGGCCCGACTCCCAGTGCACGTCACCAAGCGCCACCCCGCACAGCTCCGCAGCCCGCACCCCGGACACGTAGGCGATCTTCGCCATCACATAGTCCCGGCACGCCACCGCCTCCTTACGGGCCTGCGGCAAAGCACTCCGCCACGCCGTGAAGAACTCCCGCATCGCCCGCGGCGAAGGAGGCACCCGCAACCCGAAGTCGCCACGATGACGGGGCCGGTTGAACGGGTCAACCGGCGACTCCACGACCGCCCCGAACAGCCGATGGATCTCCCCGGCGTACCGCTGCTCCAGGAACGCGAAGTACGCATCGATCTTGCTGATCTTCGCAAGGACCGTCGACCGGGCACGCTTGCCCGGACCCGCGAAGTAACGGTCCAACGCGGCCGGCGTGAGCTGCCACGGCACGACGTCGTAGTGCTCGCACAGCTCGATCACCGGCTTGACCAGCTGGTCAATCGACGACGGCATCAACCCCGCCGCATCCCGCGCCCACTGGTACTCCGCGAGTGTGTCGAAGAAGTACGACCGCTCATCCTGCTGCCCCGAACGGTTCCGGTAGGTATGGAGAGAGGAGACCTCCGCCAGACCCACCGCATCACGTCCAGGGGGCAGGGAACGGGTTTCGGATTCCCCCATGAACCCGCAGATTACGAGTGCCACTCGCAGAATCTGCGAGTGATTGCGGGAATCTCACACCCCTGAGGGACGGCTCGAACATGGGTCTCCTACCTGCTGACTTCACCCGATCGTGCCCCTGGTCCCCACTCAGGAACCCGTGCGTACTCCAGTTGCGCCACTGCGGTGTCCGCGAATGTGGAAGGCCCGGGAGGCCGCCCGGCGCACGCGTCTGTCGCGCAAAGAGTGGGAAGCGGCCGAGCCAGTCAACGCGATTGGCCAGGGATTGCTCCTCGTGCACATCACGCTCCCGCGCGGTGAGCAGCCGGACCCGGGCGGCCTCCTCATCGACGGCTGGGCCCGTCCCGGGGTGACTGTGCAGCAAGGTCCGCGACGCCTTGGGGGGAGAGCGCCACACCGCGCGCGGCCAGGGTGCGCACCGGCTGGGCGAGCCGCTCCGGCTCGGTGTCATTGAGCAGGAAACCGGCAGCGCCGCAGTGCAGTGCGGTCAGGATGTACGCGTCGGCGTCGAACGTCGTCAGCATCGCCACCACCGGCGGATCCGGCCTCGCCCGCAGCTCGCGCAGGAGGGTGAGCCTGTCGACGTCCGGCATCCAGACATTCAGCAGCAACACATCGGGCCGCTCCCGACGGACGGTCTCCACGGCGTCGCACCCGCTCGCGGTCGCGATGACCTCGATGTCCGCCGAGACCAGGATGAGTTCGAAGCCCGAGCGGAACCTTCCCGAGGGGCTGCGCCTGTGCGCCGTCACGCCCCGCCGGGGGACGCGATCGGCGCCGGCTTCACCGGCCGATCGCTCACTCTCCTGCCGAGTTCGTCGCTACCCGCGTGGGAGGGGCCGGTGAGGCGGGGTCGGGGAGGGGGCGCCGGGCGACCTCGTGGGCGTCGTCCGGTAGGAGGCCCAGCATGCGCAGAACCATCTCGGCGAGGTTCACCGCGGCCTCGTCGCCGTCCAGGTCGGAGCGGGCGAATCTCAGCTCCACCAGGGACAGCAGGGTTCCGCCGAGTGCGGTCAGGGCGACCGCCGGATCGACGGCGGTGAAGCGGCCGGAGGCCACGCCGACCCCGAGGTCACGCAGGGCCCGCCGGGACAGACCGTTGTCCGAGTGGATGTGTCCGAGGCCGCGGCGGCGCAGGACCTGCATCAGCTCGGGGTGGGAGTCGGCCATACGGGCGCTGAGCCGGAAGCCCGCCGCGACGAGCTCGGCCGGGTCGTCGATGCCTGCCAGGCGTTCATCGGTGCTCTGGCCGAACTCCTCGAGAGCGTCCACCACCGCCGCGTCGAACAGCTCGGTCTTCGACTGGAAGTGGTTGTAGAAGGAGCCGAAGCCGACGTCGGCGCGCTCGGCGATCGCCTGGATGCTGGCACCGGCGTCCCCTGCCTCGGCGAGTATCTGGCGGGCGGCACGGATGAGCGCGCGACGGGTCTCGGCGCGGCGCCGTTCGAACCGGTTGCTGGGCGGAGCAGACGTAGACATGCACAGAGTCTACCTGCCCGGGCGATGACGACAGCAGCTCTGATGAGTTCATCATTTCCTGCGGCGAACACGTTGATGACGAGCCTGTCAAATCTGATGCTTTCCTCATTGCGGTGTTGTTGCTCGGAGGCGCCATGTCTGAAACCCGCGTCCACGAGCCCGATGTCAGGACGGCCCACCAGGACCTGTACGGCGAACAGGGCGCTCTGCGGGGAGCATCCCGGCCGCTCCCGGAATCCCGTGATCAAGGTGGCGGACTCGGCCTGGCTGGAGTTCGAGAAGCCGGATCTGGAGCGGGCCGAGGTCTTCGCCCGGGCTTCGGCTTCCAGGTCGCCGCGTGCACGGAGAGTGCGCTGTGGCTGCGGGGCACCTTCGCCGGTACGCCTTGCATGGTGATCCGGTGCGGGCGTACGTCCCGTTTCATCGGCCCGGCGTACCGCGCGGCGGAGCGGACCGACCTGGACCGGCTGGCGCGCTCCACCTGCCGACGTGCGGGACGCGGACGTGCCGGGCGGCGGCCGTTTCTTGCCGGTGTGGGTGTGCGGGATACCCGGCACTTCGAGGATGTCGTCGGGGACGTGACGGGGGGAGGCCCCGGTCCGGATCGCCTCCTTGATCTTCTCGCGGAGCGGGTCGTCCAGGGTCCCCCCGGCGGCGAGGACGACGAACAGCGGCATCCAGTAGCCGCCGTCGGGTTCCTCTGCGCCGATGACTAGGGCCTCGGTGACCTCGGGGAGGCGTTCGACGACGTCGTGGATGTCGGCGCTGCCCAGGCGTACGCCGTTGCGGTTCAAGGTGCTGTCGGAGCGGCTGTGCACGATCACCGAGCCGTGTCCCGTGACCGTGATCCAGGGCGCCCCGGTCGAGCAGGTCGTCAACCTGGCCTCCGTGGATGCCCCCGAACTCATCGCCTACTACGCCCGCCTGGGCGCCGAACGCAGGGACCGATCGTCATGACAACCGCACACAGCACCCTCGCCGTCGCGCTGTCCCTGGTCTTGTTTCCACTGGGGCTGGCGAAGATCGCCGCGGTGCCGTTCATGCGGCAGGCAGCTGCGCACCTGGGCATGTCGCCGGGCCTCTACCGCGTCATCGGCACCCTGGAAGTCGCGGGAGCCGCCGGGCTGTTGCTCGGCCTGGCGTCGGCCCCGCTCGGGGTGGCCGCCGCTGCCGGGCTGGCTGTCCTCATGGTGGCAGCCGCGGTGGTTCACCTGCGCCACGGCGACCCGCCCGTGCAGGCCCTGCCCGCCGCCGTCCTGGCCCTGACGGCAGGCGCGTACGCCGGGACGGCGATCGCGACCGGCTGACGGCCCGGGTGCGCGCCGCATCGAGCAGGAAACGGTATCGATGCCCGACAACTCACGGGCCTCTTGTACGGCGTACCGTCGACAGTGTGGAGTACACGGCCGCCAGCCTTGTGTCCCGTGTCGCCGGCGACCTCGGGTCGGTTGCGGACGAGGTGATCGCCGATGTGGTGCGGTGCCTGCGGCGTGAGGTTCCCGAACTGTGGAGCAACCCGGATCTCGTCCGCATGACGTCCGAAAACGTCGCCGAGCATGTCGTAGGGGTGCTGGCCGGCCTCGAATACGGCATCGAGCCGAGCGAGATGGATCCGCCGGCCGCCGAGCTGGAACGCGCGCGTCGGCTGGCCTGGCATGGCACGCCGGTCACCGTTCTGTTGCGGGCCTTCCGGCTCGGTCAGGGCGTCATCCTGGACAGACTGCTCGCTGAAATGCCGGGGCTGACGAAGGATGCGGAGTTGATCAGCGCGGCATCGCGCCTCCTGCTCGCGATGGCGAACGGATACGTGGACGACGCGTCCGAGCAGGGTGTCACGGCGTTCCAGGAGGAGCGGGACCGGCGACTGCAGTGGCGGCTGTCCTTGGTGAACGAGGCCGGCCTGCGCATCGGGACCACCCTGGACATCGCCCGCACCGCCCAGGAGCTGGCGGACCTCGCCCTCGGCCACTTCGCCGACGTGGTCACCGTCGACCTGCTCGACTCCGTGGTCCACGAGCACAGCACTTCGGTGCCCGGCCCCCTCGTACTGCACCGGGTCGCCCAGGCGTCGTCGGCGCAAGGCGGCCCCGAGTCGACGGTCGAGTTGGGGGCGGTTCACACCTGCCCGGACGGATCGGTCACGGCTCGCGCCCTGACCACCGGCCGGCCCTCCCGGCACACGGCGACGCCGCCGGATCCGGCCGACGCCGTCGGCGCCCACCCTGCCCGCTCGACACTCGTGGTGCCGCTGAGCGCCCGCGACGCCACTCTTGGCGTCGCGCGGTTCTGCCGTCACCGCAACCCGGTTCCCTTCGATGACGAGGATCTGCTCCTTGCCCAGGAGATCGCGGCCAGGGCGGCCGTGGCCATCGACAACGCCCGCCGCTACACACACGCCCGGGCCACAGCCCTCACTCTCCAGCGCAGTCTGCTGCCACGGCGCACGGCGGAGCAGTCCGCTGTCGATGTCGCCTGCCGTTACCTGCCCGCCAGTGCCCAGACCGGTGTGGGCGGTGACTGGTACGACGTCATCCCGCTGTCCGGAGGCCGGGTCGCCCTGGTCGTGGGCGACGTGGTCGGCCACGGCATCCACGCCGCCGCCACGATGGGGCGCCTGCGGACCGCTGTGCGCACCCTCGCTGACATCGACCTGCCTCCGGAGGAGCTGCTGACACACCTGGACGACGTCGTCATCCGGCTTTCCGCCGAAGCCTCGGCCGACCCGGACACGGAAACGGCCGGAGACGTCGGCGCCACCTGCCTGTACGCCGTCTACGACCCCGTCGACGGCCGCTGCTCCCTGGCCCGCGCGGGGCACGTGCTGCCCGTCGTGGTGAGCGCCGACGGAACCGTCGAACTCCTGGATCTGCCGCCCGGCCCCCCGCTGGGCCTGGGCGGACTGCCGTTCGAAGCGGCGGAGGTCGACCTACCCGAAGGCAGCCTGCTCGCCCTCTACACCGACGGCCTGGTCGAAGCCCGCGACCGTGATATCGAGGCGGGCCTCACCCTCCTGCGCCGCGCCCTCGCACAACCCTCCGCCTCCCTGGAGGCCGCCTGCGACACCGTGCTCCAAGCCCTGCTGCCCACAGGCCGACCCCACGACGACGCCGCCCTGCTGCTCGCCCACACCCGCGCCCTCGGGGACCACCAAGTCGCAGCCTGGGACGTGGACGCCGCCCCGGCAGCCGTCGCCCGGGCCCGTTCGAGCGCTGTCCGGCAGCTGTCCACCTGGGGACTGCAGGACCTCGACTTCATCACCGAGCTGGTGGTCAGCGAACTGGTCACCAACGCCATCCGCTACGGCCGGCCACCCATCCGCCTGCGCCTCATCCGTGACCGCTCCCTCTTGTGCGAGGTGTCCGACGCCGGCAGCACCACCCCCCACCTGCGCCGGGCCCGCGCCTCCGACGAGGGCGGACGCGGCCTGCTCCTCGTCGCCCAGCTCGCCGAGCGTTGGGGAACGCGCCACGTCCGGCACGGCAAGACGGTCTGGGCCGAGCTGGTCGAGGAGCACCACGCCGAGCACTCGGAGCCGGCTTCCGTCCTTTAGTCGGCGCCTGGTGGGGTGAGCTGCGTGACCAGCCACTGGCCGCGGCATGCAAGGGGAGCTCCCGCAGATCTGATGAGTTCATCGTTTCCTCTGCCGTAACCCTTGACGGCGCAATTCATCACGCTTGATTATTTCGTCATTACGGCGTTGTAGCGCTGACGGCGCCCGTCTGTGCAACGGGACGAGGAGCGGGAACTCACCGAGGCTGCGCTCTTAACGGCTGTCCACAGACCAGCCCGCCCCACATGCACCGTCATGCCCCCTCGCTCTCGCACGGTTCACTCAGGAGGGCTCTTCCTGCCCATGCGTAAGGAGATTCCCGTTTACCACCCCGACCTGTACTCGGCGTCGGCCATTCGCGACACGTATCCGCACTACGCCGCGCTCCGTGAACTCGGCCCCGTGGTCTGGCTGAGCAAGCACAAGGTCCACGCCCTGCCGCGCTACGCCGAATGCAAGCAGGTGCTGCTGGACGACGAGACCTTCGGCTCCTCGGACGGCGTCGCCCTGAACCCCGTCGCCAACCGTGTGGGCCAGGGCACCACCCTGTTCAGTGACGGCGACGACCACGCCCGCCGCCGCTCCCTCCTCGCGCACCGCCTCACCCCCAGGGCGCTGCGCACGATGAAGGACACCGTCGACCAGCAGGCCGCCGCCGTGGTCGCCGCCGCCGTCGCCCGCCGGACGGCGGATGCCGTCGAGGTCGCCACGGCCCTGCCGATGTCCGTCGTCCCCGACCTGGTCGGCTGGCCCCAGCAGGGCCGTGAGCACCTGCTGCGCTGGGCCGGTGCCACCTTCGACGCGCTGGGCCCGCTCAACTGCCAGGCGGTACGCACACTTCCCGCGTCCCTCGGCATGTTGCGCTACGCGCGCGGTGTCCGTGCGCGACCGGTCCGTGTTGGAGGGCAGCATGGGCCACGACCTGCTCCGCGCCGCCGACGAGGGCCGGATCATGCCCGCGGAGTGCGCCACCATGATGATCGACTACCTGGCGCTCTCCCTGGACACCACCATCAGCGCCATCTCAAGTGCCCTGTACTTGTTCGCCGTTCACCCCGAACAGTGGCGCATGCTGAAGGCGGACCCGGACCATGTCCCGAAAGCGGTCAACGAGGTCGTCCGCTACGAATCCCCGATCCGGGCCTTCTCCAGGACCGCCGCCCAGGACACGGAACTCGCGGGCACCCCCCTCCCCAAGGGCTCCCGGGTGCTGGTCCTGTACGGCTCCGCCAACCGCGACCCGCTCGAGTGGGACGACCCGGACACCTTCGGCATCCGCCGCGACGCCGCCCGCCAACTCGGCTTCGGACAGGGCACCCAGCGGCTGGGCCGGCCAGGGCCTGGCCAGCCTGGAGACCTCCGCGATCCTGCGCGCCCTGGTCGAACGCGTCGACCGCATCGAGGTGACCGGCCCACCCGAGTGGGCCCTGAACAACGTCATCCACCGCCTCGAGCGCCTGCCACTCGAACTCATCCGCGCCTGAACCCCGCCGCTCGCCCGTTCCAGGACAGCTGAGGACAGCACCATGAAGATCTCCGTCGACTATCCACGCTGCGAAGGCCACGGCCTGTGCGCCGACCAGGCCCCTGACGTCTTCAGCCTGGACGATGACGCCGAACTCACCTACCGCTTCGAGGGCACCGAAGTCCCCGACGAGCATCAGCTCGCCGCCCGCGCGGCCCTCAACGCCTGCCCGGTCGCCGTCCTGCGAGTCCTGTCGTGAGCGCACCGCGCTCGGTGCTCATCGTCGGCGAGTCACTCGCCGGCACCACCGCCGCCCGCCACCTGCGCACTGGCCACACCGGACCGGTCACGCTCATCGGCGCCGAGGAGCACGGCGCGTACTCTCGCCTGCCCCATTCCAAGGTGGTCCTGAAGGGCCCGGCAGCGGACCAGCCCCTGGGCCTGGCCCGCGACGGCCTCGACGCCGACATCATCCGCTCGCCCGCCGTCGCCGCCGACACCCGCCGACGTACCGTCACGACCGCCGACGGCCGCCAGGTCGGCTACGACGCGCTGATCGTCGCCACCGGCGCGGACGCCCGCCGGCTCGCCGCCCCCCGGCAGCGGGGCGAACTCGTCCTGCGCACCCTGGACGACGCCCGCCTGCTTCGCACCCGCCTGGCGGACGCCGAGTCGGCGATCGTGGTCGGCGCCGGCTTCCTCGGCATGGAGGTGGCCAGCGCCTGCGCGGCCCGTGGCATCCCGGTCACCGTCGTGGACGCCGACCGGCCGCTGGAACGCATCCTCGGCGACCACCTGTCCGCCGAGATCACCGCACGTGCCGTCTCACACGGCATCCGCTTCGTACAGGCCACCGGCTTCGCCACCCTGACCGGCGACCCCGTGGGCGGCGCGGCGCTCCCGGACGGCACCGAACTCACCGCGGACCTCGTGGTCACCTGTGCCGGAGAAGTACCGTGCGTCGGCTGGCTGACGGGGACCGGCCTCGCCGACCGCCTCGGCGTCGGCATTGACGGTGCCTGCGCCACCACCGCACCCGGCGTGTTCGCCGTCGGCGACGTCACCTACCTCCGTGGCAAGGCACACAGCCCGACCGGCGTGCGCCCTTCTGGTCCAACGCCGTCGCCCAGGGCAGGACCGCGGCGGCCTCGGCACTCGGTCTTCCTCCGCCGGGATCAGCGCAGGACGACTACTTCTGGACCGAGGTCGCTGATCTCACCGTCAAGATCGTCGGCCGTCTGCCGCTCCTCGGTGAACCGACCACAGTGCAGGGCAGTGTGCCCGACGGACGCGCACTGCTGACCTGGAGCCATGCCGACGGAACGTCGACGGCGTCGCCTACGGACTGCGCAAGCCGGTCGCCGCGCTACGGGCCTTGGCCGCCACGTCTTTGCCGCCGTCACCTGACGGCGGCGATGAGCGTCGCGGCGTAAGGGAGCCACGGGGCGCGGTAATCGCCGGGGTTCTCTTCCACGGCGCACCCGGCCGATCAACCCAGCCCCTGGGGACAAGCCCTCCCTGATCGAGTACCACGCCTGCCTCGGAGCGTCGAACGCTGCGCTCAGAGGCCCGGACAGCCCGGAAGTTCCACCTCCCTCCATCCAGAGAGCGCGCATCATGTACATCCACGACCGTCCGCCCGGTTCCAGACCACCGCAAGCAGCCACTGACCACCTTGCTCTGCAGCACCTGCGACGGACCTCGGGGAAGCTCAGGGTCCGCCTGCTCGTGCTCAACCTGTCCGCTGTCGGCGTTCCCCTCCTGCTGGACCTGATCCCTGGGATCCGCCTAGCCGCCCCTGTGTTCGGCCCGTTCACCCTCGGAATGCTGGTGCTCGGCACCGCTGCGCTGACCCTGGTGGTCGCGGCCCTGTGGTACGAGCGCGCCTGTCGCGTCCACTGCGATCCGAGGGCCGAGGAACTGCGTGGCCGGGCAGCGGCGTCCGAGTCGGCTCTCTGGGGGAGATCATGACGTCCGGCGCAATCCTCGCGGCCGGCGATTCCGGCCTGTTCGCACCCTTGATGGCATTTCTGCTGGTCGTCATCGTCTCATTCCTGCTCTGCCTGGTCGCGGGTATGGACAACGACACGGTCGCCGACTTCTTCACCGCCAACCGGTCCCTGTCCGTGACGAAAAACGCTCTGGCTCTGTCCGGCGACTTCATCTTCACCACCGCGCTGCTCAGCGCTGTCGGCGCCGTTTCCCTCGCGGGCTACGACGGCATGTTCGTCGCCATCAGCGCCATCGCCTCACTCGGCGTGCTTCTTCTGCTGGCCGAACCCCTGCGCAACACCGGGCGTTTCACCCTCGGTGCCATCCTGGAAAGCCGTGTGACCGGCACGGCGACCAGGGTCGCGGGCACCGTGATCACGTTGGCCGTATGCATGCCGGTGATGGTCGTACAGCTCACGGTGGCAGGTGATGTGACGGCATACGTCCTCGGGTTGAACAGACCCGGTGCAGCCGAGGTCTGCACGGCTCTCATCGGAGCGTTGATCGTCTCCTTCGCCGCGTTCGGCGGGATGCGGGGGAGCAGCATGATCGAGATCGTCAAGGTGATCGTCGTCTTCGGCACGGTTGTGGCGGTGAGCTGGGCCGCCCTCAGCCGTTTCCACTGGGATCTGGGCATCCTGTTGGAGACCGCCGCCGGACACAGCGGCAGGGCGCAATCCTTCTATGCCCCCGGCCTGCTGTATGGGGACACGATGACGGGCCGACTGGATCTGGTCTCGCTGTGCGTCACCATCGTCCTGGGGTCCGCCGTGTTTCCGCACATCCTCTTGAGGGTGAGCGCTTCCCGTAACGGGACGTCGGCCAGACGGGCCTCCACTGCCGCCGTCGTCATGATCACGCTGTTTTATGGCGCCATGGTTCTCACCGGGCTGAGCGCGACGGCGACGTTGGGCGCCGCGGTCATCGCCTCGCACGACCCGCAGGGAAACACAGCGCTGTTCCTGCTCGCCAATGCCCTTGCCGGAAGCGGCACCGGGCTGTTGTTCACCATGGTCGCCTGCGCCGCGTTCGTCACCGTCCTCGGCACCGTCGCCGGGCTCACCATGGCCGCCTCCGCGTCGCTGGCGCACGACCTGTACGCCCGGGTGTGCAGTCGAGGTGGCGGTGGTGAACGGAGCGAACTGAACGTGGCGCGTGCAGCGGTGATGACTTTCGGCCTGGTCAGCGTGTACCTGGCTGTTGTGCTGCACCACTGGAGCATCGTGGCCCTGAGTTTGTTCGCCGCCGCACTGACCGCTTCAGTGATTCTCCCCGCACTGGTGTACAGCCTCTTCTGGAAGGGCCTCACCAGAACCGGACTTCTGTGGACGCTCTACGGATCACTGGCCTGCTGCGTTGTCCTCGAAGCATTCGGCCCTGCTGTCTCCGGTGGCCCCCTAGCCCTCTTCCCCCACCGGGACTTCCACTGGTTTCCGCTGCAGAACATCGCGCTGGTAACCGTCCCCGTCGGGTTCTTCCTCGGCTGGGCGGGCAGTCTGCTCAGCCGTCGGTCCGACGCCGATCATGACCGCTACGTCGAGACGCAGACCGCACTGCTGATCGGTGGCAAGCCGCCCGGCTCCCCGTGAGGTTCCCGTGCCGTGGCAAGACCCGGACATCGCGCGGTTCACGTCGGAGCAGCAGTTCACTGGGCCGGGCGTCGCCGGGATGTTCGGGAGCGAGGCCTCTGCCTGATGGCCTTGGTGAGGCCATCAGGCAGGAGCGGCACACGATCTCGGTATCGGCCCCCCCGTGCCGGCGTCCCTGAGGTCGCGGAGCGGCTGGGCGATTCACCTCCCCTATCGACTTCGCCAGATACGTCGCCTCTGGGGCGAGGAGGCCGACGATCCGGATCAGCGCTTCGCATTGGAACGGTCCTCCGCGCCCGCAGGCTGAGCAGCGGCGCGGCGGTGTGGGCGCCTGAGAAGGCCGTTCGGCAGCGTGATGCGCCTCCGAGCGAGAATGCGTGCGCTCCCTGTCCGGGCGGAGCCGTCATCTCAGCATTGATCCATCGAGGTCTCCGTGTCCGCGCCAGTCGTCCGTGAACCGTTGGGCCACGATTCCAGGCGAACCGAGCGTGCATCCTGGTCACGGCCCGTCGGGACCTCGGGCCCCACCCGGATGTGACGTCGGAGGAGCCGGCTCGCGCTGCGGGTGTCGTGCGGCGCACAAAGTTCGGCCACTTCCCCGGTCGTGCCGCACTGCCGGAGGCCCTCGCCGACGAAGCCTCCGAGAGGCTTCGGTCCGCGGTGGTCGCCGGTGCCGAACGCGCACAGGCGGCGCCGGTCGAGCGGGTAGGGCCGGCCTCGTGCTGTCGATGCGGTCCGTAGGTGACCGATGCCGGCCGCTCCTGGCGCTGGTCAAGCGGGACCTCGGTGCGGAGCGGGTGGCGGAGGTGCTGGCGTCGGCTTGTCGACCATGGCTTGCCGGTCCACGGCGGCATCCAGGGCGCGGAGGACGCGGCGGCACAGCTCGCGGGATTGCAGCGCCGAGAACAGGCATAGGGCCCAGTGCTACCCCACACAGCCCCCGCCGGCAGGCACCAATCCGCAGATCTCCCCATGCCTGCCGTCGAGCCCGTTTCGTCACCCGACGGGACTGATGAGCGTCACCGCGCCGCCCGCGCGAACCCATGGAGCCACAAGCCTGCTCCGGAGCCGTCCGGCCGTTCGCCGCTTCCTCGAAGGCCCTCCGCCCGACCCGGCGCCGACCTGTCCTTGGTGTTACTGATCACCGAGGGGGAAGCGGAGCATCCGATGCTGCACCTCACTGTCAGCCAGATTCCGACCGCGATGCATGAGGCCCGTCAGCTAGTTCAACCAGCGCATCTTCGCCGACGCACCGGATGCCGCACAGCCCTCGTCGTTCCCGCTGCCGCACGCCGCCCAACTCCCCGTCAGCCGCCGGTTCGGCAGCAAGATTGCAGCACTCGCCAGCGACCTCACGGTCCACCGCAACCAACGCATCGACGGCGCCGGCCATGAGGGGACCGTCGCCCTCCTGCTCTTCGACGACGACACCGTCGCCGAGGTCGTACCGGCCTTCGAACGGATGGCAGCGGCCACGGTCCCCCGCCAACTGCTGCTGGACAGCCCACCTCGCGTCCTGGGCGCCCGCCTCACACGGGGAAGCGCCAAGGCCTTTCCACAATCCCTCTCCTGCTACGTACCCGGCTTCACCACCACGCCGGTCCAGACAACCGGCAGTCTCAGCACGACGACACGCACCGCCCAGGCCCAGCGGCAATCCGGCGACAACCACGCAGCGATCACACTCCTGTGGAACGCAATCCGTGACGTAGCCCGACTCGCCAGTGTCGGCGGCCTGCCCCCGCTGAGGCGACTGGACCGAGACCCGGCCACCGCCGGAGGCCGGGCACGCCTGCTCCTGCACGATCTGCTGACGAGCCCACTCGACAGCCACCTCGAATGGGCAGTCCTCACCGCCCGCCTTCTGCGGCTGCTGCCCGACCTGACTAAGAGCCCCCTGAAAGGTGTCGCCCGTCTCGCAGATCCCCTCGCCCACATCCCGTACATCGCCCAGCCGGCGCCCGTGCCCGAGGCGTCGGCTGATGCGGACCACGGTGTGGTGGCGTCGGTGCGGGATCGATCCAGAGCGCCAAGGGCGAAACCCACACGGCCACACTCATCCTCGAATGCCTGGAACGCAGCGGTAAAAAGCACGACGTACACGAGGTCCTCGGACTGCTGAGCCGACAGCAGGATGCCTCCAAGGCCCTGGTCACGATCCAGCGCGCGGCGCAACTCGTCTTCGTGGGCGCCACCCGCCCCACTCACCTGCTCGCCTTCGCCGCGCACCGCACACGAGCCGAACCGTACGTCGAGGCGATGACGGCCCGCGGCTGGTCTGTCCACGAGATCCACGCGCGCAATCCGATCCCCGCCGTGTGATTCGGAGCTCAAGCCGTCAGCAAGGTGCGAGTGAAGGCGCTGAGCCCGGTCAGCCGGCGACGGTCAAGACGGCGGACCGTGGCCATGGTTGCGGTGGCACCTCGTCGGGGTGCAGCCGTAAACGGGCCGGCCGCCAGGCTGTGTCCGGGGACATTTCGTGATCCCTGTTCTTGCGGATGCGGCGCGCGAGCAGGCTCGTGCGCGGGGCCAGTACCCAGCGCAGCAGGCTTAGACTCACTCCGCTTCCTCGACGGCCGCGATCTCCTCGGCCAGGTGCCGGTGGCCGAGTGTGGTCATCGCGCTGCGCAGGATTTTCAGGAAGTCCTGCGCGTTGTCTTCAGTGAGCCTGCCGACGAACGGCGTTGCCGGTCCTGGCCCACTGCAGCAGCATTTCGTGGATGTAGGAGGCGCTGGCCGTCTGTAGACAGGCTGACGTGAGGAGTTCCACGGCCGATGGCCACAGCGGGGTGTTGTGCCAACGCCAGACCAGCTGGCGCAGTGGTTCTTGTCGACGATGACGTACCGCCCACCGCAGGGCGAAGCTCCCGATGCGCTCGGCCATCGTCTGCCGTTCTGCGTCAGTGAGCGTTTCGAGCGCGGCCTTGGGCTTCTTCAAGGGGGCGTCGGCCAGCCACTCCAGGAACTTCACCCGGGACAGGGGCCGATCGACCCAGAAGTACTCCAGTGCCGCGTCGTCCCATTCGGGGCGGTTGAAGGTGACGGTGTCGTCGGCCAGCAGTTCGGCCTCGATCGAGTCGACCATCTCGATGACGCCGGGTTCCTGCTGTCCCCTCAGGGATGGGTCACCGTCCCCGAAGACGGATGCCAGGTCGGCTGTGCTGGCGTAGACGTGCGCAACGGACGCCCCGCGCAAGGTGGCGCAGGCCAGCAGGAAGTTGCGCTGGAAGCTGGTACGGCCGGACTCCTTGTGCCAAGCCAGAAGCTGGGAACGCCAGTTGTTGCGGGCCGCGATGACGCTGAGAACCTGCCGGTCGAACGGTGTGTCACCGCCGCTCTTCCGTTTACGTGCCAGCGCCTCCAGGTTGGGCAGGTTGCTGTCGTTGGCATGGTGCGCGTCCAGAATGAGACTGACGATCTCCAGGGCCTCCACCGGTGGCTGACCATTGTCACGCCGTGCACGAGCGGGGCGATGATGCCGTACGACATGCCGGTGACCCAGCCGGGATCGGCCGTGCACCAGTACACGTCCTCGGGGTGCAGATCGAGCGCGTACGCCGCCGTGGCGCAATGGGCGACCACCGCTTCGTGGACGTGGACGGCGCCCTTGGGGGTGCCGGTGGTTCCGCTGGTGAAGTGCAGCAGCGCCATGTCCTCCGGCGAGGTCGGCGGGACGGTGAACGCGTCCGAGGCCGCGGACATCAGTTCGTCGAAGGAGAGCGTGCCGGGATGCTCGTCGGCGCCGGGCCCGACGATGAGGACGTGGTCGAGATCGGGGAGCGCCGCCCGCCGGTCGGCGATCTTGCGCCGGTACAGGGCCGCGGTGGTCACCAGCACACGGGCGTCGCCGAGCCGCAGGCGCTGCTCCACCGGATCGGGGCCGAACGCGGAGAAGAGCGGGCACAGCACGCTCGCGTTCTTCAGCGTGCCGAGCACTGCCGTGTAGAGCTCGGGGCAGCGGCCGAGCAGGGTGAACACCCGGTCTCCAGGGCCGACGCCGAGTGATCGCAGGACGTTCGCGACGCGGGCCGTACGGCGGGCAAGTTCCAGGTACGTGACGGTGTGGACGGAATTGTCCCGGGCGATGCATCGCAACGCGGCCCTGTCCGCGCGGTCCGACGCCGCGTGCCGGTCAACCGCCTCGTGGGCCATGTTGAGTCCGCCGCCGGGCAGCCCGGCCAGTGCGGTGCGCGCCTGCGGCCATGTGAAGGCGGAGCGGGCCCGGTCGTAGTCGATGAGACGGGGAAGGACGACCGGTGCGGTGTCCTTGTGGATCGTTTCCCAGTGCATGGGTTGCTCATCCCGGCACTGCCCCTGATCTCCAGAGTCGCCGAGCCCAGCCCTGGCCGCATGTCGGTCGCAGGCACGGCCCGACCCGACGGGCCGCGGCATCCTGCCGGCAATCTGGGGGCCGAGGGCCGCCCGCTTCTTGCGGGCCCGAATTGCACGGTGCGCGGTTTCGCTCCGCTTCGCCGTGTCTCCTGATGGCCCTCGGCTCATTTCCATTCCACCGTCGCTGACCGGCGAGTCGTAGGGCCGGACGGCCCTGGCCTGGGGGCCGGACGGCCCGTTCGGGCTCCCTCAGGCCCGAGCGGGCTCACTCGCGGTGCAGCACGACTTTGAGGGCGCCGGTGTCGGGGCCGTGGGAGAAGACGTCGTAGGCGTGTTCCATCCGGCTGAGGCCGAAGGTGTGGGAGACGAGCTGGGAGACGTGCAGGCGCCCGGAGGCCACCAGGTCGAGCAGCCAGGGCAGGGAGGAGGTGTCGACCTGACCGGTGCTGATCGTCATGTTCTTGCGCCACAGGGCCTCTAGGTGCAGCGTGGTCGGCTTGCCGTGCGTGCCGATGTTGGCGATATGGCCGCCCGAGCGGATGACCCGTGTGCAGAGGATGAAGCTGTCCGGATCTCCGGCGGCCTCGATGGCCACGTCGGCGCCGGGTCCCTCGGCCAGATCGGCGATCAGTCGCCCGGGAAGCTCGGCGGAATCCGCCCCCAGACGAGCGGCGGCTTCAAGCCGGGAGGGGGACCGGTCCACGGCGATGATTCTGCGGGGCGAGTAGATCCGAGCGATGACGACCGCGGCGAGTCCCACGGGGCCGGCGCCCACCACGACGACGGTGTCCCCGGGGCCCACGTGTCCGTTCCGCACGCCGACCTCGTAGGCGGTGGGGAGCACTTCGGCGAGCAGTACGGCGTCATCGAGTGCCAGGGATCCGGGCCGCCGCCGGGTGGAGTAGTCGGCGAACGGCACCCGTACGAACTCGGCCTGTGTCCCGTTGAGCAGGTTTCCGAGGATCCACCCGCCTTCGCCGCGGCACTGCCCGTACATGCCGTCCCGGCAGAACTCACAGCGCCCGCAGGCCGAGACGGACGACACGATCACTTGGTCCCCCGGGGCCATGGAGTGCACCTCGCGGCCCACTTCCACCACCTCGCCCACGGCCTCGTGACCGAGGACCGTTCCTGGCTTCACCTCGGGCAGGTCGCCACGCAGGATGTGCAGATCACTGCCACAGATGGTGGTGGCTTCAACGCGCACGACCGCATCGGTCGGATCCTCGATCGCCGGATCAGCGACCGTGTCCCAGGAGATCTGTTCGGGGCCGTGGTAGACGAGTGCTCGCATGGTCACCCACTCCCTGGCTGCCTCCTTCCACCGTCGCTCTCCCAGAAGGTGCGGGCAACCGGGGAAGTTCGGAACCGCTGGGTGGCAACCGGGTGCTGCCCGGCGACGGCCCCGCTCGCCACGGGCGGGACCGTTACAGGCGGATGACGACCAAGGCGATGTCGTCGGGGCCTCCACCGGTGACGTCGAGGCGGTCCAGCAGTGCGTCGGCCAGTTGCTCGGGGGCGCGGGTGCCGATCTCCTGAGCCAGGGCTGTGGTCAGGCGTTCCAGGCCGACGTCTATGTCCTCGCCGCGGCGTTCGATGAGGCCGTCGGTGTACAGCACGAGGGTGTCCCCTCGGGTGTAGGTGAGGCTGGCCTGGTGGCGGGGGACATGGTGCAGGCGTGCGCCGAGCGGGCGGATCGGTGGCCTTGTCCAGCAGCTCGCAGGCCCCGTCGGAGTGGAGCAGGACGGGCGGCGGATGTCCGGCGCTGCTGTAGATGATCAGTCTGGTGCGAGAGTCGACGAGTACCTTGACCGCGGTTGCGGCTGTGGCGCCTTCCAGGGAGCGGGAGTACAGGCCAAGGAATTCCAGGGCCTGGGCAGGGCTGGGGACGGCACGTATGGCTGCGCTCAGGGCGCTGCGGAGCATGCCCATGACGGCCGCGGCGTCCAAGCCATGGCCGACGACGTCTCCGACTGCCGCGGCGTAGCGGCCGGGCGGCAGGTCGACGATGCCGAACCAGTCGCCGCACACGTTGAGTGATGTGGTCGCGGGCAGGTACCGCACGGCGATGTTCTCTCTGCGCTCGTTCAGGGCGGGGACGTAGAGCATGGCTTCCTGCAGGGCGACGGCGATCTGTCGTTCGCGGGCGTGGGCCTGGCGTAGTTCCTGGTTCAGCCGATGCAACTCGCGGGCCCGCACGTACAGTTCGGCCGCCATGCCTTTCTCCCGCTCGGTGAATTCCTCGGTGAGCCGGCGTGCCCGGCGTGAGTGGACGAAGGCGGTAACGTCCTCGGCCCGCTGAACGATCCATTTCACCCTGCCGTCCGGCCCGGGAAGGGGTGTGTGGATCTCGGACCACCACCGCTCCTCGAACCCGCCCGGCTGGCCGGGGGCGGGGATGTCGTACCGCTGCAGCACCAGGGTTTCCGGTTTCCCGGTGTCCAGGACCCGGCGCAGTGACGTCTTCAGGTTCCGTTCTGCGTCGTCCTCCGGGACGCCGGGGTTTTCCGGCAGGGCGTCGAAGAAGTAGTTACCGACCAGTTCTTCCCTGCTCCGTCCAGTGGCCTGCAGGCATGCGGGGTTGACGTAGCGGATCACCAGGTCCGTGTCCAGTACCAGGTACGGGCTTGATGTGGCTTCGAAGAAAGCCGTGAAATCGATGTCCGTTGTCATAACCCGCTCCCGTGACCTGCGAGCGCGACTGCCTGCACTTCCAATCTAGAAGCGACCACGTCCTGGCTCACCTGACGGGGACCAGGAAGCGGGTCCGGCACCCTCGGGAGCCTCTCGTAGCCGCAGACGTAACGACGTGCACGCGTGATCCCGCGAATGTGCGTACACGCGTCCGCGCTGATGGCAGTTCGGGCCCGTCTCCCAGCCCTCACCAGGCATAACTGGCCACCCACGCCGAGATCAACGATGTCTGATCACCGGGAGGACCGAGAAACAATCGGACACCGTCACCCAGCGGTCGTGGTCGGCCGGATGGGGACGCTGTTGCGCCGATCAGAGACAGCCAGCCGCTCAGCCCGGCCATGCCGGCGTGGCGTACCAACTCGTCTAGTCCGGCTCCATGTAGGGGCGGCGGAAGAGCGGGGCCGGGCTGTCGGCGCGCGGGCGAATCGCTGCCAGCGCCTGGACCACCGCGGCTTCCAGGGAGCCGCTCGTATCGACCCTGACAGCCTCGGGCCATGGCGGTTCCGTGACAGCCATGGCGGTGGCCACGTCGAGGCCGGCGTCGGACGCACCGGGCGCGCGGGTGGCGAGGCGGGTCGTGGTCACCTCGCCCGGAACCTGGCAGTGGAGGGCGACGAGGTCGGTGTGCGTGCGTTCGGCCAGGCGCAGGGCGGCTTCGCGCTGTGCGGCGTCGTGCCAGGTGGCATCCAGGACGACGGACTCACCCTGGGACAGAAGCGTAGACGCGCGGTCGAGCAGTGCGGCGTACGTCCTGCTGGTCCATTCGGTCGAGTACAGGCCCTCGCCGTAGGCAGCTGCTGACGGCTGCTCCGCGGGGATGCCCGCCAGCTCCTTGCGGAGACGGTCGCTGCTGAGCAGAGTGACCCCGAGGCGGTCGGCGAGCGCGCCGGAGAGCGTCGACTTGCCGCTGCCCGGGAGGCCGCCGACGAGGGTCAGGCCGACGGCGGAGGCGCGCAGGTGGCGCAGGGCAGTGCTGATCAGTCGGCGTGCTGCCCCCTCCCCACCCGGCGTGCCCTGGCGTGCCTGGATCAGGGAGACCTTGGCGCGGACGAACGCGCGGTAGGCGACGTAGTGGTGGCGCAGGGAGGACGGTGCCGGGTCGCCGGAGTACTCGCTGTACTCGGCGAGGAAGAACGCTGCGGCCTCCGGGGCGCCGAGTTGTTCCAGGTCCATGGCGAGGAACGCGGCGTCGTCGAGGCCGTCGACGTAGCGAAGGTGGTCGTCGAACTCCAGGCAGTCCAGGACGCGAGGGCCGTCGTCGAGGCAGAAGATGTCCTCGGTGAGCAGGTCTCCGTGGCCGTCGACCACCCGGCCCTGCTCGATCCGCGTGGCGAACAGGGGCTCGCGGCCGGCGAGATAGCGGCGCACCAGGCGCTCGGTCTCCTCCACGCCGTCGGGCGCGGTGTCGTCGTCGGACAGGGCATGGACCTGGGTGAAGCTTGCTTCCCAGCGCGAGGACAGCGCGTCGCGCGTGCCCTGCTCGTCCACCTCCCGGCTACGAGGTGCGCTCGCGTGGTGGGAGGCGAGCAGGCGGGCGACCGCGCGAAGGACGTCGTCGACGGCGGCGCCTTCCCCTACGAGCCGGGAGAGGCGGCGCTCGGTGGGCATCCGCCGCATCACCACGACGGGTTCTGAGACGCCCGTGTCCGGGCTGCGGAATTCGCCGACGCCGAGGTAGACGTCGGGGGCGAAGCGGCGGTTGAGGGCGACTTCCCTCTCGCAGGCGGCGCGCCGGGCGGTCACCGTGGTGTAGTCCAGGAACGTCAGGTCGAGTGGCTTCTTCACCTTGTACGCGCGTTCCCCGATGAAGAGCACCACCGCGGTGTGGGTCTCGCGCACCTCGGCGCGCGGGAGGGACGGAGTCCCGGGGACGTCGGCCCGTCGCGCCGCCTCCCTCGGCTCCCTGCGGCGGCTCGGCTCAGTCATGGGGGACGACGGCGACCGGGCAGCGGGCGTGGTGAACGGCGGCCTGGGCCACGGGCCCCAGTCGGGATCCCAGGTTGGGATGGTGCTTGCGACGGCCGACAACCAGCAGTTCGGCGCCCTCCGCGGCTCCCGCGATGGCCCTGGCAGGGCTGTCGAGGCGGACCGTGTCAGCCACGACCACACTCGGAAACTTCTCGCACCAGGGGCGGAGCGCCTGACGGAGGTGCTTCTGCGCCTCCTCGACGATCTCCTGGGTCACGGTGTGGTCCACACCCCAAGGGGCGTAGGCGTGGAGCGGCACACTGCGGCCATGGACGGCGTGCAGACGCAGGTCCCGGGCCGCGGCGGTGGTGAAGGCGAATTCGAGCAGTTCGTCGACCGGGCCATGCGGCTTCACCGCCACGACTACCTCGCCGGGCGCGTCTCGTTCCGGTGCCGACAGCCCTTCTGCCTGCCCGCGGGCTCGCACCAGGACCACGGGCCGCTCGGCGCGCCCCACGACGATCATGCTGATGTCACCGAGGAAGTAGCTTTCCACGGGGGCCAGGCCCCGTGAACCGAGCACGAGCATCTCGGACTCCGACGCCGCGTTGAGTAGTGCGTCCTGGGCGTCGTCGGCGACCAGATTGCCGACGACGATGAGGCCAGGGTGCCGCGCCTGGAGTTCCGCTTGGGCATGGTGAACGAGCCGCTTCGCCCAGTAGTTCTGGTCCATTTCCGAGGGGATGCGGGTCGGTTCCGGTGCGAGGAGGGGCCACGCGTGCAGCAGGCGCAGGGTGAGGCCTCGCCGCTCGGCCTCGTCGGCGGCCCAGTGGGCGGCGGCGAGGCTCTCAGGAGAGCCGTCGAGGCCGACGGTGAGGACTCGTTCCATGGCGACTGCCTCTGTCTCGTACGAAGCTGGAAGGACGGTGAGCATGGCCACCGTCCGGGCTCCGCCCCCCTGTGAATGGGTGGCTGTGCAGGCCGGCCGTGGGGCGTGCTCGGCGCCGAGCACTGCGCTTCTACGTCGAGGACTACCGCAGATCTCCTCGCGGCGCATGTGGTGCCCGGCCAAGCGGCGCTCGCGAGAAGTCCGGAACAAACGAGGTGGGAGCGGTGGCGGTTCCCCTGGTGGTCGGTATCGACGGGTCCGAGGCGAGCCTTGAGGCGGTGGACTGGGCCGCGGACGAGGCACTCCGTCACGAGGTGCCGCTCCATCTCGTGCACGCGGCCGCACCGGACCACGAGACGCCCGCGTCCGGCCTGGTCGCCGACGCCTCGGAGCGAGCCAGGAAGAACGCACCGGCCCTGCGGCTGTCGAGTGAGGTACCCCACGAGGACGCGGCGTCCGCCCTGATCGGCAGAGGGCGCAACGCCCTCGCACTGGTACTCGGCTCCAGGGGGCTCGGCGATCTCGCCGGCCTGCTCCTGGGGTCGGTCAGCCTGGCTGTGGCCGCCCACGCAGACTGCCCGGTCGTCGTCGTGCGCGGAGGCGTGGGGCACAGGAACGGCCGGTTCGGGAACGTCGTCGTCGGAGTCGAGGACGGGGAGGGCAGCGGTACGGCCGTGGAGTTCGCGTTCCGGGAGGCCCACGTGCGGCGCTGTCGACTGGTGGCCGTGCACTCCTGGATCACCCCGGTGGGGAACCCCGGGCCTCCGGGCCTGTCCGGATACGCGCTCCAGGCCATGCGGCGCCCACCGGCGCAGGTGCTCGCGGACGCGCTGCTCGGCCCTGGGGATCGGTCAGGACGTGCCGGTGAGCAGGGAAGTGGTCGAGGGCTCAGCCCGACGGGCGCTCCTGGAGGCCGCGTCCGACGCTGATCTGCTCGTCGTCGGGGCCCGCAGAAGACACGGGCACGTCGGCCTGCAGTTGGGCCTGACCAACCATGCGGTGCTGCATCACGCGCCATGTCCTGTCGCGGTCGTCCCACAGATATGACCAGTGACGAGCGAAGCGGGAAGAGCAGGACGGGACGAGAAGCCGGTCAGCAGGGACCTTGGGCCCCCTGACCGGGCTCTGCCGCCGTCGGAAAATGGTAGAGGAAGCAGGCGTTGTGTGGGGAAAGCACCAGCGACAGCCGGAGGCCAGATTATGAGCGCACAAGGCTCGCCGCGCGCATCCGGCCCGCAGCGACCGCACCAGGAGCGGCGCTCGTCCAAGCGCGTGAACCCACTGAGGCGTACATCCGATCAGGTCGAAGCCTGGTGCTCCGGCCTCCTGCTGGTGGTGCTTGTCCTCGGACTGCCGGTGGCTTCGGTGAGCGCGGGGCTGGCGGTCCACGCGTCCACGATGCGCACGGTTCAAGCGCAGTCCGCGGAGCGGTTCCAGGTCACCGCTCGGGTGACCTCGGCCCCTGAAGCAGCACCGGGCAGTGCCTCAGTCGAGAAGCAGAGAGTGCGGCTCAGCTGGACCGGCGAGGACGGACGGCAGCGTACGGGAACCGCCCGCGTGTCGCTGGACAAGACCGCAGGCTCGACCGTGCGGATCTGGGTGGACCGGGAAGGGACCGTTCAGGACCCGCCGATGTCCGCGGTCAACGCGAAGGCCGCGGGCTGGCTGATGGGCGGAATGACAGCGGTCGGCGTGTACGCCGGCGTCGTCGCCACGCGCAAAGGGATGCGCCTGGTGCTGGACCGCAGAAGGTACGCACAGTGGGACGCCGAATGGGACCTGGTGGAGCCGCTCTGGTCCGCGCGGTTCCACATGTGACAGGCCCCGGGCCCCGAGCGGCGTCGAGGAGGTGACGTTGATGTCCGATGCGACGACCACCGACCTGTACGAGGTCACGATGGCGATGTCGTACCTGCGGGAGGGGATGAACCGCCCGGCGACGTTCAGTCTTTTCGTCCGCGACCTGCCACCCGACCGCGGCTTCCTGGCCGCCGCCGGCCTGGAGTCGTCGCTGGACTTCCTGTCCGGCTTCCGGGTCGGCCCCGAGGACGTCGACGCCTTTGCCTCGGTATTGCACCGGCCTCCGCGTGACCTGGCCCCGCTGCTCGGCCTGGAGTTCGCCGGCCAGGTGCGGGCCGTGCCGGAGGGACGGATCGTGCTCGCGGGAGAGCCGCTGTTGGAGGTGACCGCGCCCCTTCCGCAGGCGCAGCTCGTCGAGACGTACGTGCTCAACCAAGTCAGCCACCAGACGGCGATTGCCTCGAAGGCCGCACGGTGTGTCCTGGCAGCGGCGGGACACCCGGTCGTGGACTTCTCCCTGCGACGCACCCACGGCCCCCAGGCCGGCTACGAGGCCGCGCGCCTGAGCGCGATGGTCGGATTCTCGGGAACGAGCAATGTCGCTGCGGCCGCCGCCGAGGGGCTGCATGCCGTCGGCACGATGGCCCACTCCTACATCGAAGCGTTCGGAACGGAGGAGGCGGCCTTCCGGGCCTTCGCCCGGTCCCACCCCGGCCCCGTGACGTTCCTGGTGGACACCTACGACACCGAGGAGGGGGTCCGTGTCGCGGCCCGCGTGCTGCGAGACCTCGACCACGCGGCTCGTGGGACCGGCTCGGCCGTGCGGCTGGACAGCGGCGACCTGGGGGCCCTGGCAGAGCGGGCGCGCGGCATCCTCGACGCGGCCGGGCTGCCCGACGTGCGAATCGTCGCCAGCGGCGGCCTCGACGAGTACGCCGTGGACGAACTGGTCCGCTCGGGAGCGCCGATCGACGTCTACGCCGTCGGCACGCGCGTCGGGGTCTCCGCCGACGCCCCGTTCCTGGATTCCGCCTACAAGATGGTCGAGTACGACGGACGACCAGTGATGAAGCTCTCCTCGGCCAAGGTCACCGCCCCCGGGCAGAAGCAGGTGTACCGCCGCCCCGGACACGCGGACGTGATCGCGCTCCGTGAGGAACAGCCGCCGAGCGGGGGCGTACCGATGCTGGAAACGGTGATGCGGAACGGGAGGCGCACCGTCCATCGCCCCACCCTGGGCGAGAGCGGGGAGAGGTTCGCCGCCGACCTTGCCGCGCTCCAGCCCGCGGCACGCCGCGTCCAGACCCCCCTCGCACCCCGGGTGAGGACCTCCGAACAGCTGACCGCCCTCGCCGACCAGGTGCGGCGCCGTATCGAAGACGAGGTCCTGGCTTCATCCGCCGACCTGCGCGACCACGAGCGGAGCGCCACCGGATCGCGGCGCTCCGTACCGAGATGAGGAGAACAGTGATGCCGCATACCGTGGAATGGAAGGTACGCCTCTACCTCTTCGAGGCAGAGGGAACGACCAAGGCGCGAGTGGTGCTGGACACCGGGAGCACGTCACTCACCGGGCACGGGACCGCCCACAGGAACCCCGTGGACACGGACGTACCGGAGATCGGTGACGAGCTGGCGTCCGGCAGAGCTCTGCACGACCTCGGCCGGCAACTGGTCGACATCGCCGAGCGCGACATCGAAGGCCTCGGCGCAGGGGCGACCGGGCGGAGGGCGCGCCCGGCGCCCGGCTGGCCGCGGCCGGATCAGATACAAGGAGGATGACCGATGACGCAGCCTGCCCGCCGTGCCAGGGGTTCACTTCCGGTATGGGACCCCTTCCGCGAACTTGAGGACCTGCACACTCGCATGGACCGGCTCATGCAGTCCGCCTTTCCCGGCGGCGCCGAACTCGGCGCAGCCGGGGCCTGGGCGCCGCCGGCCGACATAGCGGACACTGAGGACGCGTACCTGGTGGAGCTGGAGCTTCCCGGTGTGGACAAGGACGAGATCACCGTGGAGGTCACCGAATCCGAGATCGACGTCCACGGCGAGATCAAGGAGAAGGAACGTGCCGGCGTGGTCCGGCGGCGCGCCCGCCATGTCGGGGAGTTCGACTACCGTACGAGTCTGCCGCCGAACTCGGACACCGCGCACATCAGCGCCGAGCTGACCAACGGGGTGCTCACCGTCCGCGTCCCGAAGGCCGAGAAGGCCACACCGCACCGCATCGAGATCACCGACTGAACCGACTGATCCAGGCGCGGGAGCAGGGCAGAGGCTGCTTGTGCGGGTTCAGGGACTGGTTCGTAGCAGGGTGTTCCGGGCCCCCAACGGGCAACCGAGCGGTGCCGGGCACCCTCCACGGGAAGTGGTGAGGGAGTGAGATCGCATTGTCCGAACTCGGTCGCGCCCTGCCCTCACCCGCCGGTTGCGGAATTCCCGGAGCCGTCCGCTCGATGCGTGATGTGCTCCGCGACGGAGACCACTCCGTCAACGCTCCGGCACAGCCGCTCGATCACCGGGATCAGGCTCTTGACCTGGACGGATCCACCGAGGCTCACGTGCCCTTCGCGAACCTCGACCGTCACGTCCGAGGCGACAGGTCCCAGCGTTCGCCGCAGCACGTCCTGCACGATCTCGTCGCGGACGGCGTCGTCACGGCGCAGGAAGATCAGCAGCAGGTCACGGCGGCTGACGATGCCCTGCAGCCGGTCCGTCTCGTCCACGACGGGCAGTCGCTTGACGCTCTGGACCTCCATGAGACGGGCCGCCTCGACGACGGTCCACTCCGGGCGCGCGCACACGGCGGGGGCCGACATCAGTTCCTCGGCCCGGGCACCCTCGGCCTTGGCGCGCTCCCACGCCTCCAGATGCGGGACCGGTGTCAGGCCGGACGGATCGGCCTGGGCGGAGGACTTGCGCAGTAGGTCGGCCTCGGACACCACCCCGATGGGGCGGTCGAGTTCGTCGACCACGGGTACGGCGGTGACGCCGTTGTCCGCGAGCAGTTTGACGATCTCCTTGAACGGCATGTCGCGCCGTGCTCGCACAACGTCTCGGGTCATGAGCTCTGCGACCGTGCGGTGGTGCATGTCGCCTCTCCCTTCCGGGCGGAGACAGCCAGGGGCAAGGGGTTGGATCCGGCCCCGGACCGGCCGTCCGGCAACGGATCACAGGGTCGTCGTCCCCGTGCGGCGGCACTCCGCGCGTGGGACGTTGGGTTACAGCAGCATTCTGAGGAAACGGCGGCGATCATGCGAGCTCAACTCGGCGATCAACTCGTGGTCGAGAGCGCTACCACCGGCGCCACCAGGCGCGACGGCGAGATTGTTGCACTCCACCATGAGGATGGAACGCCTCCCTACGAGGTGCGCTGGTCGGACACGAACGAGGTGACCCTCGTCTTCCCCGGCCCCGACGCACACATCCGTCACTTCGAGCACGGGCCCGCCAGCCCGCGCGAGCCTTCCCGGCCGACCACGGACCAGACAGGCGGTCTGGGAAGGGCCGAAGGAGGTCCGAAGGGTGACGAGTCCCGCCGGACTCGGCCGGGCAGGCCGCCCAACCCCGGTGACATCGGCCGTCGTGTCGCCACCGAACGCACCCGCCAAGGACTGAGCCGGGAAGAGACGGCCCGACGCGCCCGCATGGCGCCGGAGTACCTGGCATACCTCGAGGAACAGCCTGCCGACCCGACCGTGGCGACCCTCATCCGCCTGGCCGACGCCCTGGGCACCACCACTGTCGTTCTACGTGGCGGTGGAACCGATCTGCCACCCGGCCAAGGTCATGCGCTCCTGCACCCTCAGTTGCGGGACCTCAGCCCCGATGAGTGCCGCGTCCTGCTTTCCACGCACGGTGTGGGGCGCATCGCGGTGTCGACACCGAACGGCCCGGCGGTGGTTCCGGTGAACTACGAGGTCGTCGAGGATGCGATCGTGTTCCGGACCGCGCCGGACTCGGTCCCGGCGGCGGCCGTGGGAACGGACGTGGCCTTCGAGGTCGACCATGTCGACGAGGCCATGAGCAAGGGCTGGAGCGTGCTCGTCGTCGGGCCTGCGCGGGCGGTTACCGAGCCTGACGCTGTGCGGAGGCTGGTCGACGGCGCCCACACAGAGCCGTGGGCAGGGGGCGAACGCGAGATGTGGGTGGCGATTCTCCCCACGCGCATCACGGGGCGTCGTATTACCCCGGCCGGCCGGTAAGGGAGGACCACTGGCCGGCCGGCTCACCTTGTGCGTCGTACGCGCCGGATCGGCTCCCTTACTGCTCGCCTCCCGGTCCGGCCGGGGTGGTGGACTCGCCGGTGAGATGGGGCTCGACGTCGACAACCCCCTCCACGGCGCGTACGAGGCGTACGGCGACCGAGATCAGCGAGCTGTCGCGGATGTGTCCGCGGAGGGTGACGACTCCGTCGTGCACGTTCACGTGGATGGCGTGGCTGAAGGCTGGGAAGAGGTAGGACACCACCGTCCGGCGCACTTCCTCTTCGATGTCGTCGTCCGACCGCAGGAAGACCTTCAGCAGATCGGCACGGCTGACGATGCCCTGGAGCATGTCCAGGGCATCGACCACGGGCAGCCGTTTGACGTGCCCGACGGCCATGATCCTGGCCGCCTGGGCCAACGTGGCATCGGCGTGGACCGTGATCGCGGGCGTACTCATGAGCTCCCCCGCCGTCGCCGCTCCCGCCTTGGCGAGGTCGGACAGGCGCCGACGTTGCTCGAAGAGGTTCGGGTCGCTGTCGCGGAACTCCTCCTTGGGCAGCAGATCGGCCTCGGAGACGACGCCGATGACACGCCCTTCGCCCTCCAGCACCGGCATGGCACTGACCTTCCACTGCTCCATGGTCCGGACGATCTCCTTGAACGGGGCGTCGCGCCCGACGGCCACAACGGTCTGGGTCATCACATCACTCACGATGTGCGGGGGCTCAGGCACTTCGGGCCTCCTCGTCTCGCCTCGTCAGGGCACTTCGCCCGCGCCGTAGGGCGCGTACAGGTCGAGCAACCGCACCCGCGCGGACCTCAGGCGCCCGGCGATCACCCCGGCGACATAGGTACACAGCTCGTGCTCCAGCTCCGGGCTCTTCCCGCACAGGTCACGGACCGCAGCCGCATCGAACTCGTAGGCGCGCACTGGGCTGGTGGCCTGAGCCCCCAGGTGCCAGTGATGGGGAGGGACGAGCCATGACCAGCCGAGCACTTCCCCGGCCCCGAGGGTCTCGACGACCGCTGCGCGCCGACCGGGCACGCGCAGGTCGAGAGCGACCGTGCCGGTGTGGATCACCCAGAAGCGGTCGGCCTTGCCGCCCTCGTCGAAGATGCGCTCGTCGATCTCGAACGACACCTCGCGAGCCAGCGACATGAGCTGCTCGCGATGTTCCTTGGCCAGTGCGCCGAAAACGCCGCTCCTCGCAACCACAATGGCCTTCCTTTCTCCATGACCCCATGACCTCGAAGTGGAGGCGGGCTCGTATCAGGTCACGGACGTCTCACCACGCGGTGCCTGGTCTGGTCGGCGGGAGCCCCCAGCCGCCTCTGGTCGGCAGGACGACGGACCCAGGCCGACGCGAAGGCCGTGGCGGCGATGCCGAGTGGCACCCAGCACTGTGCTCCGGGCCGCATGACTCCACGATCGTCGCAAATCGGCACTGTGCAACCTGGGCCGCGGTCTCCCCTCCGAGAGCCCGCCCACATGTCGCGACGGCCCCGGGGCGGTGCGACGGTATTCACAGGAGGTTCTCGCACTGGCCGTGGCCGGGCAGGAAGGCGGTGGGGACCATGGAGCTCCCGCTGGTGGTGGGTGTCGACGGATCGGATTCCAGTCTTGAAGCCGTGGACTGGGCGGTGGACGAAGCGGCACGCCACGGGCTGGCCTTGCGGCTCGTCCACGCCTCCCTCTGGGAGCGGTATGAGGGGGGCCGTCCGTCCTTCAGCACTGGTCGTCCTGCCGAGGAGGTCATGGCCGAGCACATCGCCGCCTCCTGCGCGGAACGTGCCCGACTTCGCAACCCAGAGGTGAAGTCGTCGGGCGAAGTGCTACCCGACGACGCCGTGTCCACGCTCCTGCACGCGGCGCATGAATCCTTCGCCTTGGTCACAGGCTCCCGCGGCCGTGGCGAGGTCGCCGGGATGCTGCTGGGGTCGGTCAGCCTCACGGTGGCGGCGCGCGCCGTGTGCCCGGTCGTCGTGGTCCGCGGCGGGGAGCGGAACCGGCAGGGCTCCTTCGGCCGGGTGGTCGTCGGTGTCGGCGACGCCTCCGAGGGCTCGGCCGCCGTGCGGTTCGCCTTCGGGGAGGCCGAGTCGCGCGGCTGCGCCCTGCATGCCGTACGGGCCTGGCGCCGACCCGCCCACGACCCCGCGGACGACTATCTGGCCGCGGACGAAGTGGTTGGTGTCCACGAGGAAAGGGCCTCCACGCGACTCGCCGACGCGCTGCGCCATCCCGCACGGGACCATCCCCGGGTCGACGTACACCGCCAAGCGATCCACGGCGCCGCCCATAGGGTCCTGCTGGACGCGTCGGCCGACGCCGACCTGCTCGTCGTCGGTGCTCTGAGGAGGCACGGCCACTTCGGTCTGCAGCTCGGCAGGATCGCCCACGCCCTGCTGCACCACTCCGCGTGCCCGGTCGCCGTCGTCCCGCAGCGAGCTTGACCTCCGGCGGGCGGGCTCCGTATACGGGCGCCCTGTGGAGGAAGTGGGTGAGGACGGCGGATGTCGGAGTGGACCTGGGAGTACGAGGGCTACGACCCCGATGCCGAGCGGCTGCGCGAAGCGCTGTGCACGCTCGGCAACGGCTACTTCGCCACCCGCGGCGCCGTGCCCGAGAGCCGGGCGGGTCTCGTGCACTACCCGGCCACCTACGCGGCCGGAGTCTACAACCGCCTGGAGTCGGCCATGGCGGGGAGGCAGGTGGTGAACGAGGACCTGGTGAACCTCCCGAACTGGCTGCTGTTGCGGTTCCGTCCACGCTTCCCCGACGGATCGGCGAGCCCGTGGTTCTCTCCCGACACTCGGCAGCCGTTCGACTACCGGCACACCCTGGACCTGCGCCGTGCCACGCTGACGCGCACGTTCCGCTACCGCGACGAGACGGCGGCAGGAGTGCTGAGGGTGGAGCAGATCCGCCTGGTGCACATGACCGATCCTCACCTGGCCGCGCTGCGGACCGTCTTCACGGCCGAGTGGTCGGGCGAGATCGAGGTCGAGTCCGTCCTCGACGGGGACGTGACCAACGGCAACGTGCACCGCTACCGGTCCCTCAACCGACACCACCTGGCGCATGTGCGGACCGGTGCGGCCGGGGCCGACACAACGTGGCTGCACTGCCGCACCAGCGCCTCCGACACCGGCATAGCCATGGCAGCCCGTACGGTCGTCATCGGACAGCGGCCCACGCTGTCGGAGGTTCATCCGACCCGTCACCGCGCGGTACAGCGGCTGGTGCTCCCGGTCGCTCCGGGGCGGCCCGCCGTCGTGGACAAGACCGTGGCCCTGCACACCTCCCGCGACCCAGCGATCAGCGACCCGCTCGGCGCGGCCGTCGACCGGGTGACCGCGGCTGCGGACTTCCCGGCCCTTGTGGACTCCCACGTCGCGGCCTGGGCGAGGTTGTGGCGACGCGCGGACATCCAGGTGCCCAGCGAGGCGGGCCGCATCCTGCGCCTGCACCTGTTCCACGTCCTGCAGACCCTGTCGCCGCACACAGCGGAGCTGGACGTGGGGGTGCCGGCCCGCGGGCTGCACGGCGAGGCGTACCGGGGCCACGTCTTCTGGGACGAGCTGTTCGTGCTGCCGTATTTGAACCTGCACTTCCCGGAGGTCTCGCGGGCGCTGCTGAACTATCGTTACCGGCGCCTGCCGCAGGCCTGCCGCGCGGCAGGCAAGGCGGGCCTGGCCGGCGCGATGTACCCGTGGCAGTCCGGCAGCGACGGGCGCGAGGAGACCCAGCAGCTGCACCTCAATCCCCGTTCGGGACGCTGGCTTCCTGACAACTCCCGCCTCCAGTACCACGTCGGCTCGGCCATCGCCTACAACGTGTGGCAGTACTGCGAAGCGACCGGCGACACCGAGTACCTGCACACCAAGGGCGCGGAGATGCTGCTGCAGATCGCCCGCTTCTGGGCGCACCGCGCGGAGTTCGCCCCCGAGCACGGCCGCTACCGCATCCGCGGAGTGGTGGGCCCCGACGAGTACCACGACAGCTACCCCGACAGCGCCCGCCCGGGCCTCGACGACAACGCGTACACCAACGTCACCGCCGCCTGGGTCATCAGCCGCGCCCTGGACCTGGTGCGGCGCCTGCCCGCATGGAGGCGAGAAGAACTGTTGGAGCGCATCGAGCTGGACAGCGGCGAACTCCTGGAATGGGAGGAGATCTCCCGGCGGTTGCGGGTGCCGTTCCACGAGGGCGTCATCAGCCAGTTCGACGGCTACGGCGACCTGGCCGAACTGGACTGGGACGGCTACCGAGCCCGCTACGACAGCATCCGGCGACTGGACCGGATCCTTGAGGCCGAGGGGGACACGGTCAACCGCTACCAGGCCTCCAAACAGGCCGACGTCCTGATGCTGGGCTACCTCTTCTCGCCCGCCGAACTGCGCGACCTGTTCCGCCGTCTCGGCTACGAGGTGGACGACGAGATCTGGCGCAGGACCGCCGACTACTACCTGAGGCGCACCAGCCACGGCTCCACCCTGAGCGGCCTCGTCCACGCCTGGGTCCTCGCGCGAGCCAGACAGACCGGGGCCTGGACGTACTGCCAGGAAGCCCTTGAAGCGGATGTCGCCGACCTCCAGGGCGGCACGACCGGTGAGGGCATCCACCTCGGCGCCATGGCCGGGACCCTCGACCTGGTGCAGCGGGGACTGACCGGGCTGGAGACCCGCGAGGACGCCCTCCGGCTCGACCCGGTGCCGCTTCCGGAGCTGTCGGGGTACGGATTCTCACTTCGCTATCGCGGCCATTGGGGTGTCGGCGTACGGCTGCGGAGCGGCCGGTTGCGGATCGGTGTGCCCGACTCGGACGAGTCACCGATCCGTGTGGTCCTGTCCGACCGGGCCGTCACCGTCGCACCGGGAGACACCTGCACGCTCCTGCTGCCGGAAGGGTAAGCGATCCGGCGCCGGGGAGCAGGGCCGACTCGGGCGAGAGGGCGGCCTTCGCCGCCGGCGCCGTGCAGGCCGCTCAGCGGACAGGTCCGTGGGAGGCGTGCATGGAGTGGCTGGTCCCTCTGGCCATGCCTGCGAGACCTGTTCCACACCCTCTGGCACCCCACCCGCCACGGCGGCCAGAGCCGGCTCGTCATGGCCGCACTGTGGAGACTGTCCCATCAGCAGCTGGGCGGCAGGCGCGTGGCCGGGCTCGTCGGGCCGCTCGCCATGGTGACGGTGGTGGGGATGTGGGCCGCAACGGTCACTCTGGGCTGAGCCAGTGTGTACGGACCCCGCATGCCGAAGGCGTTCGCCTTCACCACGGTTCGAGACCATCGCCGCAGCTGGACGGCCTCCGGGCGCTGGCGTGTCCGCTCCGGTGCCGGAAGCCGGTTGTGTCAGCCGTTGTCACCCCGTTCGCCTGTCGCGGTCTTGGAGAAACCGTCGTGCCAGGCGGCCTTCGCCCCGGAGTCGCCGATCCGGTACACGTCCACGACGGCGCCCGCGGCCACTCCGACGGACAGCACCGCCGCCGCGACACGGACGACCAACGCCGACCGGGACGAAGCCGACCGGGGCCGCTCCATGGGGGCGGCTTCCGCCTCGGCCGGCCTGCGGGTCGTCCACCAGATCACCGTCGCCAGCACGAACAGGCCCGCCGCCCAGGGGAGCAGACCGTCGCCGAGTTCGGCGTGCCTGCGTACCAGGGCATCACTGTCGACGTGCTCCTCCAGCCACTCGCCGGCCTCCGTGGCCAGCGGCACGCTCGCCAGCGTCACCAGGGCCAGCACTGGCAGGACGACCCCCATGCGCCGAGCGGCACTCGGCCATATCGCGCCGACCACGACCGCCAGTGCGCTCAGGGGAACGAGTACGACGACGAAGTGCACGATCAGGACGTGTGCGGGCAGACCGTTGACAACGGTGAGGCTCATCAGGTGTTCCTCCAGAAATCGACCGAGAGGAGCCGACACGCACGGGCTCCCGTGTCGGGCGGCAGGGCGCGTCAGCCTGGCACGGGAAGCTCTCAGGTTCTTCTGAACCCGGGCCGTCGCCGCCTGCCCCGTCCTCGCTCAGCACACGGACGAGGACAGGACCTGACCAGCAGGCGTCCACACCGGCGTACGGCCCCGCGGCGGGGCCGTACGTCCCCTGCCGGAAGCACCGGTTGCCGCGATGTGATGGCTGGGTACCCGGCCGGTGGCCGCCGCGATGGACAGACCGAGGTGTCCCATGGACAACTCCACCAGCCCCACCCTCACGGCACGGCTGCGCCGCATGACCGGCGCGGTCGCCTCTCCACGGCTCGAACTGGCTCTCTTGGCCGTCACAGCGGCGGCCCTGACGGCCGGCGGGATCGCCTGGTTCGTGGGCGCAGCTGGTCTCGCGGACCTGTTCTGGGGCCTGGGCACGGTATCCGCCGTCGTTCCCGCGGTGGGGTGGGTGCTGGCAGCTCTGCGGCACGGGCACGCCGGTGTGGATCTCATCGCCGTGCTGGCGCTCGGCGGCACCCTGGCCGTGGGCGAGTACCTGGCCGGTGCCCTGATCGCGCTGATGCTCGCCACCGGCCGCACCCTCGAAGCCGCTGCCCAGCGGCGAGCCTCCCACGACCTGCGCGTCCTGCTGGAACACGCACCGCGGTCGGCGCACCGCCGCACGGACGCCGGGGTGGCCACGGTGTCCTCGGCCGACATCGCCGTCGGTGACCTGCTCGTCGTGGGCCCTGGCGAAGTTGTCCCCGTTGACGGCCGCGTGGAGAGCACCGCCGCCGTCCTCGACGAATCCGTGCTCACTGGCGAGCCCCTCCACGTCGAGCGGACGCGGAGCGAGGCGATCCGCAGTGGTGTGGTCAACGCGGGCGGTGCCTTTGAACTGCGCGCCACCGCCACCGAGCGGGACAGCACCTACGCAGGCATCGTCCTCCTGGCGCAGCAGGCCGGCGCCGAGTCCGCGCCCGTCGTGCGGCTCGCCGACCGCTACGCGGCCTGGTTCCTCCCTCTCACCCTCGTGGTGGCTGGACTGGCCTGGCTGGTCAGCGGCTCCGCGGTACGGGCGGTCGCGGTTCTGGTCGTCGCCACGCCGTGCCCCCTGCTGCTGGCCGCGCCAGTGGCGATCGTCTCCGGTCTCTCCCGCGCCTCCCGCCTTGGCGTGGTCATCCGCAACGGTGGGGCGCTGGAGAATCTCGGTCGGGCCCGCACCCTCCTGCTGGACAAGACAGGCACCCTCACCGGCGGCCGCCCCCGCGTCCTGGCCGTGACCGCCGAGCCCGGCCGGAAGCCCACAGAGGTGCTCCGTCTGGCGGCCTCGCTCGACCAGTACTCGCCGCACGTCCTCGCCCGGGCCATCGTCGGCACGGCCCGTGAACGCAGGCTGGAGCTGTCGGTCCCGTCGGACGTCACCGAGGAACCCGGCCGGGGCGCCTCGGGCACTGCGGACGGTCACCAGGTCTCCATCGGCCGTGTCCACACCTCGGACGTACGGCCGCCCTGGGCCAAGGCCGTCGACAACCGCGCACTCCTTGACGGTGCCGCCGTGGCCTGGCTGACAGTCGACGGGCAGCCGGCCGGCGCCGTCCTCCTGCGCGACCCCGTACGCCCCGACGCCCCACGCACCCTGCGCCACCTGCGAGCGGCGGGCATCGAGCGGCTGATGATGCTCACCGGAGACCGCGCCGAATCCGCCCAGGAGGTAGCCACCGTCCTCGGCCTCGACGACGTGCGCGCCGAACTCAGCCCGGCTGACAAGGTCGCCGCCGTGCGCGCCGAACGCGAGCGCGCGGTCACCGTGATGGTCGGCGACGGCGTCAACGACGCACCCGCCCTCGCCGCCGCCGACATCGGTGTGGCCATGGGAGCACACGGCTCCACCGCCTCCTCCGAGGCCGCCGACATCGTCCTGACCACCGACCGCGTCGACCGCCTGGCCGATGCCGTCTCCATCGCCGTACGAGCGCGGCGCATCGCCGTGCAGAGCGCGCTCGGCGGCATGCTGATGTCGCTGGCCGCCATGGCCACGGCCGCCCTCGGCCTGCTCCCGCCGACCGCCGGTGCCCTCCTCCAGGAAGGCATCGATGTCGCCGTCATCCTCAACGCCCTGCGCGCCCTGCGCGTCGACCAGACCACGCGACCGGCTCTCACTCCCACCGCAGAGGCACTCATCCACCGCTTCGCGGCAGAGCACGACGATCTCCAGGACGTCCTCGAAGCCGTACGAGACGCCGCGGACCGGCTCTCCGACAGCCCTGGCCCACAAACCCTCGCGGCTGTCGAGGAGACACACCGGCTGCTCACCGAACGACTGCTGCCCCACGAATACGCCGAAGAACACAAGCTCTACCCCGCCCTCGCCCCCGCTCTCGGCGGTCCCGAGGCCACCGCCACCATGAGCCGCGCCCACACCGAGATCGCACGCCTCTCCCGCCGCATCGCCACCCACCTGCAACTGGCCCATGCCGAAGGCGGCCTCGCCCCTGGCCAACTCGACGACCTGCGCTCCTGCCTCTACGGCCTGAACACCGTCCTGCGCCTGCACTTCACTCAGGAGGAGGAGAACTACTTCTCGCTGGCACCCTGAGAGCGCCGGCTGATGATCAGCCGCCGCCGACGGGCAGGCGTACGGCGAAGGTGGTCGAGCCTGGAGCGCTTTCGAGTGTGACGCTTCCGCCGTGGGCCTCCGCCACTGCCGCCACGATCGACAGACCGAGGCCGGTGCCGGTGCCACCGCCCGAGCCCGCGGTGCGGCGGCGGTCCGCGCGGGTGAAGCGTTCGAACACCTTGGGCTGTACGTCGGCTGCGACGCCGGGGCCGTCGTCGTGGACCTTCAGCGCCGCCGTCCTGCCGTCGGTCTCCAGCGAGATGGTCACCGTGCTGCCGACGGGTGTGTGCAGACGCGCGTTGGCCAGCAGGTTGGCCAGCGCCTGATGGAGCCGGTGAGTGTCGCCCGTGACGGTCACCGGCTCCTCGGACAGTTCCAGCGTCCAGCGGTGTCCGGGGCCCGCGGCCTGGGCGTCGGTCACGGCGTCCAGGACCAGGTGGGTGAGGTCGACGGGAAGGCGTTCCAGGAGGCGGCCCGCGTCCAGGCGGGCGAGGAGCAGCAGGTCGTCGACCATGTCGCCCATGCGGGCCGCTTCGGACTCGATGCGCTCCAGGGCCCGCTCGACCTTCCGCGGTACCGGGCCAGGGTGTAGCAGGGCCAGTTCCGCGTGGCCGCGGATCGACGCCACGGGTGTGCGCAGTTCGTGGCTGGCGTCCGCGGCGAAACTGCGCAGCCGCTCTTCGCTCGCGTGCCGTTTGGTCAGCGCGTCCTCGACGTGGCCGAGCATCGTGTTGAAGGCGCCGGCGACGCGTCCCACCTCGCTGCGCGGGTCGCCCGTCGGCGCGCGCGACGCAAGGACCACTTCGCCGCTGGAGAGCGGTAGTTCGCTGACCTGGGTGGCGGTCGCGGCCACCTTGCTGAGCGGTCGCAGTGACCAGCGCACCCACAGGGCTCCCGCGACACCGGCCACGGCGAGCGCCGCGCCGAAGACGATTCCGGCGACCAGTTCCAGCCGGTGGACGGTGGCCTCGACGGGCTCGGTGGGCAGCCCGGTGATCAGGATGTCGCCGTCCCTGCCCCGGGCCGCCATCACGCGGTAGTCGTCCAGCGACGAGAGATCGATCGAGTGTCCCTGGCCGTCGGCGGGCACAGCGGCGAGCTTCCTTTTGTCCGCGGCGCCGAGCGGCACGGGCAGCGCACCCGCGCCGCTGCTGGAGCCCACCACTGAGGCGTCGGTGACCGTGTCGCCGACGAGCCGGGCGCCGAAGGTTCCGACAACCTGGCGGCGGGTGTCACCGTCCTCGTCACCGTCGTGGTCCGACGGCAGGTTCCCGCCGTGCTCCAGGCTCGCCGGGAACCGCGCGCCCGCATCACGCAACTGCTGGTCGAGACGACCGGTGAGAAAGCCGTTCAGCTCCACCACCGCCGCAACCCCGACGGCCGCGCAGCTGACCGCGAGCAGCACGACGAGGCCGGCGGTGAGCCGCGCCCGCAGCGTGTGCGGGCGCGGCAGACGCGACAGCAGCCGCCTCGCCCCGCGCTTGAGCGGGCTCGGCGCCGGCCGCCGCCGCGGTCGTGTCCTCACCGGGTCACCGGCTTGAGCACGTATCCGGCGCCCCGCACCGTGTGGATCATGGGTGGGCGTCCCGCGTCCACCTTCTTGCGCAGGTAGGAGATGTACAGCTCGACGACGTGGGCCTGCCCGCCGAAGTCGTAGGACCACACGCGGTCGAGGATCTGCGCCTTGCTGAGCACGCGTCGCGGGTTGCGCATGAGGAGGCGCAGCAGTTCGAACTCCGTCGGGGAAAGTTCGATGAGTTCGCCACCGCGTGTGACCTCGCGGGCGTCCTCGTCCATGACCAGGTCGCCGACGGTCAGTCGCGGCCCCTCCTCCGTCTGCCGGGCCATGCCGGCGCGGCGCAGGAGTCCGCGCAGCCGGGCGACGACCTCCTCCAGGCTGAACGGTTTCGTCACGTAGTCGTCGCCGCCCGCCGTGATGCCTGCGATACGGTCCTCCACCGCGTCCCTTGCGGTCAGGAAGAGCACGCACACGTCAGGCCGCACGGCGTGCAGCGAGGGCAGCACGGCGAAGCCGTCGGTGTCCGGGAGCATGACGTCGAGGACGACGGCGTCGGGCAGCAGCTCGCGCGCCTCGGTGACGGCCGAGGCGCCGTCGCCCGCTGTGCGTACGTCCCAGCCCTCGTAGCGCAGGGCGCCGGAGAGGACTTCCGCCAGGTCGGGATCGTCGTCGACGACGAGGACCCGCAGCGGGGTGCCGTCGGTGCGGGTGAGGGCGGGGCGGGCGGAGCCGCGGGCGCGGTGGGCGTTCATCTCATGTACCAGGATGCGGCCTCGCCTCGTCTTGGACCGCTGCGCCGACCTCTGAGTTCGCTCTGAGTCCGCTGTGCGGCCGCCCCGCTTCGACCACCCGGCAACCCTTGCCACCTGCGGCGGAACCGCGCCTCCCACCTCGCGGTGAGAGCCGCCTCAGAAGTTGCCTCGGCACAGTGTCGTCCCGGACGGCCGAAGAGGCGTACGGACAGCCGAAGGGACCCGCGGATGACGACGGTGCACGCGAAACGAACGGTGCACGCGCAACGAAAGGTGGCCCCGGCGCTTCCCGCGCCACGACGGTCCCCTGCCGGCCCTGTACTCGCCGTCCTGTGGGGCGGGGCCGCTGCCGTGATCGCCCTGTGGTGGCACGACACGGGGTCGGTCGTGGGCGCCGAGGGCTGGCTGACGGGGGCCGGGCGGATCGCGGGACTGCTGTGCGGATACGCATGCGCTGTCCTCGTCGGTCTGATGGCTCGCGTCCCGCTCCTGGAGCAGCGGATCGGGTCGGACCGGGTGGCGCGCTGGCACGCGCGGGCGGGCCGCTACTCGATCTGTCTGCTGGTGGTACACGTCGTGCTGATACTGCTCGGCTACGCGGCCCAGGACGGCTCCTCGCTCGTGGACGAGACGCTCACGGTGGTCCTGGACTACCCGGAGATGCTCAAGGCCACCGCCGGCACGGTCATCCTGTTCGCGGTCGGGGTCGTCTCGGCACGCGCGGTGCGCCGTCGGGTCAGCCACGAGTTCTGGTATTACGTGCACCTGCTCACGTACGCCGCGGTCTTCCTCTCCTTCGGCCACCAGCTCGCCCTGGGGTCCGACTTCACCGGCGACCGGCCGGCCCAGGCCGCCTGGTACGCGCTGTACCTGGGCGTCGCGGCCCTGGTGGTGTGGTTCCGGATCCTCACTCCGGTACGGCTCAACCTGCGTCACCGGCTGCGGGTCGACTCCGTGCACAGGGAGGCCCCGGGCGTGTATTCCGTCGTCATCCGCGGCCGACGGCTGCAAGAGATGGGTGTACGGCCGGGGCAGTTCCTCCGCTGGCGGTTCCTCACCGAGGGCATGCGCTGGACCTCCACGCCGTACTCCCTGTCCGCGCCACCGCTCCCGGATGTGCTGCGCATCACCGTCAAGGCGCTCGGCGACCACAGCGCCGCCGTCTCCCAGCTGCGGCCGGGCACCCGCGTGTGGGCGGAGGGCCCCTACGGGGCGCTGACCGCCGGCCGGCAGACCTCGCACAAGTCCCTGCTGATCGCGGGCGGTGCCGGCATCACCCCCCTGCGGGCCCTGTTCGAGACGCTCCCCGGCGACGTCACCCTCCTCTACCGCGCGCGCACGGCGGAGGACCTCGCCCTGGGCGGAGAGCTGGAGGCCTTCGCACGGTGGCGCGGGGCGAAGGTGCTCTACGCGCTCAACGGTCCGGACGGCCGGCGACCGGACCTCACCGCTCAGTCCCTGGGCGCGGCCGTGCCGGACCTGGACGCCCACGACGTGTACCTGTGCGGGCCCCACGCGTTCGCGCAGGACCTGTACGAGGCGCTGCGCGCAGCCGGGGTCCCGGATCGCCGTATCCACCACGAGTCCTTCGAGCTGTGAGGCCGCCTTGCACACGTTGAACAAGAACCGCCCGCTGCGCCGCATCGTGCTGGCGGGCGCCGCCACCGTCTCGGGGATGGTGCTGCTGCTGTCGCTGAAGCCGCACACGACGCCGACCGTCGCCGGGTCGGCAACCTCTCCCACACCGTCCAGCAGTTCGAGCGCGTCAAGTGGAGCAACCGGATCGAGCGGCTCGGCCACGGGCACCCAGAACCTCACCGGAAACTCGGTCCAGACCCGCTACGGCCCCGTCCAGGTCCGCGTCACCCTGAAGAACGGGAAACTCACCGACGTCACCGCGGTCACCTACCCCCAGGAGAACCCCAGGGACCAGCAGATCAACGACTACGCGATCCCGCAGCTGACCAGAGAGGCGCTGGCCGCGCAGACCGCCGACATCGACACGGTCTCCGGAGCCACGTACACCAGCGAGGGCTACCGCCAGTCACTCCAGTCGGCACTGGACGCCGCGAGGGGCTGACCCTGCCTGCCGACGCTCTTCACACCCGCGACATCCTCAGCAGGACAGTGAAGAGGCCGGTGAACCGACCCACCATGTCTCGCTGCTTTTCCCCTCCGCCCTGAGAGTGGCAGTTCGGCGGCAGCGAACCCGGCCCGTCCCGCCGCCGCCGACGCCGGCCCTCGCGACGAAGACCCCGGGGCAGTCGGCCCGTGGCCCACTCTCCGGGCGTCAGCGCGGGAGTCGCGGTATCCATCGCCGTCATGGCGCGGCTACGCGGACGGCCGTGACCTTGTACTCGGGGCAGGACGTGACGGTGTCCGCGTGGTCGGAGGTGAGGCGGTTCACTCCGCTCGCGGGGAAGTGGAAGGAGCAGAAGACCTGGCCGGGTGCTGTCTGTGTACTGACGCGGGCGATGAGCAGGGCTCGGCCGTGCCGGCTCTCCACGGTGACCTGCTCGCCGTCCCGCACGCCGTACCGGCCGGCGTCGTCGAGGTGGAGGTCGAGGAAGTCGACCGGGTCGAGTGCGAGGTTGCCGCCGCGCCGGGTCATGCTGCCGGAGTTGTAGTGCGCCCAGCGCGCGTCGGCGGCAAGGAAGCCGCCCAGCGGCCCTCCGACCTGAAGAGCGGCCAGCTCGGCACCGTCCTTCAGACCGCCACCCAGCTCGGTGACGATCCGCCGCACCGGCGTGCCCAACTCGGCCTCGTAGCAACCAGGCCGGGCGAACCGTTCCGAGAGACAAACCAGCTTGGTTCCCGTCTCGGCGGGCGTGCCGCGCCGGGCGTACGCCTCGCCGCCATGCCGGACGATCCACGGCACGGCCGCCAGGGTCTCCACGTTGTTGACCACGGTCGGCGCACCCCACAGCCCACGCTCGGTCGGGTAGGGCGGGCGCGGCCGGGCGCTTCCCCGACCGCCTTCCAACCCCGCGATCAGCGCGGTCTCCTCACCAGCGACGTAGGAGCCGGCGCCCTCGACGATGTGGATGTCGAGCGCGGTAGCCGTACCGCGCACGGACGGGCCAAGATGGCCGTCGGCATAGGCGTGCCCCACGGTTTCCCGCATCCGTGCGAGAGCGGCCGGGTATTCGGAGCGCACCAGCACCAGCACCAGGCCATGGCGGGCCCCGCACGCGAAACAGGCCAGCGCCAACCCCTCCAGCACCCGCGCCGGGTCGGCCTCCATGAACAGTCGATCGGCGTACGAGCCGGGTCCCCTTCGTCGCCGTTGGCCACGACCACGGTGCCGGGGGATCGTTCGGCCGCCTCCCACTTCGCCGCCACCCGGAAACCCGCGCCGCCACGACCTCGAAGCCCGGAGGCCGCCACCTCGTTGAGGACCTTGTCCGGGGTACCCCTCGTCACCGTCCCCGGCCACACCTGCCACGCGGGCCCACCGGAGAGCACACCGCCGAGCAGAACCGGGTCATGGGTGTCGTCGGCCGTCGGGATCTCCGGTGCTGAGGGGGGCTCCCGCCCGGCGAGCTGACCGGAGAGGGTCGGACCGGTGCAGGGCTTGTCGCCGTCGAGTGCCGCAGGCCCCGCGTAGCAATAGCCCAGACAGCGGACGGCCTGCACCGACACGTCACCGTCCGGCGAGGCCGTGCCGGGGCTGACTCCCAGCGCATCCTCGACATCGGCGAGATGCCGTCCGGCCTGGGCCGCGAAGCAGGCAGTCGCGGCGCACACCCGGACATGACGGCGGCTGTGCGGGGCGGCGAGGTCCGCGTAGTAAGTGGCAGGTCCGAGCGCGGCGGCAGCGGGCAGTCCGACTGGGGCAGCGACAGCCGGAGCCCAGCTCTCGGGGCCGTCCGCAGTGCCCGCCCTGGCCTCGACCAGCGACTCGATCAACCGGTCTCCAGGCCGCCCGCGCCGGTCGGCCAGGGCCCGGAACGCATCGAAACGGCTGACAGGACCGACGGGAACCATGCCTTCATCGTGCAGGCAGCGGGGCGTGGCCGCATTCCGGCACCAGACCATGTACGACCCTGGATTCAGGCGCTGTGCCGGCCAAGTGTGTACTCGCGACAAAGCATAGGGGGAGCCTGTTCCTCGCAGGCTTTGCGCGCGTATCCCTGGCGGGGCCGGCCCGGGGGCCTATACAGCCTCTGGGCCGTATGGTCGGTTCTAACGCTTGTCGCAACATTCCTTGATCATTGTGGAGTGTTGAAGGCGAGGCGGGGACGCAAGCGCAGGCTGGAGCTCGAGGCCGAGTACTGGCGGGCTTCTGGCGGCCGGGGTGGGCAGCGTCGATGCGTGCAGGCGACTCGGGATCGGGCGTAAGACGGGCTACCGGTGGCGGGCGGAGAACGGTGGCTTGAGGCCGGACCATCTCCCGGAGTCCTCCCGGTCCGGCCGGTATCTGTCGCTGTTGGAACGCCGCAGGATCGCCGCGTTGCGTGAACGCGGCCTGATCCGAGAGACAGCCGGCCTGGTCGGGCGGGCTCCATCGACGGTCAGCCGGCAACTGCGGCGCAACAGGGTTGCGTCCTGAGAAGTGGTGTACGGGCTCCCGCCTGATCCGGGCGTTTGTCCCGGCGTCGGAGTGAGTGTCCGGATACAAGAACGGCCACCGGCTGATCTTCGAGTTGTCGAAGCTCGAAGGAGATCAGCACGATGACCGCACCTGACAGTCTGCCGCTGCACGCCCTCGCCGAGGACAACCTGGCCGCGGCGAGTCCCGATCTGCTGCGCGCGATGGTCAAAACGTTCGCCGACGCGCTCATGTCCGCCGAGGCCGACGCCCTCTGCAACGCCGAATACGGGCAGGTCAGCGACGAACGCGTCAACCACCGCAATGGATATCGCCCACGAGAGTGGGACACCCGGGCCGGCACCGTCGAACTGGCCATCCCCAAGTTGCGCCAGGGCAGTTACTTCCCGCACTGGCTCCTGGAACGCCGCCGCAGGGCCGAGCAGGCCCTCATCTCGGTGGTCGCCACCGCCTACCTGCTCGGCGTCTCCACCCGCAGAGTCGAGAAGCTCGCCGAGTCCCTGGGCGTCACGCAGCTGTCGAAGTCACAGGTCAGTGCGATGGCCAAGCACCTGGACGAGCAGGTCGCCGCGTTCCGCAACCGGCCTCTGGATGCCGGGCCCTACTCGTTTGTCTGGGTGGACGCGCTGACCCAGAAGGTCCGCGAGGGCGGCCGCATCATCAACGTCCACGCGCTGATCGCGGACCTCGTCGTGGGCGTCCGTAGCCAGTCCGCCGTCGCCACTCTCGTCGACCGACGCACCCGCTATCTCCGGTTGGTCCCACTGCCGGAGCGGCGCTCGGTCAGCCACCTACGCGATGCCCTGATCACGGTCCTCAGCCAGATGCCGGAGCACGCCCGACGGAGTCTCACCTGGGACCAGGGCTCCGAGATGGCCCGCCATCACGAACTCGCGCCCTATTTCGTCGACGGCGTCTTCTTCGCCCGCCCAGGCAGCCCTGGCAGCGGGGCACGAACGAGAACACCTATTGGTGCAGCCTTGGCGGGCCGGGCTTCTTCGACGGGAGAGGTCCGGCGGGACCGCCGGGTGACTCGGAGAACACGTGCCGGAAGGCTTTCCGTTGAGATGTCCACGGCGGTCCACAGGGCAGAAGCCCCGGAGACGGATGCCCAACATCACGGTCGCCGACAGGTCCGGAGTCCACGACATCAGGTTCGTCCACGACATCGGGTTCGTCCACGACATCAGGTTCGGCCCCAACGAGACGCTGAACCTCGCCAACGGGTCCCGGCGCCCGCGGTCTTCCGACCGCGGGAGCCGACCGTGTCACGAGTACGGAGTGGTCTCGTCGGGCAGGGGCTGTTCGGCCCAGATGGTCTTGCCGGTACGTGTCTGGCGGCTGCCCCAGCGCTCGGAGACCTGGGCGACGAGCAGGAGCCCTCGCCCGCCCTCGTCGAAGACGCGGGCCCGGCGCAGATGCGGCGCGGTGCCGCTGCCGTCGGACACCTCGCAGATGAGCGTCGAGTCGCGGATCAGCCGCAGCTCGATGGGGGCGTCGCCGTACCGGACGGCGTTGGTGACCAGCTCGCTGACGATCAGTTCGGTGGCGAACACCGCCTCCGCCAGGCCCCAGGCGGCCACCTGTTCGCCCGCCATCCTGCGGGCCCCGGCCACGGCCGCCGGGTCCTGCGGCAGCTGCCAGGTGCGTACCCGTGCGGCGTCGAGCGCGGACGTGCGGGCGAGCATCAGGACGATGTCGTCGGCGGGACGGCCCGCCAGCACGGTGTGCAGCACCTGGTCGCAGGTTTCCTCCAGGGCCTCGGCCGGGTTGCTCAGACCCTGGCGCAGCAGGGTGAGCCCGGCCTCGACGTCGCGGTCGGCGGCCTCGATCAGGCCGTCGGTGTAGAAGGCGAGCAGGCTGCCCTCCTCCAGCTCGACCTCGGCCGCCTCGAACGGCAGCCCGCCGAGGCCGAGCGGCGGCCCGGCCGGCAGGTCCAGGAACCGTACGGCGCCGTCGGGGGTGACCAGGGCGGGTGGCGGATGTCCGGCGCGGGCGATGGCGCAGCGGCGGGACACCGGGTCGTACACGGCGTACACGCACGTGGCCCCGACCTGCCCGGACGCCTCCTCCTGCCCGCGCACCTCGGGGCCCTCCTCCCGGTCGAGCCTGATGACGAGGTCGTCCAGCTGGGTGAGCAGCTCGTCCGGGGCGAGGTCGACGTCCGCGAGGGTCCGTACGGCGGTCCGCAGGCGGCCCATCGTGGCCGACGCGTGAATGCCGTGGCCCACCACGTCGCCCACGACCAGCGCGACCCGGGCGCCGGACAGGGGAATCGCGTCGAACCAGTCCCCGCCGACGTCAGCGCCGGAACCCGCCGGCAGGTAGCGGTAGGCGACCTCCATCGCCACCAGACCCGGTGGCCGCTCGGGCAGGAGGCTGCGCTGGAGCGCCAGCGCCGTCCGTCGTTCACGGGTGTAACGGCGGGCGTTGTCCACACTGACCGCCGCCCTGGTGGCGATCTCCTCCGCGAGCAGCAGGTCGTCCTCGTCGAAGGGCTCCGCCATCCGATGGCGGAGGAAGTGCACCAGCCCCAGAGTCACCCCACGGGCACGCAGCGGCACCATCATCACCGAGTGGATCCTGTGCCTGGCCACGGTCGCAGTGCGGGCAGGGGAGGCCGTGATCCACTCCCGCAGCTCCGGATCCCCCGGCTTGTGCCGCGCGCCGCGGCCGGTGAGCAGCGTCCGCACCGGCAGCGTGCCCACCGGGTAGACGGTCGGGTCGCCCGAGGGGACCACCGACTCCGGGCAGCCCTCCAGCACCGACCGCTGCGCCGTGCGGCGTGCGGTGACCGGCTCACCCGGCCGTACCGGTTCCGGCTCGTCGCCCAGGACGACGGACTCCAGCAGGTCGACCGCGACGAAGTCCGCGAGCCCGGTCACGGTGACCTCGGCCAGTTCCTCCGCCGTCCGGGTCACGTCCAGGGTGCTGCCGATACGGAGTCCGGCGTCGTTGAGCACCGCCAGACGGCGACGGGCCCAGTACTGCTCCGTGGTGTCGAACACGGTCGCGGACAGTCCGTGGACGGTGCCGGTCTCGTCCTTCAGCGGTGAGATGAACATCGACCAGGCATGCGGCCGGGTCTCACCCGGGGCCTGGCCGTGGTTCTCGTGGAACACCATCTCGCCGGTGCGCAGGACGTCCCACTGGATGCGGTCGTACTCGTCGAAGGGCCGGCTGGGTTCGATCTCCCGCAGGGTCAGGCCCCGCATCTCCTCCTGGGTCCTGCCCATGATCCGGGTCATGACGTCGTTTGCGGCCACGAACCGGTTCTCGCGGTCGTACACCGCCACCGGCATGGGGAGCTGCGCGAGCGTGAGGTCCCACAGGGCCGCAGCCCCCGGATCGGTGAGCCCGGCCGTGCTCGCCGGTACGGCACCGGTGACGAGCCAGAGCCTCGCGCGGTCCGCGGCCAGCAACGGCGTCCCCTGAAGGCGCACCACGACACGGTCGCCGTCCCGGTGCAGGAGCGCCACCTCACTGGACCACCGGTGTCCGTCGGCCAGGTGGCGCCGTGCGGATCCGGGCAGCTCGGCGGCGAGCAGGTCGGCGACTGCCCGGCCCACGACGTCGGCGGCCTCGTATCCGAGCAGCCGCTGAGCCCCGGCGCTCCACATCCTGATCGACCCGCCGGCGTCGACGACGACCGCGAAGTCCTCCGGTGCGCGTGCCTCCACGGTGCCTCCGGATGTGACGTCCCTGCTGTTCATGGGCTCTCACTTCCACGGTGCCGCTCCGCTGGAGCCGGGCCGGAGCAGCCAGGATCCCCGGTCGGCATCCGGGTACCCCCTCCAGGGTCCTGCGGCACGGGGCTCCGCTCAACCGAGGGGATTGTGCAGGTGGCCAGAAGGGTGGTCGTCCGGGTGCGGGTTCGTTGTGGCTGGTCGCGCCCACTCGGCGGAGCCGCATATCGACACTGCCCCGCGTCCCGAAAGACCCGGGGCGCGCCCCACGCCGACAGCATCGGGGGCCGCGCCCGCAGCCACACAGGACCCGCATTCCGCCACCGGCAGCCCCCGGCAGCCGAAGCCGGCCGCAGGTCGCCCGTGTGGTGCTGTTCGCATCCCGGACGACCAACCGTCACGCACGCGCCACGGCCCCTTCCCCGAGGTTCGCTGCGCTTGGCACACTCCCTGCGCGCAGGTCACATCCATCGCATCACGTCAGGACAAGAGGTCACCCACCCATGCCTGAAGTCAACCGGCGCCGATTCCTCCAAGTCGCGGGCGCCACCACGGCGTTCACCGCGCTGTCCAGCAGCATCGAGCGGGCCGCCGCGCTGCCCGCGTACCACCGGTCCGGCACCATCGAGGACGTCGAGCACATCGTCGTCCTGATGCAGGAGAACCGTTCATTCGACCACTACTTCGGCTCACTCAGAGGTGTCCGCGGTTTCGGGGACCCGCATCCGGTCGCGCTCGACAACGGCAAGTCGGTGTGGCACCAGTCGGACGGCACCAAGGACCTGCTGCCCTTCCACCCGGACGCCGACGACCTCGGTATGCAGTTCCTGGAAGGCCTCCCGCACAGCTGGCCCGACGGGCAGGCCGCCTACCACGGGGGCAAGTACGACAAGTGGGTCCCCTCGAAGGGCACCACGACCATGGCGTACCTGACCCGCGAGGACATCCCGTTCCACTACGCGCTCGCCGACACGTTCACCGTCTGCGACGCCTACCACTGTTCGTTCATCGGCTCCACCGACCCGAACCGCTACTACATGTGGACGGGTCACACGGGCAACGACGGCCAGGGCGGCGGGCCCGTCATGGGCAACGACGAACTCGGCTACGACTGGACGACGTACCCCGAGCGCCTGGAGAAGGCCGGGATCTCCTGGAAGATCTACCAGGACATCGGTGACGGCCTGGACGCGGCCGGTTCCTGGGGCTGGATCGAGGACGCCTACCGCGGCAACTACGGCGACAACTCGCTGCTGTACTTCAACAAGTACCGCAACGCGGGGCCCGGCGACCCGTGGTACGACAAGGCCCGCACCGGCACCGACGTCAAGAACGGCGACGGCTACTTCGACGTGCTGAAGGCGGACGTGAAGGCGGGCAGGCTGCCGCAGATCTCCTGGATCGCCGCACCCGAGGCCTTCTCGGAGCACGGCAACTGGCCCACGAACTACGGCGCCTGGTACATCGCGCAGGTCCTGGACGCGCTCACCTCCAACCCCGAGGTCTGGTCGAAGACCGCGCTGTTCATCACCTACGACGAGAACGACGGCTTCTTCGACCACGTCGTACCGCCGCTGCCCCCGCGGTCCTCCGCACAGGGCAAGTCCACCGTCGACGTGAGCCTCGACCTCTACCCCGGGAGCTCGAAGCTCGTCGCGGGCCCCTACGGTCTCGGCCCGCGGGTGCCGATGCTGGTCGTCTCGCCCTGGAGCAAGGGCGGGTTCGTGTGCTCCGAGACCTTCGACCACACCTCGATCATCCGGTTCATGGAGCGCCGCTTCGGGGTGCGCGAGCCCCACATCTCGCCGTGGCGGCGCGCCATCTGCGGCGACCTCACCGCCGCCTTCGACTTCTCCGACAAGGACAGCAGGCCGGCCGAACTGCCGGACACCGACGACTACGAGCCGGCGGACCGCGAACGCCACCCCGACTACAAGCCGACGGTCCCCGCCGACCCCAGCATGCCGAAGCAGGAGCGCGGGCTGCGCCCCGCCAGGGCCCTCAAGTACGCGCCGAAGGTGGACGGTTCGGCCGACCCGGCGGCCGGGACCTTCACACTGGCCTTCGCCTCCGGCCCCAAGGCCGGTGCCGCCTTCCTCGTCACCTCCGGCAACCGCACCGACGGCCCGTGGACGTACACCACCGAGGCCGGCAAGAGGATCTCGGACACCTGGAACACGTCCTCCTCGAACGGCTCGTACGACCTGACCGTGCACGGCCCGAACGGCTTCCTGCGCGTCTTCAAGGGCCCGGGCAAGGCGGCCGGACCCGAGGTGACCGCCCGGCACGTCGGCGACGACGTGGAGCTGACCCTCACCAACAAGGGCTCGGGCACGGCGAACCTGACGCTCACGGACGGGTACGGCGGCAAGCCCCGGACGTTCCGGGTACGGGCGGGGGCCACCGTGAAGCACACGGTGGACCTGCGTCGCGGCAAGCGCTGGTACGACCTGACGGTCCTCTCCGACACCGACCCCGGCTTCGTGCGCCGGTTCGCGGGGCACGTCGAGAACGGGCGGGCCGGGGTGAGCGATCCGGCGATGGTCACGTTTTAGGAAAAGCGGCGACACCTGCGGAGAAAAGCGGGGTCGATTCTCGGCCACCTCGCGGTAGGGTGCCGCGGTGACCACAGAATCGAACATTTCTGCAGGTGGATCGTCTGATCCGCGCGTGCAGCGACAGGTGCACCAGCAGGCCGGGGTCGCCCCGAGCGGCCCCGGCGGCGGCACCCTCTTCACCGAGCCCGTCCTGGTGGTGAACCAGAAGGCCAAGCTGATCGAGCTGACCAACGAGTACAAGGTCATGGACCAGCAGGGCAACCAGCTCGGATCGGTCGTCCAGGTCGGACAGAGCGCGCTCAAGAAGATCCTGCGCTTCGTCGCCAGCCTCGACCAGTACATGACGCACAAGCTGGAGATCCGCGACGCGCACGGACAGCCGCAGCTGCTGCTCACGCGGCCCCGGAAGATATTCAAGTCCCGGGTGCTCGTGCAGCGTCCGGACGGCAGTCCGGTCGGCGAGATCGTCCAGCAGAACATGATCGGGAAGATCAACTTCGCGATCAACGCGGGGGGTCAGCAGGTCGGCGCCATCAAGGCGGAGAACTGGCGCGCCTGGAACTTCGCGATCGTCGACCACGCCGACAACGAGGTCGCCCGGATCACCAAGACCTGGGAGGGCCTCGCCAAGACGATGTTCACGACCGCGGACAACTACGTCCTGCAGATCCACTACCAGCTGCCCGAGCCGCTGCTCAGCCTCGTCGTGGCGACGGCGCTGACGGTGGACACGGCGCTGAAGCAGGACGCGCGCGGTCTGGGCTGACCCGTTTCGTACGAGGGGTGGGCGGCACGCGTGGCGTGTGCCGCCC
>NZ_VJZC01000701.1 GCF_009377185.1 Streptomyces spongiae
GGGCGGGGGTAGGGGTGGCTCTACCGCCACGGACTTACAGGGAATGGAGTCACTCCGCCCACGGAAGGGAGATCTTGCCCTCACTGCCCGGCATCATCGCCCTGCCTCCGACCGTCATGGCGACCAGCGCCTCGGCGGGTCCGCCCCCGACCGCCCTGAGCTGCCGCACCGCCCCGGCGGCCAGGATCACCGCCTGACCGGCCCCGACGCGCTCGACCCTGCCGTCCACCTCGACCTCGAACACACCCAACAGGGGCATCCACACCTGCTCACGGTCGATGATGTGCACCGGCGTGGACTTGCCCGCACCGAGCTCCACCCGCCAGGTACTGACCTCGGCACTGCCCTGACTGGGCCCCGCGAGCCCGGACATCACGCCGGCCGGAGTCCTGGTAGTCCGCCGCTCACTCTCACTGACCACGTACACAAAGCCTCCAAGGCTCCGAGACCCGTAAGCAAGCACCTAAGTAAAGTACCTTTACTCACCCTTCCGTCGCCGAGTAAAGACGCTTTACACACGTGTGTCAAGATGAGGCGATGAAGCCCCGCGACCACGACCCACTCGAGAACACCGAGCTGACCTTCCTGCTCGGGATGGCCTTCCAGCTCGTTCTCTCCGAGTTCGTGAGTCGCGTGGACGCCGCCGGCTACGCCGAACTGCGCCCGGTGCACGGCCTGGTCTTCCAGGCCCTCCGCGACACCGGCGCGACGAGCAGCGAACTGGCCGAGCGACTCGGCGTCACCAAACAGGCCGCGGGCCAGATCATCGACGACCTGGAGAAGCGCGGTTACGTCGAACGCCACCCGCACCCCGAGGGAGGCCGCCGCAAACTGGTCGTCCTGACCGACAAGGCGCGGGAACACCTCTCCGTGGCCGGACGCATCCTCCACCAACTGGAGGGACAACTGGCCACGCGACTCCAGGAGGCCGGCCTGAACCTCCCCCGGGCCGAACTCGCCGCCATCATCCGCACATTGGCAGGCGACACGATCCCGCCGCTGCGTCCTCTGTGGTGAGGCTCCCAGGTACCGCCAAAGGTTGTCCCGCAACTGTGAGTTGGGCCTAGCCTGAGCCAGTCACCTCGGTACCGATCTTGCGGAGGCTGAGACTGCGCCCATGGACATATCCCTGCGCGAGCTTGAGGACAGCGACCTGCCGATCTTCTGGCAGCAGTTGACGGACCCCGAGTTGCAGCAGATGGCAGCTGTGACCAGGAAGTACCACTACGACCGTGGCCACTTCGACCGGCACTGGGCAAAGGTGCGCGCGGACCCGTCCGTGATCTTGCGAAGCGTCCTCGCCGACGGCGCTGTAGCAGGACACGCCGCTGTCTTCGGGCCGCCCTCGGAGCGTGAGGTCACGTACGTCGTCGGACGAGCGCATTGGGGCCAGGGCATCGCCACCGCGGCCCTTGCCGAACTGATCAAGCTGGAGCCCGCCCGGCCGCTGCACGCCGACGCCGCCGTTGACAATGCCGGCTCCATCCGCGTGCTGGAGAAGTGCGGCTTCGCCATCACAGGGAAGAGCCGGTGCTTCGCCCAGGCTCGCGATGAGGAGATCGACCTGGTCCACTTGACGCTGAGGTGAGCGCGGCACCGCCGCCTGGACAGCGTCATCGCACCGGCCTTGGCGATCCTGCCCACGGTGTTCGCGGAGTTGTTCCCCACCCGCGGACGTCTCTGGCGGCCTCAAGACCGCCCGGCACGAGGCCAGGTCACCAAGACGCTCCTGTTCGCCCCCATGGACACCGGGCGACCACCTCCCGCCGCAGCGCCCCAACCTCGCCGCCGAGGACCGCTGCCATCCACCACCCCAACAGGCTCGGACAGGCCCCGGAAACGACAAAGATCCCTACCGATCATCATGATCGGCGGGATCTCGTCAACCGCTCCTGAGCGAACTCAAGAACAGCTGTGCGTGGACCTGAGGGGATTTGAACCCCTGGCCCCCTCGATGCGAACGAGGTGCGCTACCGGACTGCGCCACAGGCCCTTGCAACGAGTGAAACTCTAGCATCCCGATCCGGCTGCTTGGAAATCCGTTCCGGTGCTGGTCAACCACGGCGGACCTGCCGGGGCGTCAGCGCGCACGGCGCCGGCCCTCCGGTACCCGGCGGACCTACTCGTTGGCCGCCTTCGGGCGGTCGCCGTCCTCGTACTGGTCGAACAGCGGGGTCCGGCCCCGCTCCCGGGCCCGGCGCGCGGACGCGGCTCGGCGGGCGTCCGAGCGGCCGTCCTCGGAGGGGTCCGAGGAGTCGGTGCCCGCCGGGCCCTCTCCGGACGAAGCCGAGGCCGAGGCCGAGGCCGAGGACTCGGGAGAGGAGTGCGTTGTGGACTGCGTGGCGGACGAAGGCGCCTGGGCCTTCGGGTCGCGCGCGGCGGCGGCACCCGTGCCCACCGCACTCGACCGCGCCGAGCTCCACGAGTCCGGGGCCCCCAGGTCCACGTTCGGTGTGGCCCGCGGTGCGACCGGTGCGGTCACGTACGTGGGGAGCGGCACCGGGACCGGGTCCCAGCTGTCTCCCTGGCCGGGGCGCCGCTGCCGCTCGCGCTGCTGGTCGACCCACTCCGCGTGGTCGGTCTGCTCGACGAGGGCGCGGCGGTCGGCCGCGAGCGCGGAGAGGCCGGGGTCGGTCCCGGTCTCTGGTCCGTCCTCCGGCTCGTCGGTGTCCGCGTCGGGCGTCGGGCGCCGTCGGGGCTGCCGCTCACGCAGCCGCTTGGCCGCCGCCTCGGCCCGGCGCCGGTCCATCTTGTACGCGAAACGCCGCCGCTCCTTGACCCGCAGGTAGGCGATGTACACGCTCAGCATCACCGCCGGTACGCCGGGCGCCCAGAGGAGGGCGAGCCCGCCGACCGCTGCGACGATCGCTCCGAGCGTGAAGGCGAGAAAGAGCATGACGGTCGTACGCCGCCGGCGCGCGAGAACCTTCGAGCGCTGGGCGCGTGCGGCCGACTCCGCCGAGCTTCCGCGCCGTCCGCGTGCACCCGAAGCCGACATCGCCGCGGGCCGCGACGACGAGGGCTGCGCCTTGCCGCCCGGCTGCGACTGCTTCGGCACCGGCCTGCCGCCCGCGGGCGCCCCGGACCTGGCACCGCCGTGGGGCGCACCACCCTGCGGTGTGCTGCCCTGCGGTGTGCCGCCCTTCGCCTTGGGTTCGCCCGGTTCGGCCGGCAGGTGTGTCCTGGTCTGCGGCCGGTGCGGAGGCATGGCGAAGGCCCGGACGTCCACCGAGTCGGTGACGACGCCCGGGTCACCGGCGTGCTCCTCCTCGTCGGTGGAGCGCGCCCGCAGGTCCTTGGCGTACCGGCGCTCCATGCCCGCCCGTCCGGAAAGCAGCCGGATGGCGGTGCTGAAGCGTTCCGTCGGACGGGCTTCGTTCAGCTCGTCCTGCCTACGGAGCCACATCGGCACCAAGTAGGCGGCCCAGGCCCCGACGATGACTGCGTAGATGAGGCCGCTGCTGCTCACGCCTCACACGGTAGAGGGGTTTGCATGAGGCCATCTGCCAATTGAGCCGGTGTGTCGCACGATCTGGCTGATATTTCGAGCTTTTTTTGTGACCGATGCGATCAGCAGGCCACAGGGAGCGCGAAATTAACGCGCTCAGACGATCGGTGACCGATCAATTTCGAACACGTATTTCATTTGCGCGGCGTGTCGCCGGAAGTGCCGGACGTGTTCTGTGACGTGTTCTGGGGCGTGCTCTGCGGAGCGTTCCGCGCGCGTACCCGCTGCCAGCGGGCCAGCAGGCCGTCGGGCACCTCTTCGGCGGTGAGCGCGAAGACGAGGTGGTCGCGCCAGGCCCCGTCGATGTGAAGATAACGTGGACGAAGCCCTTCCTCGCGGAATCCGAGTTTCTCCACGACCCGGCGGCTGGGCCCGTTCTCGGGACGAATACAGACTTCGATGCGGTGCAGACCGACGCCGCGGAAGCAGTGGTCGACCACGAGGGCCACGGCTGTCGGCATCACGCCACGTCCGGCGACCGCCTCGTCCACCCAGTAACCGACGTGCCCGGAGCACATCGAGCCCCAGGTGATCCCGGCGACCGTCAGCTGGCCGACGAGCCGGCCCTGGTACTCGATCACGAACGGCAGCATCCGGCCCGCGCTCGCCTCCGCGCGCAGGTGGCGGACCATCTGGCGGTAGGTCGGCCGGTGCGTCATCGGGCCGCCGGGCGTGGGCGGCGGAATCGTCGCCTCCCAGGGCCGCAGCCAGTCCCGATTACGCCGGTTGACCTCGCGCCAGGCCCGCTGGTCGCGCAGCTTTATCGGCCGGAGGACGACGTCGCCGTCCGCCAGCACGACGGGCCAGGATGGGCTGTTCAGCTCGCACCCCCACTCGGTCCGGGGCGGTCCGCACCGGGGCCGGAGTGGTCCTCGGCAACCCCGCCGGGTCTGTGCTCGGCGAAGCCCGCGGCCCCACCGTGTCTGTGCCGGGCGGCTCCCGTGGGCCCACCGTCTCCGTCCCCGACAGCCTCCGCGGAACCACCAGGCGCGGACCCAGCAGCCTCGATGGACCCACCACGTCCGGCCCCGGTGATGTCGGCGACCCCGCCGGGGCTGTGCCCACCGGCGCCCGCGCCCGCACCCAGTCCCTGCCCGGCGGCTCCCGTGGGCCCACCATCTCCGTCCCCGACAGCCTCCGCGGAACCACCCGATCCGGCCCCGCCAGCCTCGCTGGACCCACCAGGCC
>NZ_VJZC01000702.1 GCF_009377185.1 Streptomyces spongiae
GGGTAGGGGCGGCGGGGGCGAACTACTCCGGCACCCGCACACCCACCGTCCACCCCACACAACGCCGCAGCACCGTCACGAACTCCGGTGTCTCCCACGGCCCCCGGTCCACGCGCCCGGTGTCGTCCACGCCGAGGTCCTGCATGTCGTAGCGGCCCCGGCAGTGGCCGAGGGTGAAGTAGCAGACCTCGCCGAGGCCGTGCCGCTTGAGGTACAGCACCGGCCGGGACGCGCTGTCGAGGGCCGCCGTGTCGCCCTCGGCGAAACCACGGCACGGTCCCGTGTACTCGGCGTGCAGCAGCACTTCCAGTTCCCCGTGCAGCTCGCACACGTAGAGCTCGTCGGTGACCGTGAACGGCCCGATCCCGGCGACCAGCGGATGGTCGGGCCGGGTCACCAGCACCTCGTACGGCTCGATCGGCGGGTGGGCCAGGAACTGACTGCCCAGCACCTTGGCCAGTTCCCCGAGGAGCCGTGGAGTCGTGAACACCCTCGGCCCGCCACCCGTCGACGGCTCGCTCACCTCGATCACCGAGTTGGTGCCGTGCAGGGCGAGCCAGCGCCCGCCCCGCTCGACGAACCGTGCCAGTGCGGCCCGCTGCGCCGGGCGGGGCCGGACGTCACAGGTGTAGGTGACCAGCAGGTCGGCCCTGTCCAGGGCGGCCGCGCAGTCGTAGTCCTGATACACCGTGGTGCGCACCCGTGGATGCTCACCGAGCAGTTCCAGCAGCCGCAGCCGCGCGTGGTCGAAGTCGTGCCAGCGGCCGCCGCAGACCAGTACGGCGTCCAGGCGGCCGGCCGGGCCCGCCACGGCTCAGTACTGGACGCGGGTGAGCAGCCCGCCGTCCACCACGAGGTTGACCCCGACGCAGAAGGAGCCGGTACGCCCGAGCAGGAACGCCACCGCCGCGGCCACGTCCTCCGCGGTGCCGTAGCGGCCGATCGGCAGCTTGGCGAGCACCTCCTCGTACACTTCCGGGCGGCTGGTGCGGATCGTCTCCCAGGCGCCGCCGGGGAAGTCGATCGGGCCGGGCGAGACGGTGTTGACGCGGATGCCCTTCGGCGCGAGGGCGTGCGCGAGGGCCGAGGCGTGCTGGACGACGGCCGCCTTGAGCGCGGAGTACGAGTTCGCGCCGGCCGGGCGCGCGGTGTCGGAGGCGTTGGTGGTGCCGATGGCCACGACGGCGGCCCGGTCGGAGGTCTCCAGGTGGGGAAGGGCCGCGTCGACGAGTCCCGCGAACGGGATCAGGTCGCCGCGCAGACTGGCTTCCCAGGACTCGGGGCCCTTCACGTTGCCCGCCGACACGTTGGACACCAGCAGGTCCAGGCCGCCGAGTTCGGCGGCCGCCCGCTCCACGAAGCCCGCGAGGGCGGCCGGTTCGGTGACGTCCACCGGCTCCGCGAACACCGTGGCGCCCTCGCCGCGCAGCTCGGCGGCAGCCTTGGCGAGTTGCTCCTCGCCCCGTGCGCACAGCGCCAGCGCGCAGCCCTCGGCCGCCAGCGTGGTGGCGATCGCCCGGCCGATGCCCCGGCTCGCCCCGGTCACCAGCGCCTTCGCGCCTGTCAGTCCCAGGTCCATCGATGTCACTCCTTTGTGATTGCCGAAACGGTCCCGAAACGGTCCCGATCGCTCGTCGGTCGCCCGGTTCGCCCTGTTGCCGGGAAGGTCCCTCAGTTGCCGGGAAGCTGCGAGAACGGCGCCCGGTCCGCCCGCGGCTCGGGCGGCAGCTTCAGCACCCGTTCGCCGATCAGGTTGCGCTGGATCTGATCGGTGCCTCCGGCCAGCCGGTAGCCAGGGGCGCCGAGCAGATGCTGCGTCCAGGCGAAGGTGCCCGCCTCCCCGGTGTCGGCGCTGATCCGCGCCCCCATCAGCTCCGCGGCGACCTGTCCCGTGCGGGTGAGCAGCTCGGAGGCCATGAGTTTGGTCAACGACGCCTCCGGACCCGGTGGGCCGCCGGCAGCGCTCGTCCTGGCGACGCGGTCGACCGTGGCGGCGCGCAGGGCGGCACGTACGTACAGGTCGGCGAGGCGCTGGCGGACCAGCGGGTCCTGGGTGCGGCCGAGGGAGCGGGCGAGCGCGAGAACGTCCGCGAAGGTGCCGCCCTTGCGGCGGTTGCCGCTGCCCGAGGCTGTCCGTTCGAAGGCGAGGGTGGTGGTGGCGACCTCCCAGCCCTGGCCCGGTCGCCCGATCCGGAGCCGGTCCGGGACGCGTACGCCGCTGAGGAACACCTCGTTGAAGGAGGCGCCGCCGCTCATCTGCCGGATGGGGCGCACCTCCACTCCGGTGGCGTCCATCGGGACCAGGAAGGCGGTGATGCCGGCCTGCTTGACGACGTCCGGGTCGGTGCGGGCGAGCAGCAGACCGTAGTCGGCGAACTGGGCGCCCGACGTCCACACTTTCTGACCGTCGATGGCCCACTCTCCGCCGCCCTCCTGCCGGGCGCGGGTGCGAAGGGCCGCGAGGTCGGATCCAGCACCGGGCTCACTGAAGAGCTGGCAGGCCAGCAGGTCGGTGCGCAGGAACGCGCGTGCGTAGTCATGGCGCTGCTCGGCCGTCCCGAACAGGGAGACGGCCATCGCGACCAGGCGCACGGTGACGCTGATGAGTTCGGTGGACGGCGGCACCTCGAAGGCGGATTCCTCCTGGGCGAAGGCCGCCACGTGGGCGGGGGTCAGTCCCGCTCCGCCCCTGTCCGCGGGGAGGGTCAGCGCCTGGTACCCGGCGTCGAAGCGGGCCCGCTGATAGGCGCGGCAGCGCTCCAGCAGCAGGCGTTCCTCGTTCTCGGGGATGTTGTGGAACACGGCGAGGTCGGCGGCCTCTTGGGCGGACTCGGGCGCCCGCGCCGGTTCGAGCACGGTGGCCAGCCACTGCCTGACCTGTGCGCGCCATACGTCCGGATCGGGCTGGGACATGGCTCCTCCTCGGACACTTACCAGACGACAGGTTCAGTAAGGAGGGTCAGGAAGTACGACTCCCTGACCGTTGAAACATGCGGGTGAGACAGGCAGGAATACCTTCCGTCCGGGATGAGAGTGTTCCGCACTTTCTTGATAAACGCTACAGTCTCCGCAACCCCTCTCCCCTCGAATCGGGAGAGGACCGAGGAGCCGCCGGAGGAGCCATGTCGCTGCTGCCACTCGACCGTCGCGCCCAGGAGACACCCGACGAGCCGGCCTTGGCGGACGACCTGGGCGTGCTGTCCTGGTCCGGCCTCGCCGACCAGGTGGCGCGGGCGGCGGTACGGCTGTTGGAGTTCGCGCCCGGCCCCGACGACCGGGTCGCCGTCCTCGGCGACAACGTGATCCCGACGCTGGTGGCCCATCTGGCCGCTCTGCGGGCCGGGGTCGGAACCGTGGCCACGTCCCGGAACCTCACGTCGGGGGAACTCGTCGACCAGATCATCGACGCGGGCGCGACCGGGATCATCGCCGGACCCGTCGGCGCGGGTGCCGCCCTCGACGCGGCACGGGAACTGGGCCTGCCGCTGGTGACGCACGGAACCCCGGCGATCGGGCACGCCTTCGACTGGGACCTGTGGCTGGCAGCCGCACCCGCCGGACGCGCCGTCCCGACGGACCGTCCCGCACGGCCCCCGCTCGTCTACACCTCGGGAACCACCGGACGGGCGCGCGGCACCGAGGTGCGCTGGGTGAGTGGCCCGGTCGCCGACGCCTCCGCCTACCTCGCCGCGATGTCCGCCCGGCCCGGCTTCCCGCCGGGGCCGCATCTGGTGTGCGGCCCACTGCAGCACAACGCGCCGCTGACCTCGCTCAGGCACCTGGCGGCCGGTCAGCCGGTGGTCGTCCTCGGCAGATACCGCGCGGAGAATTTCCTCAGCAGTGTGCAGAAGTGGCAGGTCGCCTCGACGGTGATGGTGCCCACCCACTTCCAACGGCTGCTCGCTCTCCCGGAAGAGGTCCGCGCCCGGTACGACGTCTCCAGCCTTCGGCAGGTGTCCCACACCGGCTCCGCGTGTCCACCGGACGTGAAACGAGCCATGATCGAGTGGTTCGGTCCGGTGCTGACCGAGTCGTACGGCGCCAGCGAAGCGGGAACCGTGGCCCGCATCAGCAGCGAGGAGTGGTTGGCGCACCCGGGCTCGGTCGGACGCGTCCGGCCTCCGTTCGACGTCCTGGTCACCGATGAGGAGGGCCGGCGACTGCCGCCCGGCGAACGCGGGTTGCTGGCCTTCCGGGCGCCGGAGGACCAGGGCGTCCGCTACCACGCGGACCCGGACAAGACCAGGTCCGCCTACCTCTCCCCCGGCGTCTTCACGCTCGGCGACATCGGCTACGTCGACGGAGACGGCTACATCTTCATCACCGACCGGGCCGCGGATGTCGTGGTCTCCGGCGGGGTCAACCTCTACCCGGCCGAGAGCGAGGCCGTACTGCGGCAGCACCCGGCGGTCGCCGAGGCCGCGGTCATCGGCGTGCCCGACGCGGACTTCGGCGAGTCCCTGCGGGCGCTGGTCGTGGCCGCGGCGGACGAGCCGCCCGCCGATGAGCTGGACCGGTTCTGCCGCGAGCTCCTCGCCGCCTACAAGTGCCCGAAGTCGTACGAGTTCGTTCCCGAGCTCCCGCGCAACGCGATGGGCAAGCTCGACAAACGCGCGATGCGGCGCCCCTACTGGGGCTCGGAACGGACCATCGCCGGCTGAGCCGGCCCGCCCGCCCCTCTCGCT
>NZ_VJZC01000703.1 GCF_009377185.1 Streptomyces spongiae
CCCCCCCGCACCACCTCATCGAGGAGCACCCACCATGCCCCGTAGAATCGTCACCGGCCTCAACGCGAACGGCCAGGCCGCCGTCGTCCAGGACGGACCCGCACCCCGCCACTACGACCTCAAGCACACGCCGGGCTTCTCCAACGCCCTGGTCTGGTCGACGCCCGCCGAGCCCACCGTTCCCTTCGACGGCACCGACCCGACGCCCGAGGTCGTGTCCTACGTTCCCGCGCCCGGCGAGACCCGGGTGATCCACCTGGTCATCCCACCGGACACGGTCTACATGAGCGAGGACTTCGACCCGGCCGCGGCAGGCGCCGAACGGCTGGAGACCAGCCCGGGTCTCGCCGAGCTGTTCGAGCCCGACAACCCCGGCATGCACACCACCGACACCGTCGACTACGGCGTCCTCCTCCAGGGCGAGATAGTCCTCGAACTCGACGCGGGCAACGAGGCGACCCTCGCCCCGGGCGACGTCGTCGTACAGAACGGCACCCGCCACGCCTGGCGCAACCGTTCCGACGCCCCCGCCACCATGCTCTTCGTCCTGATCGGCGCCCGGAGGACGTCCTGATGCCGCACCTCGACCCCACCGACGCCCTCGACCTCGACGACGAGCTCGACGAGGTCGAACGGCTCATCCGTGACACCGTCAGCGCCTTCGTCCGTGACCGGGTGACCGACCACGTGGCCGAGTGGTTCGAGGCGGGTACGTTCCCGACCTCCGAACTCGCCCCTGAACTGGGAAAGTTGGGGCTGCTCGGTATGCATCTGGAGGGCTACGGCTGTGCCGGGGCCAGTGCCACCGCGTACGGGGTCGCCTGCCGCGAACTGGAGGCGGCCGACTCGGGACTGCGCAGCTTCGTCTCCGTGCAGGGCTCCCTCGTGATGTTCCCCATCCACCGCTACGGCTCAAAGGAACAGAAGCAGGAGTGGTTGCCCAGGCTCGCCTCCGGTGAGGCGATCGGCTGCTTCGGGCTCACCGAACCCGACCAGGGCTCCGACCCGGGCGGTATGCGCACTCAGGCGAAGCGCGACGGTGGGGGCACCTCCCGCTCGAGCGGAGCCGAGAGTGGGGGAGACTGGATCCTCAACGGCACCAAGATGTGGATCACCAACGGCTCGGTCGCCGATGTCGCCGTGGTCTGGGCCCGTACCGAGGAAGGTATCCGCGGCTTCCTGGTCCCCAAGGACACGCCGGGCTTCACCACCGGCGAGATCCACCGCAAGCTGTCCCTGCGTGCGTCGGTCACCGCCGAACTGCACCTGGAGGACGTGCGGTTGCCGCACTCGGCGGTGCTCCCGGGCGTCACCGGGCTGCGCGGACCGCTGTCCTGTCTGTCCGAGGCGCGCTTCGGCATCCTGTGCGGTGTCGTCGGCGCGGCCCGCACCTGCTACCTGTCGGCGCTGGAGTACTCCACCACCCGCGAACAGTTCGGCCGGCAGATCGGCGGCTTCCAGCTCACCCAGGAGAAGCTCGCCCGGATGCAGGTCGAGTTCGTCCGGTCCCAGTTGCTGGCCCTGCGCCTCAGCAGGCTGAAGGACACCGGCAAGCTGCGCCCGGAGCAGGTCAGCCTCGGCAAGCTCGCCAACGTCCGCGCCGCCCTCGACATCGCCAGGTCGGCCCGTACGGTGCTCGGCGCCAACGGCATCACCACCGAGTACCCGGTGCTCCGCCACGCCAACAACCTGGAGACGGTGCTCACCTACGAGGGCACCGAAGAGATCCACACCCTGGTCGTCGGAGAGTCCGTCACGGGCCTCGCGGCGTACCGCTGAAACACCCCGGGCGGGGGCTGGTCAGGGTCGGCCCCACCCCAGGGAGTCACGTACGACACCACGGGAGGCGAGCGTCGTGACAACCCACGCGAACCACTTCGCGCAGGACATCCGTCTCGAAGACCTCTGGGACGATCCCTACCCGATCTACCGCAGGCTCCGCGACGAGGCCCCCGTGGCCTGGGTGCCAGCCGTCGGGCGCTATCTGATCACCCGGCACGCGGACGTCGTCTTCGCCGAGCAGCACCCGGAGCTCTTCAGCTCCCGCGAGAAGGACTCCCTCGTCCTGAAGGTCATGGGCGCCAACATGCTCCGTGAGGACGACCCCGAGCACCGCAAGCTGCGGGCCGCCGCCGAGCCGCCCGCCCGGCCCCGCCGGGTGAAGACCGACTGGAGCCCGGTCTTCCAGCGCACCGCCGACGAACTGATCGACTCCTTCGCCGACAACGGCGAGGCCGACCTGTTCGCCGACTTCGCCGGGCCGTTCGCCGCCACCAACCTGGCGCATCTGCTGGGCCTTCCGCAGGTCCCGGCCGCAGACATGATCCGCTGGTCGCAGGACATGATGGACGGCAACAGCAACTACGCCGACGTCCCCGAGGTCTGGGACCGCGCCCTCGCGGCGGCGGGTGCCGTCGAGGAGGCCGTCGACGAGACCGTACGGCGGCTGCGCGACGAACCGGACGGGTCCGTGATCTCCTCGATGCTGCACGCCGAGGACCCGCCCACGCTCCAGCAGATCAAGAACAACATCAAGGTCATCATCGGCGGCGGGATCAACGAACCCCGCGACGTGCTGACCGCCGGCGTCTGGGCCCTGCTCACCCACCCCGGGCAGCGCGCCGATGTCGAGGCCGACCCGGCCCTGTGGCGCAACGTCTTCGAGGAGACGGTCCGCTGGATCTCGCCCATCGGCATGTACCCCCGCCAGACCGCCGAGGACCTGGAGCTCAGCGGCACCAGCATCCCGGCCGGCTCCCGGGTCGCCCTGGTCATCGGCGCCGCCAACCGGGACGAGGAGGTCTTCCCCGAGCCCGACCGCTTCGACATCCACCGGGCCCAGCGCAACTACCTCGCCTTCGGCGGCGGACCCCACTTCTGCATGGGCACCTGGGTCGCCCGCCACGAGGTCGGCGAGATCGCCTGGCCCACCCTGTTCCGGCGGCTGCCGGGCCTCGAACTCGACCCCGACGCCGACCGGGCGGTCGAGACCGGTGGATGGGTCTTCCGAGGGCTCCTGAACCTCCCAGTCCGCTGGAAGAAATAGGAACGACGACGTTGTCCGAGAACAGCTGGTTCGGTGCCCGGCTCGTTGTGAACGCGGCCGAGGCGGGCTCCCGGGTCGCCCTCGTCTTCGAGGACCGGTCCTGGACGTACGCGGAGCTGGACCTGGCGATCCGCCGTACACTCGCCCGCCTCGCCGACCGCGGGGTACGCAGGGGCGACCGCGTGGTCATGCGCGGCGAGGCCCGGCCCGAGGCACTCGTCACGATGTTCGCCGTGACACGGATGGGCGCGGTCCTCGTCCCCGTCCACCCGCAGATGACGGGACGCGAACTCGTCGTCATCCGCGAGGAGACGGCGCCGCGCGCCGTCGTCGCCGACCCGGGTTTCCTGGAGGGACTGTCCCTGGGCACGAGCCTGGGCCTGACCTGGGACGAGCTCAACTCCGGCGACCCGGAGTCGTACGAGCAGCCGTCGTACGAGGCCGGAAGTCCCGTCGCCGAACCCCCGGCGGGCTCCGACGCCGCGATCATCGCGTTCACCTCCGGCACCTCCGGACGCCCCAAGGGCGCGGTGCTCACCCACGACAACCTCTACTGGAGCATGGTCAACGGGATGGCCCGCCTGCCCGTGGACGAGGACGACACCGTGCTGGTGGCCACCCCGTTGGCCCACGTGGCCGTGCTCGGCGGGCTGCCGCAGTACACCTGGGCGCGGGGCGGGACCGTGGTGCTGGCGCCGCGGTTCGAGCCGGACCTGTTCGTCGACCTGGTGCGTGACCACGGAGCGACGGCGGCTTTCGCGGTCCCCGCGATGCTCTCGCTCCTCGCACGGCACCCCCGCTTCGGCACCCCCGGCACGCACTCGCTGCGCTGGGTACTGGCGGGAGGCGCGCCCGCGCTGTCGTCGACGACCACAGGACTCCTCGACCGGGGTGTGAAGGTCGTCAACTCCTACGGCCTGACCGAGTCCAGCGCCGGTGTCACATACGCCGCGCTCGACGAGGTCGCCGACCGGCCCACCTCCGCCGGGCGGCCCGTGCCGCACGTAGAACTGCTCGTGGTGGACGAGAAGGGGGAAGAAGCCCCGGTCGACCACGTCGGCGAGATCCGGCTGCGCGGACCGTCCGTGGCGGCCTCGTACTGGACGCGCGACGGACTGCGGCCCGCCACCGACCCCGAGGGCTGGTTCCACTCCGGTGACCGCGGCCGGTGCGACGCACAGGGGCGGCTCGATGTCGTCGGGCGCGCCAAGGAACTGATCATCACCGGGGGAGAGAACGTCGACCCCGCCGAGGTCGAGAACGCCCTCGCCGACCTGCCCGGCGTCCTCGAAATCGCCGTCGGCGGCTGCCCGGACCCCGTCTGGGGCGAGCTCGTCACCGCGTTCGTGGTCGCGAGCGCGCCCGAGCCGGTCCTCGACGACATCCGGGAACACCTCGAAGGCCGGCTGGCCCGCCACAAGTGGCCGCGACGCCTCCGCGTCGTCCCTGCTCTGCCCCGCGGAGCCACCGGAAAACTCCAGCGCCGCGCGCTCACCGAGCTCGCCGGCGACCGCCCCGCCGACCGGCCCCAAGTCGACCACACCACCCCGAAGCCCGAGGAGAGACCATGACCACGACCATGCGCGCAGCCCGAATGCACCACGTCGGCGAGCCCATGAGGCTCGAGG
>NZ_VJZC01000704.1 GCF_009377185.1 Streptomyces spongiae
CGCCCGGCCCCGTCCACCGCCGCCGCCTCCTCCAGCTCGGGCGGCACGGCCCGTACGTACCCGACGAGCATCCACAGCGCGAACGGCAGCGCCCACACGACGTACACCATGACCAGTCCCGGGACGGAGTTGATCAGCCGGAGGTTCTTCAGCACCAGGAACAGCGGGATGACCACCAGCACGAACGGGAACGCCTGGCTGACCACCACCCAGCCGGTGGCCGCCCGCGCGAGCAAGCCGCGGTGCCGGGCGATGACGTAGGCCATCGGCGTCGCGATCAGCACCGCGACGACCGCCGCCCCGACCGCCGCGACGAGGGAGTTGAGCAGCGCGTCCAGCAGGGGCTGTTCGTCGAATGCCTGCCGGAAGTTGGCGAGGGTGGGGTCCTTCGGGATCCAGGTGGGGTGCAGGCTGCCCAGTTCGCGCGGCGGCTTGAAGGCGGTGGAGACGAGCCAGAGGAAGGGGAAGGCGAGGAACACGAGATAGGCGAGCAGGGCGAGGTACTGGCCCGCGCGAACGGACCTTGAGGTCCTCACGCCTGTTCACCTCCCCTCAGCCGGCCGACGAGATGGAGCGCGAGGATCACCGAGATCACCGCCACCATCACGCACCCCATCGCCGCCGCGTACCCGAACTGCCCATAGCGGAAGGCCTCTTCGTACGCGAACAGCATGGGCAGCCGGGTGCGGCCACCGGGCCCGCCGTTCGTGAGCACGTACACCAGGGCGAAGGAGTTGAAGTTCCAGATGAAGTTGAGCGCGGTGATGGCGAGCGCCACCGGTCTGAGCGCGGGCCAGGTGACCGTGCGGAAGCGGCGCCAGGCTCCGGCGCCGTCCATCGCCGCCGCCTCGTGGAGTTCGCGCGGGGTGTTCTGCAGTCCGGCGAGCAGGGCGACCGTGGTCTGGGGCATGCCCGCCCAGACGCCGACCACGATGACCGCGGGCAGGGCGGTGGCAAGGCCGCTGAGCCAGTCGCGGCCGTCGCCGAGGCCGAGGTCGCGGAGGGTCTCGTTGAGGATGCCCGCGTCGGGGTTGTAGACGAGCCGCCACATGACGCCGACGACCACCTCGGGCATGGCCCACGGGATGATCGCGAGGGCGCGAGCGAGCCATCTGAGGCGCAGGTCCTGGTTGAGCAGCAGGGCGAGTCCGAGCGCCAGCAGGAACTGCGGCACGGTCACCCCGACCGCCCAGAGCAGACCGATGCGGAACGACTCCCAGAACAGCGTGTCGTGCAGCAGGTCCTGGAAGTTGAGCGTCCCGATCCACCGCGTGGGCTCGGTGCGCCCCGACTGGGCGTCGGTGAACGCCAGCGCGATCCCGTACAGCAGCGGTCCCACACTCAGGACCAGGATGGGGAGCAGCGCGGGCAGGACGAGGAACCAGGCGCCGTGGTCGAGGACGCGGCGGCCCGGGCCCGGGCGCGGCCCGCCCTTCGTCGGGCGGGGTCGCGGTGGTCGCCTCGGCTCGGTCGCCAGGGTCACGCGATCAGCTCCTCTGGGCGGCTCGTGACGGGCCCGGCCTGGGGGCCTTCGCCCGGGCGGCCCCCGTCATGGTGCTGAGGGAGGGTCAGGTCGTCAAGGGACCGCGCAGACGGTCCGACCTGTGCGAATGCGACACTGGCCGGGGATGGCGCGAACACGACGGCCCGCGCGGCGGCTACGGGCCGTGCGGGCGCCGTGTACGGACGGACGCGACGAAGACGACCGACACGACGGAGGCGACGGATGGACGAGGCACGGGCGCGGGCGATACTCACCGAGGCGGGGCTGGGGCGGGGCGCGGAACTGCTCGCGCTGGGCGAGAACGCGGTGTTCGCCACCGGTGACCTGGTGGTCAAGGTGGGCCGCGGCCCCGAGCTCCTCGACCGCGCGCGCCGTGAGCTGGACGTCGCGCTCTGGCTCGCCGAGGCGGGAGTCCCGACCGTGCGCGCCGCCGAGCCCAAGCCGCTGTCGGTGGAGGGTCACCCGGTGACGCTGTGGCAGCGGCTGCCCGACGCCGTACGCCCCGCCGAGCCCCGTGATGTGGCTGAACTCCTGCGGTCGGTGCACGCGCTGCCCGAGGCGCCCTTCGCCCTTCCCCGCCGCGAACTGCTGGACGGCGTGGAGCGCTGGCTGCGCCTCGCGGGCGACGCGATCGACCCGGCGGACGCCGCCTATCTGCGGGAGCGCCGCGACGGCTTCGCCGCGGACGCCGCCGCGCTCGTCCCCCATCTGCCGTCCGGCCCGATCCACGGCGACGCCCTCCCCCGCAACGTCCACGTCGGCCCCGACGGTCCCGTCCTCGTCGACCTGGAGACCTTCTCCGCCGATCTGCGCGAGCACGACCTGGTCGTCATGTCCCTCTCCCACGACCGCTACGGGCTTCCCTCGCAGGCGTACGACGCGTTCACGGCGACCTACGGCTGGGACGTCCGCGAGTGGGAGGGCTGTGCTGTCCTCAGGGGCGCCCGCGAGACGGCCAGCTGCGCCTGGGTCGCCCAGCACGCGCCGACCAACCCCAAGGCCCTGGCCGAGTTCGAGCGCCGGGTGGCGTCGCTGCGGGACGGGGACGCGACCGTGCGGTGGTACCCGTTCTGAGCGTTCACACGACCTGAGGGATCACACGACCGGTTCGTCCGCGGGCTCCCGCAGCGGCCAGGACCCGTCCACCACCGCGTCCGCGTCGCCCTTGCGGCGCAGGAAGTCCTGGAAGTCCGCCGCCCATTCCGCGTACCACTCGATCTGGCGGCGGTGCAGCTCCGCCGGGCCGAGGGCCGCGACCTTGGGGTGGCGCTCGGCTATGGCACGGGCGAGCCGGGCCGCGGCGAGGGCGTCGGCCGTGGCGTCGTGCGCGGAGGTGAGCGCGACCCCGTACTCCGTGCAGACCGCTTCGAGGTTCCGCTTGCCGCGGCGGTAGCGGTCCACGGAGCGGTCGATCGTGTACGGGTCGATGACGGGCGCGGGGTCGATGCCGCCGAGGCGCTCGCGCAGCGACGGCAGGCCGTGGCGGCGGAGCTCGGCGGAGAGGAGGGTGAGGTCGAAGGCCGCGTTGTACGCGACGACCGGCACTCCCGTCTTCCAGTACGTGACGAGGACGTCCGCGAGCGCGTCGGCGACCTGGTCGGCCGGGCTGCCATCGGCCGCCGCGCGTTCGTTGCTGATGCCGTGCACCGCGACCGCGTCGGCGGGGATCTCCACGCCCGGGTCGGCGAGCCACTCCCTGCGGCCGAGCGCCTTGCCGTCCCCCAGCTCGACGACCGCCGCCGTGACGATGCGCGCCTCGCGCGGGTCCGTGCCGGTCGTCTCCAGGTCGAAGCCGATCAGCAGTTCCCGGTGCCAGCCCATGTGGCCCCCCTTCTTGGTGGTGCTTCCCCCAGTGGTCTCCACCCTCCCACGGGCCACTGACAATCCGACGACCGCATTCCGCTTAGCGGCCTTCCCGGCCCGTACGGGTACGTCACGACACCGGTCGCGAGTCCGCCCAGGCCACTTCGAACTCCTCGCGGTACGTCTCGAAGAGCCCGCCCTCGCCCGCCTCGTCGGGCTTGAGCAGTCGCTGACCGCCGCGCAGAACGATCACCGGGGCCTCCATCCCGCGGGTACGGCGCAGATACGTCTGGACGACCGCTATGCCGTCCGAGCCGTCGCCGTCCACGAGGTACGCCGTGAAGCGCGGCGTCTCGTCGAAGACCTGGATCTCGAAGGCGCCCGGGTCGCGCAGCTTGGACCGCACCCGGCGCATGTGCAGGATGTTCATCTCGACCGCGCGGCTCAACTCACCCCGCTTGATGCCGAGTTCCCGCTCGCGCCGCTTCACCGCGCTGGACGCCGGGTTCAGGAACAGCAGTCGCGCCCGGCACCCCGACTCGGCGAGCCGCACGAGGCGTCGCCCGGAGAAGTTCTGCACCAGCAGGTTCAGCCCTATCCCGATGGCGTCCAGCCGACGGGCCCCGCCGAACAGGTCCTCCGCCGGGAACTGCCGCAGCAGCCGCACGCGGTCGGAGTGCACGCCCACGACGTCCGCGTACCGGTCGCCGACCAGGGACTCCACGGCGTCGACGGGCAGCCGGCGCGCGGACGGCACGTCGCTGCCCGCGCCGAGGATCTCCAGCAGCCGGGCCGAGGCGCGTTCGGCCTGGGCCAGCACCGCCTCGGAGAGCGCGCGGTTGCGGGAGACGACGTTCCGGGTGACCTCCAGCTCGTCCAGGGCCAGTTCGACGTCGCGCCGCTCGTCGACGTACGGCTCGAAGCACGGCCAGTGCTGCACCATCAGCTCGCGCAGCTGCGGGAGGGTGAGGAAGCTCAGTACGTTGTCGTCGGCCGGGTCCAGCAGGTAGCCCTTGCGCCGGCTGACCTCGCGTACGGCCACCGCGCGCTGCACCCACTCCTGTCCGGCGGGGCCTGCGGCGGCGACCACCCAGTCGTCGCCGTGGACGGGTTCGTAGATGGGACGCAGAACAGCGGCCACGACCGCGCGTAGCCGCTGTTCGACGAGGTTCAGCCATATGTAGGCGCGGCCGGCCCGCTGGGCGCGCGTACGCACCTCGCGCCAGGCGTCGGCGTTCCAGTCCAGTTCCGGTCCGATGGAACCCATCTCCATCGGCCGTGCCAGGGACACCGCGCCGGGTGGGACATCTGTGGAGTTCCCCTCGTGACCCTCGTCACCAGGAGGCAACTCCAGCCCTCCCGAGCCC
>NZ_VJZC01000705.1 GCF_009377185.1 Streptomyces spongiae
GTTACGTGCGGGTGGGTGGGGGCTGGTCGCGCAGTTCCCCGCGCCCCTGTCGGGGCGCGGACCCTCAGCCCCTGATGATTGCCAGCGCCTCGTCTCGGATCTTCGCCATCGTCGTCTCGTCCCTCGCCTCCGCGTTCAGCCTCAGGAGGGGTTCCGTGTTGGACGGGCGTACGTTGAACCACCAGTCGGCCGAGGAGACGGTCAGGCCGTCCAGTTCGTCGAGTTCGACGCCCTCGCGGCCCTCGTACGCGGCCTTGATCGCGGCGAGGCGGCCTGCCTGGTCGTCGACCGTGGAGTTGATCTCGCCGGAGCCGGCGTAGCGGTCGTACTGGGCGACCAGCGCCGAGAGGGGACCGTCCTGACCGCCCAGGGTCGCGAGGACGTGGAGGGCGGCCAGCATGCCCGTGTCGGCGTTCCAGAAGTCGGCGAAGTAGTAGTGGGCGGAGTGCTCGCCGCCGAAGATAGCGCCCGTGCTCGCCATCTCGGCCTTGATGAAGGAGTGGCCCACGCGCGTGCGTACCGGGGTGCCGCCGTTCTCCTTCACGACCTCCGGGACCGACCACGACGTGATCAGGTTGTGGATGACCGTGCCCTTGCCGCCGTGCTTGGCGAGCTCGCGGGAGGCGACGAGGGCGGTGATGGCGGACGGCGAGACCGGGTCGCCGTGCTCGTCGACGACGAAGCAGCGGTCGGCGTCGCCGTCGAAGGCGATGCCGAGATCGGCGCCCTCCTCGCGGACGCGCTTCTGGAGGTCGACGATGTTGGCCGGGTCCAGGGGGTTGGCCTCGTGGTTCGGGAAGGTGCCGTCCAGCTCGAAGTACATCGGGACCAGGGTGAGGGGCAGGCCCGCGAAGACCGTGGGGACCGTGTGGCCGCCCATGCCGTTGCCCGCGTCGACCACGACCTTCAGGGGGCGGATGGAGGTCAGATCGACGAGGGAGCGGAGGTGCGCCGCGTAGTCCTCCAACGTGTCGCGCTGGGTGATCGTTCCCGTCGTCACGGCCGGCTCCGGCGCGCCCGACTCGCTCCACCCCTCCACCAGTGCGCGGATCTCGGAGAGGCCCGTGTCCTGGCCGACGGGGGCGGCGCCCGCGCGGCACATCTTGATGCCGTTGTACTGCGCCGGGTTGTGGGAGGCCGTGAACATCGCCCCGGGCAGGTTCAGCGCGCCCGACGCGTAGTACAGCTGGTCCGTCGAGCACAGGCCGATCTCGGTGACGTCGACGCCGCGTGCCGCCGCCCCGCGCGCGAAGGCCCGTGACAGGCCGGGCGACGAGGGCCGCATGTCGTGGCCGATCACGATGGCGTCCGCGCCGGTCACCTGGACGAAGGCCGCCCCGAAGAGCTCGGCCAGCGGCTCGTCCCACTGGTCCGGGACCACTCCGCGTACGTCGTACGCCTTGACGATCGTCGACAGATCAGCAGCCACGGCCAACCCTCCTGAAGTCTCATTGGTCACCCCAAACTACCCGCCCGAAGTGACAGTCAGCTGTGCGACCTCCGAGGATGTCCGAGGATGTCCAGGGAGTTTGGTTCGCCGTGCGTTCCCGGACGGCCCGTCACCGTCCCGCCGGGCGCTCACGGCAGCATCCAGTCCAGTACGGGCGTGCTCTGCCCCACCACGATCAGGCACATCACCAGCAACAGCCCGAGGCTCCACGGCAGCACCTTGCGCAGCAGGTCGCCCTCGCGGCCCGCGAGCCCGACCGCCGCGCACGCGATCGTCAGGTTCTGCGGCGAGATCATCTTGCCCAGCACGCCTCCGGAGCTGTTGGCGGCGGCGAGCAGTTCGGGCGAGAGCCCCGACTCCCGTGCCGCGCTCACCTGGAGGGCACCGAAGAGGGCGTTGGCCGAGGTGTCCGACCCGGAGACCGCGACGCCGAACCAGCCCAGGACCGGTGACAGGAAGGCGAGTCCGGCGCCGGCCGCCGCCACGAACTGGCCGATCGTCGCGGCCTGTCCGGAGAGGTTCATGACATAGGCGAGGCCGAGCACGGAGGTCACCGTGAGGATCGCGAACCGCAGTTCGTGCACGGTCGCCGCCCACTCCCTGACGGCCACGCGCGCGTGGACCCCCAGTACGGCCGCCGTGCAGACCCCGGCGAGGAGCACGAGCGTGCCGCCGGTCGACACGATCGGCCAGGTGAAGACGTTGGCGCCGACCGGCTCGCCGTCCGGGTTCGCGACGTCGAGGAACGGCCAGTCGAAGGTGCGGGTCGCCCCGGCCAGCCAGTCCTTCACGACGGGGATCTGGGCGATCGAGAAGACGGCGACGATCAGCGCGTACGGCGCGTAGGCGCGCACGACCTCGCGCCGCGGATCCTCCTCGTCCAGGTCCTCGCTGCGCGCTCCGGTCAGCACCGCCGCCCGTACGGGTTCGGCGGCGGGCCTGCGCGCGTGGGGTACGGCGACGAGTGCGGCCGCGCCCAGCAAGGCCGCCCCGATGTCGGCGAGTTGCGCGGAGACGTAGTTGGACGCGATGAACTGGCCGACGGCGAAGGCGGTTCCGCACGCCAGGGCGGGCACCCAGGTCTCGCGCAGCCCGCGCCGGCCGTCGACCAGGCCGACCAGCACCAGGGGCACCACGAGGGCCAGCAGCGGCGTCTGACGGCCCACCACGGACGCGACGGTGTCCAGAGGGAGTTCGGTGACCTGGGCGAGGGTGACGACGGGTGTGCCCATGGCGCCGAAGGCGACCGGCGCGGTGTTGGCGACCAGGGCGACCACGGCGGCCCGTACGGGGTCGAAGCCGAGCGCGACGAGCATCACCGAGCAGATGGCGACCGGCGCGCCGAAGCCCGCGAGGGCTTCCAGGAGCGCGCCGAAGCAGAACGCGACGACGAGGGCCTGGATGCGCGGGTCGTCGGAGAGTCGTCCGAAGGAACGGCGCAGGATGTCGAAGTGCCGGGTGCGGACGGTCATCCGGTAGACCCAGAGGGCGTTGACGACGATCCACATGATCGGGAAGAGCCCGAAGACGGCGCCCTGCGCGGCGCCGGAGAGCGTCTGGCCGACCGGCATGCCGTACGCGAGGCACGCCACGAGCGCGGCCGCCGCGAGCCCGATCAGGCCCGCTCTGTGGGCCTTCATCCGCACACCGCCGAGCAGTACGAGGACGATGACCAGGGGCAGGGTCGCGACGAGTGCGGACAGGCCGAGTGAGTCGGCCACGGGTTCCAGTTCCTGGACGTACACGGGCGCCTCCTCGGATTCCGCGATGCGGAAAGCGATTTCTCACCGGGTACCGGAATGGTCGTGTCCGTGACAACCGGGCGTCAATGTGCGTGCAGTGGTCATTGAGATCTGCGCATGTCCCGCACATCGGTGAAACGGGGGGTGAGTGAAGGGAGTTCGGCGGACCAGGAGCTTCGGAAGCGAGGGTCCGTCAGTTGTCCGGGGACCTCAGTACCCGTAGATGGCCGCGGCGGGCGACCTCCATCGGATCCGCCGAGCGGCCGCTGCCGCCGGCCTCCGCGGCGCGCTGCTGCGGCCTGGCGGCCTCGCGCACGGCGTTGGCAAGCGCTTCCAGGTCGTCACCGCTGGGCCGGGCCGGAGCGGAGCCGTCGAGGAGGCGGACGACCTCCCAACCGCGCGGGGCGGTGAGGCGCTCGGAGTGCTCGGCGCACAGGTCGTAACAGTGGGGTTCGGCGTAGGTGGCGAGCGGGCCGAGGACCGCGGTCGAGTCGGCGTAGACGTACGTCAGCGTCGCGACGGCAGGTCGGCCGCAGGCGGTGCGCGAACAGCGACGTACAGGGCTCACGACGTTGGACGGTACCGCACTCTTGAGCGGGCCGCGACGACTCTCCACAAGGTCACTCCACCGTGTCGCGTTGTGAAACGTCCCACACGCCCCACTGGGCACACCATTCTGACCTGGGCCAAGACCCGCGTCCGGAATACCGAACATCTCGCCAACCGATCACAAGTCGACCCAAACCCTGCCAACTGCCATGAGGTTGGCGGTCCCGGAAGGATACGGAATCGAGCCCAACCTTGGCTGGAATGGTCATCTGCCGACATGCCGTACGGCGTCCGCAACGGCTCGATGCGTACCTTCCCGGTGCCCGCGTGGGCGTCGGGCACCCGCCCCGGCCGGGGACTACGCTTCGAAGGTGATGGACAACCCCGTACCGCCCCGTGCCGCCGCACCCGGGCCTCGACGCCGTGACCGGCACGGCAGGGGCATGCGTGGCCCCGTCGCGCCGCCCCAGGTGCCTCTCGCGGCGAGCCGCTCCGAGGTGTTCGCCGATCTCGTGCAGGACTCCGTGGAGCGCCTCGAACGGCGCTGGCCGCAGCTCGCCGACATCGACTTCCTGGTTCTCGAGGTGCCTCGGCTCGACGGGTCGCGTGAGGCGTGGAACGACGAGGCGGTGCCGTTGGGGGGGACGGTTCCCGCGCGGGAGGGGCGGCCCGCGCGTGTCGTCGTGTACCGGCGGCCTGTCGAGATCCGTACCAAGGGGCGGGAGGAGCGGGCCGCGCTGGTTCATGAGGTGGTGGTGGAGCAGGTGGCTGAGTTGCTGGGGCTTACGCCGGAGACGGTGGATCCTCGGTATGGGGAGGATTGAGGGTGCGCCTTGGGGTCGCGTGGAGGGGATTCGCCCCCGCCGCCCCTACCCGTCCCATCTCCGGGGGCTCCGCCCCCATGCCC
>NZ_VJZC01000706.1 GCF_009377185.1 Streptomyces spongiae
TGGGACGGGCAGGGGCGGCGGGGGCGAGAAAAACGCCCTGCTCCACCGCCCCGTACCCGGCACTCACAACGCGCCCCGAAGGACACTCACCTCTTCGACTTGGCCCCCTTCGGGGTAGCCAGCCGGCTCCCGCTCCAGTCCTTGCCGACGCTCACACTCTTCGTCGCCGACAGACCCGCCGTCGTCGCGGCTTCGGAGATGTCACTCGGCTCCACGTAGCCGTCGCGCCCCGTCTTGGGCGTCAGCAGCAGGATCGAGCCACCTTCCTCGATGTACGTGATGGCATCCACCAGCACATCGGTCAGGTCGCCGTCCTCGTCGCGGAACCAGAGCACCACGGCATCGGCCACGTCGTCATAGTCCTCGTCGACGAGCTCGCTGCCGACGACTTCCTCAATGGCCTCGCGGAGCTCCTGGTCGACGTCGTCGTCGTAGCCGATCTCCTGGACCACCTGCTCGGGCTGGAACCCCAGCCTCGCGGCAGGGTTCGTCCGCTCCTCCGCGTGGTCCGCGGTCGCGCTCACGGGTTGCCTCCTGATCATGTTCGGGTGGGGTCGCCCCCAGGGAAGTTCAGCCACGCGCGTACGCGAAGCTTGGCCGTAGTCCACACGGGCGGGGCGGATCGCGCAAGTACCCAGCCATCGAGACCGCCGAAACGGTGACGATCCTGGCCGTGTCGCCGCAACTCCAGGCATGGAACCACAGAAGAAGAGTGACACGCGCCACACCGTTCTGCCCGGTTTGTGCATTCAGTAACCATCCGAGGGTACGAGACTCGAATGCCCTTACGGAACGCGCCACGGCCCGGGCGTATCGTTGCGTTTTGCTCGGGCCTGCCCCCAAGCGCCCGTGCGAACGTCCTGGTTACCCCAGGGTAGAGGTGACGTTTACGTTCCCGAGGTACACGATGGGGAACGGTGCAGGCACATAGGTGCAAGGACATAGAAGAGTGGCCCTCTGACAGCGAAGGAACAGCGTGGCTTCCGGATCCGATCGCAACCCGATCATCATTGGCGGCCTTCCGAGTCAGGTCCCTGACTTCGACCCCGAGGAGACCCAGGAGTGGCTCGACTCGCTCGACGCCGCCGTGGACGAGCGCGGCCGTGAGCGCGCGCGCTACCTGATGCTCCGGCTGATCGAGCGGGCCCGCGAGAAGCGCGTGGCCGTGCCCGAGATGCGCAGCACGGACTACGTCAACACCATCGCCACCAAGGACGAGCCGTTCTTCCCGGGGAACGAGGAGATCGAGCGCAAGATCCTCAACGCGACCCGGTGGAACGCCGCCGTGATGGTGTCCAGGGCCCAGCGCCCCGGCATCGGTGTCGGCGGGCACATCGCCACCTTCGCCTCCTCCGCCTCGCTCTACGACGTGGGCTTCAACCACTTCTTCCGCGGCAAGGACCGGGGTGACGGCGGCGACCAGATCTTCTTCCAGGGACACGCCTCCCCCGGCATCTACGCCCGCGCGTTCCTCCTCGACCGCCTCGGCGAGCAGCACCTCGACGCGTTCCGCCAGGAGAAGTCGAAGACGCCGCACGGCCTGTCGAGCTACCCGCACCCGCGGCTGATGCCCGACTTCTGGGAGTTCCCGACCGTGTCGATGGGCCTCGGCCCGATCGGTGCGATCTACCAGGCGCGGATGAACCGGTACCTCCAGGCGCGCGGGATCGCGGACACCTCCAAGTCCCACGTATGGGCGTTCCTCGGCGACGGCGAGATGGACGAGCCGGAGTCGCTCGGCCAGCTCACCCTGGCCGCCCGCGAGGGCCTCGACAACCTGACCTTCGTCGTCAACTGCAACCTCCAGCGGCTCGACGGCCCGGTGCGCGGCAACGGCAAGGTCATCCAGGAACTGGAGTCGGTCTTCCGGGGCGCCGGCTGGAACGTGATCAAGCTGGTCTGGGACCGCTCGTGGGACCCGCTGCTCGCGCAGGACCGCGACGGTGTCCTGGTCAACAGGATGAACACCACGCCGGACGGCCAGTTCCAGACGTACGCCACCGAGACGGGCGGGTACATCCGCGACCACTTCTTCGGCGACGACCACCGGCTGCGCGCGATGGTCGAGCACATGACCGACGACCAGGTCCTGCACCTGGGCCGCGGCGGTCACGACCACCGGAAGATCTACGCGGCGTACGCGGCGGCCCGCGCCCACAAGGGCCAGCCGACGGTGATCCTCGCCAAGACGGTCAAGGGCTGGACGCTCGGCCCGAACTTCGAGGGCCGCAACGCCACGCACCAGATGAAGAAGCTGACGGTCGACGACCTCAAGGGCTTCCGCGACCGGCTCCACCTCCCCATCTCCGACAAGGAGTTGGAGAGCGGCCTCCCGCCGTACTACCACCCTGGGCGGGACTCCGAGGAGATCCAGTACATGCACGACCGCCGCCAGGGTCTTGACGGGTACGTCCCGACCCGCCTCGTGCGGTCGAAGCCGCTTGAGCTGCCGGGCGACAAGACGTACGCGAGCGTGAAGAAGGGTTCGGGTCAGCAGTCGATCGCCACGACCATGGCGTTCGTCCGGCTGCTGAAGGACCTCATGCGGGACAAGGAGCTCGGCAAGCGGTTCGTACTGATCGCGCCCGACGAGTACCGCACCTTCGGCATGGACTCGTTCTTCCCGAGCGCGAAGATCTACAACCCGCTCGGCCAGCAGTACGAGGCGGTGGACCGCGATCTGCTGCTCGCCTACAAGGAGTCGCCGACCGGCCAGATGCTGCACGACGGCATCTCGGAGGCGGGCTGCACCGCGTCGCTGATCGCCGCCGGTTCGTCGTACGCCACTCACGGCGAGCCGCTGATCCCGGTGTACGTCTTCTACTCGATGTTCGGTTTCCAGCGGACCGGCGACCAGTTCTGGCAGATGGGCGACCAGCTGGCGCGCGGTTTCGTGCTGGGCGCGACCGCCGGCCGTACGACGCTGACCGGTGAGGGCCTCCAGCACGCGGACGGCCACTCGCAGCTGCTCGCCTCCACCAACCCCGCGTGTGTCGCGTACGACCCGGCGTACGGGTTCGAGATCGCGCACATCGTGCAGGACGGTCTGCGCCGGATGTACGGCTCCTCCGAGGAGCACCCGCACGGCGAGGACGTCTTCTACTACCTCACCGTCTACAACGAGCCGATCCAGCACCCGGCCGAGCCGGCGGACGTGGACGTCGAGGGCATCCTCAAGGGCATCCACCGCTTCAGGGCCGGCGAGTCGGGGTCCATCCCGGCGCAGATCATCGCGTCCGGTGTCGCCGTGCCGTGGGCGGTCGAGGCGCAGGCGATCCTCGCCTCCGAGTGGAACGTGAAGGCGGACGTCTGGTCGGCGACCTCCTGGAACGAGCTGCGCCGCGAGGCCGTCGAGGTGGAGCGGCACAACCTGCTCCACCCCGAGGAGGAGCAGCTCGTTCCGTACGTGACGCGGAAGCTGACCGGCGCCGAGGGTCCGTTCGTGGCCGTGTCGGACTGGATGCGATCGGTTCCGGACCAGATCGCGCGCTGGGTGCCGGGTACGTACCAGTCCCTGGGCGCGGACGGGTTCGGCTTCGCCGACACGCGGGGTGCGGCGCGGCGCTTCTTCCACATCGACGCGCAGTCGATCGTGGTCGGGGTGCTGACCGAGCTGGCGCGTGAGGGCAAGGTCGACCGGTCGGTGCTGAAGCAGGCGATCGACCGGTACCAGTTGCTGGATGTGTCGGCGGCCGATCCCGGTGCCGCGGGCGGCGACGCGTAGGCGCTCCACCGTCTCTTCACGTTCTCTACGATGCGGGCATGAAAGAGCGACCGGCACAGGTTCGTTGGGAACGGCGTACGCAGCGGCCGTTGTTCGGGTTGGCCGCCGCGTTCGCCGTTGCCTATGCCGTCCCGATCGTGTGGCCCGAGGCGGACCGGGGCGTCGAGCGGCTGTGCACGGCCGTGGAGTGGGCCGTGTGGGGTGCGTTCGCGCTCGACTACCTCGTACGGCTGTTGCTGGCCGAGGAGCGCGCGCGGTTCGTGCGGACGCACTGGCTCGACCTGTGCGCGGTGGTGCTGCCGCTGATCCAGCCGCTACGGCTGCTGCGGCTCGTGTCCACGTTGCTGCTGGTCGGGCAACGGGCGCGGGTGGCCTCGCAGATAAGGCTCACGACGTACGTCGGCGGGGCGGTGGTCGGGCTGCTGATGTTCGGCTCGCTGGCGGTGCTGTCGGTGGAACGGGACTCGCCGAACGGGAACATCAAGACGCTGGGCGACGCGGTGTGGTGGTCGTTCACGACGATGACGACGGTCGGGTACGGGGATCACGCGCCGACGACCGGGCTGGGGCGGATGCTCGCGGTGGGGCTGATGCTGTCGGGGATCGCGCTGCTCGGTCTGGTGACCGCGAACATCGCGGCGTGGTTCATTTCGCGGTTCGAGATGGATGACGTGGAGGAGCGGCGGCAGACGGCGGCGATAGCTGCGCTGGCTGAGGAGGTCCGGGCACTCCGGGCCGAGGTGGCGGCGTTGTCGGATGCGCGGCCTGTCGTTCACAGTTCGGTGGAAGAGCGGCGCCGCTGACCGTTGTACTGCGGGTGCGTGGGCGGCTGCCGGTAGTTCGTGGCTGGTCGCGCAGTTCCCCGCGCCCCTGAAAGACGAGGGGGCTCCCGGCCTTTGGC
>NZ_VJZC01000707.1 GCF_009377185.1 Streptomyces spongiae
GGGGCGACGGCGGTGCCGGGGTCGGGGCGGCACGGGAGCCTTCCGACTCGCCGCCCAGTTCCACGTACGGGCGTATGCGTAACGGGTCGAAGTCCTCGGCCGCCGCCGCCTCCGCCGTACGGGCGTCACGCAGGGCCTCCGAGGCGCGGCGGTTGCACGAGCAGGACGGAGTGCCGTCCGGGGCGCGCGGTGCCGCGCACTCCGGGCAGGTGTGGCCGCGCGGTTCGCCGCCGTTGCCGCTTGCTTCACTCACGTGTGGTCCTCCCCGTACGAACTTCAGAAATTATGCAGATCTCACGCACAGGATCTCCCAGGTGCCCCAGGGATCGGCGATTCGGCCAGTACTCAACAGGCCATAACCGGTCACACCGACCACGATGGAGAGGAAGCTGGAGGCCGGGCCGCACATGGCCCTCGCCTCTCGGGAGGTCTGCATGGCGTCAGAAATGTCGGGAACGCCGAGTCCCGCGGGTGCCTCCGGTACACCGGGCGCGGCCGGTCACGGAGGCCGCGCGGGACGCACCGCCGCCGCCCCGGAGCGTGCGAACCGTGGCGTTCTGGTCTCCATCGGCGCCCTGTTGATGGGCATGCTGCTCGCCGCACTCGACCAGACCATCGTGTCGACCGCGCTGCCGACGATCGTCAGCGAGCTCGGCGGCCTGGAGCATCTCTCCTGGGTGGTCACCGCCTATCTGCTGGCCTCGACCGCCGCGACCCCGCTGTGGGGGAAGCTCGGCGACCAGTACGGCCGCAAGAAGCTCTTCCAGGCAGCCATCGTCATCTTCCTCGTCGGGTCCGCGCTGTGCGGGATGGCGCAGAACATGCCCCAGCTGATCGGCTTCCGGGCACTCCAGGGACTCGGTGGCGGCGGGCTCATGGTGCTGTCCATGGCGATCGTCGGCGACATCGTCCCGCCGCGTGAACGCGGCAGGTACCAGGGGCTGTTCGGGGCCGTCTTCGGCGCGACCAGTGTGCTCGGGCCGCTGCTCGGCGGGCTGTTCACCGAGCATCTGAGCTGGCGTTGGGTGTTTTACATCAACCTGCCGGTCGGGGCCGTGGCGCTCGCCGTGATCGCCGCCGTGCTGCGCATACCCGTCCGGGCCACACGGCACGTCATCGACTACCTCGGTACGTTCCTCATCGCGTCCGTCGCCACCTGCCTCGTCCTCGTCGCCTCCCTCGGCGGCACCACCTGGGAGTGGGGTTCGCCGCGGATCGTCGGGCTCGCGGTGCTCGGGGTGGCGCTGGCCGTCGTGTTCGTCGCCGTGGAGCGCAGGGCCGCCGAGCCCGTGCTGCCGCTGAAGCTGTTCCGTGTCCGGACGTTCACGCTGTCCGCCGTCATCAGCTTCGTCGTCGGCTTCGCCATGTTCGGCGCGATGACGTACCTGCCGACCTTCCTCCAGGTCGTCCAGGGCGTCTCGCCCACCCTCTCCGGCGTCCACATGCTGCCGATGGTGCTGGGCCTGCTGCTGGCGTCCACCGCCTCCGGGCAGATTGTCAGCCGTACCGGCCGCTGGAAGGTGTTCCCGGTCGCGGGCACCGCCGTCACGACCCTCGGTCTGCTGCTGCTCCACCAGCTCGACGAGAACAGCTCCGACGGCGAGATGAGCGCGTACTTCTTCGTCTTCGGACTGGGCCTCGGCCTCGTCATGCAGGTGCTGGTGCTGATCGTGCAGAACGCGGTGCCGTACGAGGACCTGGGCGTCGCCACGTCCGGCGCGACCTTCTTCCGCGCGATCGGCGCCTCGTTCGGCGTGGCCGTCTTCGGCACGGTCTTCGCGAGCCTCCTCGCCGACAGGCTCGCGGCGGCGCTCGGGGGCGCCCGGCTGCCGCCCGGCGTCACCCCGGGCACACTGCGCGCCGACCCGCGTGGCATCGCCGAACTCCCGCCCGTCCTCCGCTCCGACGCCCTCCACGCGTACGCCTCGTCGATCACGGACGTCTTCCTGTACGCGGCGCCGGTCGCCCTCGTCGGCTTCGTACTGGCCTGGTTCCTGCGCGAGGACCCGTTGAGGGGCTCGGTGACGGCTCCGGACATCACCGAGACGCTGGCGAGCAACCCGGTCGAGCGGTCGTCGTACGACGAGGTGTGCCGGGCCCTGTCGCTGCTCGGGTCCCGGGAGGGACGGCGGCGGATCTACGAGAAGATCACCGCGCGGGCGGGCTACGACCTGCTGCCGGCGGCGAGCTGGCTGCTGCTCAGGATCAGGAAGTACGGCCGTGCCGAGCCCGCGCTGCTGGCCGAGCGCAGCACCGTGCCGCTGGACGTCGTCCTCGCCGCGTCCCGTCAGGTGGAGGAGCGCCGCCTCGTACTCCGTGAGGGCCTCGACCTCGTGCTCACCGAAACCGGCCACGAGACCGCGGACCGGCTGTCCCGGGCCCGCGAGGAGTCCCTCGCCGAACTCCTCGGTGACTGGTGGGGCCCGGACCGCCCCACCGACCTGGTGCAGCTGGTGGCGGAACTGAACGCGGAGTTGTGCGGCTCCGACGCGGAACGTCCCCATGACGGTCCGGGCACCCGGCCGCCCGGCAGGGGGGTGGGCCGTCGCCCGATCGGTGAGAACCTCTAGTCGGTGAGGTCCGGCTGGTCCCCGGTGTCCGCCGCCGCCTCACGCTTCGGCTCGTTTGAGAAGGGCCGTCCGGGCAACCCGTGCGGAAACCGACCCATCGGGTCGAAAACCCGGAAGGCATCCATGTCCACAGGCATGATCATTGCTCTGATCGTGATCGTGGCGGTCGTGGTCGTCGTCGCGGCCGCCCTGACCCTGCGCAACCGAAACGCCCCCGGCGGCCACGGGCTGCGGCGGCGATTCGGACCCGAGTACGAACGGACCCTCGCCCGGCACGACGGCGACACCCGGGCCACGGAGCACGAGCTCGCGGAGCGGGTGAAGCGGCACGGCTCACTTCGGACCCGGCCGCTGGAGCCCGCGGAACGCGAGCGGTACGAGGCCCGCTGGGCGGCGGCCCAGGAACGCTTCGTCGACTCTCCGCGGGAGGCGGTCGCCGAGGCGGACCGGCTGCTCGGCGAACTGGCGGGAGCCCGCGGCTTCCCGGACGGCGGGAGCTACGACGAGCAGCTCGACGCGCTGTCCGTGCACCACGCGCATCGCGTCCACGGCTACCGGAGGGTGCACCTCGTCGTGCACGGCCCGGACGGTGACGGTGAGGGTGCCGGTGCCGGTGCCGGGAGCCCGGCGGGCACGGAGGAGATGCGGGAGGCTCTGGTCGAGGCCCGCGCCCTGTTCGAGGAACTCGCGGCTCCGAGCCGCCATGAGCGCCGCCATGAGAGCAGTCACGAGACGAAGGCGGACCGCGGCTCCGGGCGGGAGCCCGTCCGTACAAACAGCAGGCCCCACCTGCCGTGGGGAGTCACCAGGCGTCAGGCGAAGGGGAGTTGAGGGGGATGGAAGGCAAAGCGGGGCCCGGTGAGGGCCGTACGGGCGCCGAGCGCGTCGAGGGAGTCGAGGGCGCCAAGGGAGTCGAGGGCGCCAAGGGCATTGAGGGCATCGAGGGTTCGCATCGCAGGGAGCCGGCGGGCTCCGTACGTGAGACTTCGTTGCTGCCCCATGAGGAGACGGACAAGTTCTCGATGCGGCTGCAGCACGCGGTCGGGGAGTTCGTCGACGGGCCCCGGGACGCGGTGGAGGAGGCCGACCAGGTGCTGGAGGAGGTCGCGTCGCGCTTCACGGACGCCGTGACCCAGCGGCGCCGCACCCTTCGCACGTCCTGGCAGTCCACGGGTGAGGGCGAGGGGGCCGATACGGACACGGAGCAGCTGCGCTTGGCTCTGCGGGATTATCGTGAGCTGACTGAGCGGCTTCTGCGGATCTAGTTCCACTGGGTGACGGGTGGCGGGCCGTGCCCCGGAGTTCCGGGGCGCGGCCCGCCGTTTGCGTCTGCCCCGTTTGGCGCGTGGTCGGCTGCGGGTTCGTTGTGGCTTGTCGCGCAGTTCCCCGCGCCCCTAAATGCCTTGGGCGCGCCCGGCGCCACGAGGCACCGTCGCCCCGACGCACCGCAGCCCCCCCGCCATCCGGCGCACCGCAGCCATCCGGCGCACCGCTGCCCCGCTGTCCGCCGCACGCGCTGCCCGGCCGTCCGATGCACCGTCGTCCCCGCTGTCCGCCGCACGCGCTGCCCGGCCGTCCGATGCACCGTCGTCCCCGCTGTCCGCCGCACGCGCTGCCCGGCCGTCCGATGCACCGTCGTCCCCGCTGTCCGCCGCACGCGCTGCCCGGCCGTCCGATGCACCGTCGTCCCCGCTGTCCGCCGCACGCGCTGCCCGGCCGTCCGATGCACCGTCGTCCCCGCTGTCCGCCGCACGCGCTGCCCGGCCGTCCGATGCACCGTCGTCCCCGCTGTCCGCCGCACGCGCTGCCCGGCCGTCCGATGCACCGTCGTCCCCGCTGTCCGCCGCACGCGCTGCCCGGCCGTCCGATGCACCGTCGTCCCCGCTGTCCGCCGCACGCGCTGCCCGGCCGTCCGATGCACCGTCGTCCCCGCTGTCCGCCGCACGCGCTGCCCGGCCGTCCGATGCACCGTCGTCCCCGCTGTCCGCCGCACGCGCTGCCCGGCCGTCCGATGCACCGTCGTCCCCGCTGTCCGCCGCACGCGCTGCCCGGCC
>NZ_VJZC01000708.1 GCF_009377185.1 Streptomyces spongiae
GCCCTGGAGCGGATGCGTTTCCCCGCCCCGCTCGATCCCTGCGTGCGCCTCGTCGTCCTCGACGGCACCGCCACCTACAGCGATGCCATCGCCTGCGCCGACCTGCTCGCCCGGCTCCCCGGCCACCACGCCGAGGGCGGCTCGCGCAACGTCGGCCGCCGCGACGGCCTGGGCACCGTCATGCTGGCCGCCGCCGAGGCCCTCGGACGGCTGCCGGAGACGTACGTCCAGGCCGTCGGCAGCGGTACGGGAGCCATCGGCGCCCACGAGGCGGCGCGCCGACTCACGGGGGGTGGCGAGGTGCTGCCCCGCCTCCTGATGTGCCAGAACGCGCCCTTCGCACCCCTGTACGACGCCTGGCGATGTACCGGCGCCGCTCCCGCCGACCGGGAGCACGAGCCGCTCGCCCGCGAACTGACCAACCGCCGACCGCCGTTCACCGTACGCGGCGGGGTGCGCGACGTCCTCACCGAGAGCGGCGGCGACGTCCTGTGCACGGACAACGAGGCCGCGCTCGCCGCCATGGCCCTCTTCGAGGAGGTCGAGGGCATCGACATCGAACCGGGAGCCGGAGTCGCCCTGGCGTCCCTCGCCGACGCCGTACGGGCGGGACGGGTCCGGCGTGACGAACTGGTGCTCCTCAACATCACCGGCGGCGGCCGGGCCCGCCAGGCCCGCGACACCGTGCTCGTGCCCGCGGAGCCCTGGCTCCGCGTCCCCTGGCCCGGCCGCGACAAGGGCCCGCAGGCCGTCGCCGAGCACGTGACTCGTCTGCTGACGGGCACCGCCACCACCGCGCCCGCCGCCACCGCCGTCGCGGAGGCATGAAGGTGACCGATCCCCACGTGCTCGACCTGTCCGCCGCCCAGCGCTCGATGTGGTTCGGCCAGCGCCTCGACCCCGCGGGCCCCGCCTACAACGTGGGCGAGTACACCGAGATCCACGGGCCGGTCGATCCCGTCCTCCTCCGGGCCGCCGTACGGCAGGTCGTGGACGCCACCGAGACGCTGCGGGTCCGGTTCGCGGCGGACGACGAGACCGTCCGCCAGATCGTCGACGCCGACCCCCACCACGACCTCCCCGTCGTCGACCTCACCGGCGAGCCCGACGCCCGCTCCGCCGCCGAGGCGTGGATGGCCGCCGACTTCGCCACGCCCTTCGACCTCGACCGGGCCCCGCTCTTGCGGTACGCGCTGCTGAGGCTCGCGGACGACCACTGGATCTGGTACCAGAGCTACCACCACATCGCCGTCGACGGCTACAGCTGCTCCCTCATCGCCAGGCGGGTGGCCGACGCCTACACCGCCCTCGTGGCCGGCGCCCCGCACACCCCGCCACCGGCGCCCCTCGCCTCGCTGGTCGACGCGGACGAGGCATACCGGACCGGGCGACAGCAGGCGTCGGACCGGGAGTTCTGGACACGCGCCCTCGCCGACCGTCCCGACCCCGTGGGCCTGACCACGCGCCCGCCCGGTGTCGCCGACCGCTTCCTCCGCCGCACCGGTCATCTGCCGGAAGCGGCGGGCGACCTGGTCCACGCGGCCGCCGCGCACGCCGGGACCCGCTGGTCGCGCGTCGTCCTCGCGGCGACCGCCGCCTATCTGCACCGGCTCACCGGAGCCCGCGACATCGTCCTCGGCCTCGCCGTCACCGCCCGGAAGAGCGACACCGAACTCGCCACCCCCGGCATGGCGTCCAACGTGCTCCCGTTGCGGCTGTCCGTACGACCCGACAGTGCCGCCTTCCACCTCGTGAGCCGGGCCGCGACGGCCACCCGCGACCTGCTGGCCCACCAGCGCCACCGCGGCGAGGACCTGCGCCGCGAGCTGGACTGGCCCCGGGACGGGCGCCGTTTCTTCGGGCCGGTCGTCAACATCATGGCGTTCGGGCCGGAGTTGCGGTTCGCCGGACACCCGACCACCCGCCACAACCTGTCCACGGGCCCGATCGAGGATCTCGCGGTCAACGTGTACGACCGCGCCGACGGCCACGGCATCCGCGTCGACCTCGACGCGAGCCCTGCCCACTACACCGACGCCGAACTCGACGCGCACCACCGGCGGTTCACCCGCTTCGTCGAGTACTTCGCCGCAGCCGTACTCGGGCCGGGCACCCCCGTCGGCCGGGTGGAGCTGACCCTGCCCGAGGAGCGGACGGAAGCCGGGCTCCAAGGAGCGGCCGCACGCGGGAGCGGGACGACCGTGCCCGAGCTGTTCGCGGCCCGCGTCGCGGCCCACCCCGACGCCCCGGCCGTGGTCCACGGCGAACGCACCCTCAGCTACCGCGAGTTGAACACCCGTGCCAACCGCCTCGCCCACCGCCTGATCGCCCTCGGCGTCCGGCCCGAGGACCGGGTGGCGGTGCTGATGCGCCGCTCCGACGACCTTCTCACCGCCCTGCTGGCGATCCTCAAGGCAGGCGCCGCGTACGTCGGCCTGGACCCGCGCGCGCCCGCCGCCCGCACCCGGAGGATCCTCGCCGAGACGGGCGCGCGGGCCCTGCTGACCGACCCCGGACAGCCCACCGGGACGTACGACGGCATCGTCCCGGTCGTCACCGTGGCCGAAGACCCGGCCCTCGCGACCGAGCCGTTCACCGAGCCGTTCACCGAGCCGTTCACCGACCCCCGCGTCCCCCTGCACCCGGCCCAACTCGCCTACGTCAGCCACACCTCCGGCTCCACGGGCACTCCCAAGGGCGTCGCCGTCACCCACCACGACGTCACCGCCCTCGCCGCCGACTCGGCGTTCGGTGACGGTGCGCACACACGGGTCCTCGTCCACTCGCCGACCGCGTTCGACGCGTCCACGTACGAGATGTGGGTGCCGTTGCTGAACGGCGGCACCGCCGTCGTCGCCGGACCCGAGGAGGACATGGGCGCCACCGCCGTCGCACGGCTGACGGAGCGTCACGGGCTGACCGCGCTGTGGCTCACCGCCGGGCTGTTCCGGCTCGCCGCCGAGGAGGACCCGGGCTGCTTCGCGGGGCTGCGCCAGGTGTGGACCGGTGGCGAGGCCGTTCCCGCCGGGGCCGTCCGCCGGGTGCTCGCGGCCTGCCCGGGCCTGACCGTCACCGACGGCTACGGCCCGACCGAGACCACCACCTTCGCCACCCGCCGCCCCTGCCCTCCGGGCGAGCCCGTGCCCGATCCGCTGCCGATCGGCCGCCCCCTGGACGGCATGCGCGCCCACGTCCTCGACGGCGCCCTCCAACCCGTCCCGCCGGGCACGGTGGGGGAGTTGTACGTCGCCGGGCCCGGTGTGGCCCGCGGCTACCTGGGCCGTCAGGCCGCCACCGCCGAGCGGTTCACCGCCGACCCGTACGGCCCGCCGGGCGCCCGCATGTACCGCACCGGTGACCGGGTCCGCGTCACGCCGGACGGCGAGCTGGAGTTCCACGGCCGCGCCGACGGCCAGGTCAAACTGCGCGGGTTCCGCATCGAACCCGGTGAGATCGAGACGGCGCTCGCCGCCCACCCCGACGTCGCCCAGGCGGTCGCCGTCGTCCGCGAGGACCGCCCCGGCGACCGGCGCCTGGTCACGTACGCGGTCCCCACCGAGGGCTCCGCACCGACGCCGGAAGCCCTGCGTGACCATCTCGCCGGCCACCTGCCCGACTTCATGGTGCCGTCCGCCGTCGTGGTCCTGGAGCGGTTGCCGCTGACCGCCAACGGCAAGCTCGACCGGGCCGCCCTGCCCGCCCCGCCGACGACCGCGGCCGAGCCCGCCCAGCCGGCACGGACCTCGCAGACTCCGCACGAAGAGATCCTGTGTGCCCTGTTCGCGGACGTCCTCGGCCTGCCGCATGTCGGTCCGCACGACGGCTTCTTCGCGCTCGGCGGCCACTCCCTGCTCGCCCTGCGGCTCCTGGGCCGCGTCCGCGCCGCACTCGGTGTCGAACTGACCCTGCGTGACGTGTTCCGGGAGCCCACCCCGGCGGGGCTCGCCCGACTGGTCGGCACCGGCCCGACCGTACGACCCGCTCCGCGGCCGTCCGCGCGCACGGCTCAGGGCGAGGCCCCGCTGTCGTCGGCCCAGCGGCGGCTGTGGTTCCTGCACCGGCTGGAGGGCTCCGGCGCCGCGTACCACGTGCCGCTCGCCGTACGGCTCACAGGCGGCGCCCCCGACACGGTGGCCCTGCGCGCCGCGCTCGCCGACCTCGTCGCCCGGCACGAGATCCTGCGGACCGTCTACCCCGACGCCGACGGCATCCCGAGCCAGCGCGTACGGGACTCCGCGCGGCCCGAGCTGCACGTAGTCGATCCCGTGCCGGAGTCCGAACTACCGCAGCGGCTCGCGGAGTTGGCGGGTGCGGAGTTCCACCTGGCCGACGGCATCCCGTTCCGCGCCCACCTCCTCGTCCTCGGCCCCGAGGACCACGTCCTGCTGCTGGTGCTGCACCACATCGCGGCGGACGGCTGGTCGCTGGACCCACTCGTCCGTGACCTGGCCACCGCGTACCGGGCCCGCCTCGCGGGGCAGGAGCCGGACCGGGCGCCGCTGCCCGTCCAGTACGCCGACTACGCCGCCTGGCAGCACGACGTCCTCGGCCACGACCAGGACGGCCACCTCGCCCACTGGCGGGAGGCGCTCGCGGACCTCCCCGACGAACTCCCGCTGCCC
>NZ_VJZC01000709.1 GCF_009377185.1 Streptomyces spongiae
AGCTGTGTATAAGAGACAGGCGGGGGGTTTCGGGGCGGTTGGTTGGACCCGCCTGCGTAACCCCGGCTTTGGAATCCTCACGTGTCCTCGACGTAAGCGTTCCGTGACCTAACCGCACCGTCGACAGGGGTTCACCCGCCGTTCATGTATGGCCATCGGCGGCTTCACCTGTTCTGCCTAATTTCGGCCCTGCTGGGTGCGACGTGCAGCCCCCCACGGCACTCCCTCAGCGCATCACAAAAGCAGTCTGAGAGATGGAACCCACGACACGGCGAGATGCCGTCTCGACGGGCTGACACCACATCGCACGCCGCCTCCGACGGCGGCTTCTGGAAGGAATCCCTGAAAGTGAAGCTTCAGCGCAACCGGCTTCGCGCCCTTTCCCTCGGTGCTGTCGCGATTTCCGGCGCCCTGGTCCTGACGGCGTGCGGCTCCGACGACAACTCCGAGGCCACCGGCGCCAAGTCGGAGGCCCCGAGCAACGTCAAGTGTGAGGACGCCAAGGGCCAGCTCCTCGCCTCCGGCTCCTCCGCCCAGGACAACGCCATGCAGGCCTGGGTGAAGGCCTTCCAGACGGCGTGCTCCGGCGTGGAGATCAACTACAGCCCCGACGGCTCGGGCGCCGGTATCACCAAGTGGCTGCAGGGCACCACCGCCTTCGCCGGTTCGGACTCCGCGCTGGACGAGCAGGAGACCGCCGACTCCAAGAAGGTCTGCAAGACCGGCCAGGGCATCAACCTGCCGATGGTCGGCGGTCCGATCGCCATCGGCTACAACCTCCCGGGCGTGGACAACCTGGTCCTCAACGCCGACACGATCGCCAAGATCTTCGACAGCAAGATCAAGAAGTGGAACGACCCGGCGATCGCGAAGCTCAACCCCGACGCGAAGCTGCCGTCCACGGACATCCAGGCCTTCCACCGCTCCGACGAGTCCGGTACGACCCAGAACCTGGGCAAGTACCTCCAGGCCGCCGCGCCCAAGTCCTGGAAGTACGAGCCCGACAAGGCGTGGAAGGCCGCGGGCGGCCAGTCCGCCTCCGGTTCCTCCGGTGTCGCCAGCCAGGTGAAGAGCACCGACGGCGCGATCGGTTACTTCGAGCTGTCCTACGCCAAGAGCAACAGCCTCTCCACCGTCAAGGTGGACACCGGCGCCTCCCAGCCGGTCGAGGCCACCACCGACACCGCCTCCGCCGGCATCGCCGCCGCGAAGGTCGTCGGCACCGGCAAGGACCTGTCGCTGGAGCTCGACTACAACACCAAGGCCGACGGCGCCTACCCGATCATCCTGGTGACGTACGAGATCGTCTGCGACAAGGGCAACAAGTCCGACGCCCTGCCGGCCATCAAGGCGTTCCTGAACTACACGGCCAGCGAAGACGGTCAGAAGATCCTCAGCGACGCGGGCTACGCGCCGCTCCCGGACGAGATCGCGGCCAAGGTCCGCGAGATCGTTCCGACCATCGCCTGACCCCACAAGGCGGCCGGCCCTCCGAGCAGTACGGGCCGGCCGCCTCGTCCGGTGCACCGCCGCCAAGGAGCTTCCTCCCGGCTCCACGCCTGAGCCGGGACCGGGCTCAGCAGACCGGAGAACGTAATGGACACGACCACAACGCAGTCCCCTCCCCCACCTCCCACGGACCGAATAGAGCCCACGAGCCCCCAGAAGGCCGTCGTCAGGCCCGGCGACCGTGTCTTCGCGGGCCTTGCCAAGGGTTCGGGCATCACGCTGCTGGTGATCATGGCCGCCATCGCGGTCTTCCTCACCTACCGCGCGGTCCTCGCCCTGTCCGACAACGAGGCGAACTTCCTCACCTACCAGGACTGGCTGCCGCAGAACGATCCGCCGATGTTCGGCATCGCGACCCTCGCCTTCGGCACGGTCGTCAGCTCGGTCATCGCCATGGCCCTCGCCGTTCCGGTCGCCATCGGTATCGCGCTGTTCATCTCGCACTACGCGCCGCGCAGGCTCGCCGGGCCGCTCGCGTACATCGTCGACCTGCTGGCCGCCGTGCCGTCGATCGTCTACGGCCTCTGGGGCGCGCTCATCCTCGTGCCCTACCTCGACGGCCTGAACAAGTGGCTCGACGAATTCCTGAGCTGGACGTACATCTTCGAGAAGTCCGGTACCGGCCCCGCTCGTTCGCTGTTCACCGTGGGCATCCTGCTGGCGATCATGATCCTGCCGGTGATCACCAACGTGACCCGTGAGGTCTTCCTCCAGGTGCCGCGGATGCACGAGGAGGCCGCGCTGGCGCTCGGTGCCACCCGGTGGGAGACCATCCGGCTGTCGGTGCTGCCCTTCGCCCGCTCCGGCATCATCAGCGCCTCCATGCTGGGCCTCGGCCGCGCGCTCGGCGAGACGATGGCCGTCGCCACCGTGCTCTCCCCGAACTTCATCATCTCCGGCCATCTGCTGGACCCGGGCGGCGGCACGTTCGCCCAGAACATCGCCTCCAAGTTCAAGGAGGCCAACGAGTACGGCCAGGACGCCCTGATCGCCTCCGGCCTGGTCCTCTTCGTCATCACCCTGCTGGTCAACGGCGCCGCCCGGTACATCATCGGCCGTCGCAAGGAGTACTCGGGGGCGAACGCCTGATGTCCCAGACAACCGTCACCCCCGCCGACCGCTCGCCGGTCTTCTCCACCGCACGGATGCCCCGCTGGGCACCGGCCGTGATCGCCGTCGCCTCCATCGCGCTCTCCATCGGCATCAGCCTGGCCGCCGGCTGGGAGAGCGAGGTCCAGTGGGGCCTCATCGCGGCGCTGCTCTTCGTCCTCGGCTCGTACGTCGTCACGGCCCGCGTCGAAGGCCCTCGCCAGGCCAAGGACCGGGTCGTCACCAGTCTCGTCTGGGTCTGCTTCATCCTGGCCATCGTGCCGCTGCTGTCCCTGGCCTGGACCACCATCAGCAACGGTGCGCAGATCGTCGACGTCTACTTCCTCACCCACTCGATGAACGCGGTGCTCAACACCGACCCCGGCGGCGGTGTCTACCACGCCCTGCTCGGCACCATCGAGCAGGTGCTCATCGCGTCCGTGATCGCCGTCCCGATCGGCCTGCTCACCGCGGTCTATCTGGTCGAGTACGGCAAGGGGAGGCTGGCCCGAGCCGTCACCTTCTTCGTCGACGTCATGACGGGCATCCCGTCGATCGTCGCCGGCCTGTTCATCCTCTCTCTCTGGATCCTGATCCTCGACCTGGGCTACTCCGGCTTCGCCGGATCGATGGCGCTCGCGATCCTCATGATGCCCGTCGTGGTCCGCTCCACCGAGGAGATGCTCAAGCTCGTCCCGAACGAGCTGCGGGAGGCATCCCTCGCGCTCGGCGTACCGAAGTGGAAGACGATCATGAAGATCGTCATTCCGACCGCGATCGGCGGTATCACCACCGGCGTCATGCTGGCCATCGCCCGTATCACCGGTGAGACCGCGCCCGTGCTGCTGCTGGTGTTCGGCTCCAAGATCATCAACAACGACCCCTTCGAAGGGGCGCAGTCCTCGCTGCCGCTGTACGTGTACCAGGAGTACGCGATCGGCACCACGCAGTCGATCGACCGTGCCTGGGGAGCGGCGCTCACGCTCATCGCCTTCGTCATGATCCTCAACCTGGTGGCTCGCGGTATCGCCCGCTGGAAGGCCCCGAAGACCGGTCGCTGACGCGACCAGGCAGTAACGAAGTCAGCGACCGAAAGAAGCAGTGATTCACATGGCCAAGCGAATCGACATCAGCGGCCTCACCGCGTACTACAGCGCCTTCAAGGCGATCGAGGACATCTCGATGACCGTGGAGCCCCGCTCCGTGACGGCCTTCATCGGCCCGTCCGGCTGCGGCAAGTCCACCTTCCTGCGCACCCTCAACCGCATGCACGAGGTCACCCCGGGCGGTCGGGTCGAGGGCAAGGTCATGCTCGACGACGAGAACCTGTACGGCTCCGGGGTCGACCCGGTGACCGTGCGGCGGGAGGTCGGCATGGTCTTCCAGCGGCCGAACCCCTTCCCCACCATGTCGATCTTCGACAACGTGGCGGCGGGGCTGCGGCTGAACGGCTCGTACAAGAAGTCCGAGCTGAACGACATCGTGGAGAAGTCGCTGCGGGGCGCGAACCTGTGGGACGAGGTCAAGGACCGTCTGAACCGTCCCGGTTCCGGGCTGTCCGGTGGTCAGCAGCAGCGGCTCTGCATCGCGCGTGCGATCGCGGTCGAGCCGAAGGTGCTGTTGATGGACGAGCCGTGCTCGGCGCTCGACCCCATCTCGACGCTCGCCATCGAGGACCTGATCGGTGAGCTGAAGGAGCGGTTCACGATCGTCATCGTGACGCACAACATGCAGCAGGCCGCGCGTGTGTCCGACCGTACGGCGTTCTTCAACCTCGCGGCGGTGGGGCAGCCCGGCAAGCTGATCGAGATCGACGACACGGAGCGGATCTTCTCCAACCCGTCGGTTCAGGCCACGGAGGACTACATCTCCGGTCGCTTCGGCTGAGCGATTGAGGACTCCTCGCGGTGCTGCATGGCGGTGCCATCGCGAGGTTCAAGGGCCCGCCCCTGGCTCCCGGGGGCGGGCCCGTTGGTTTCCTCGCCCCCGCCGCCCCTACC
>NZ_VJZC01000710.1 GCF_009377185.1 Streptomyces spongiae
CCGCTCCTCAAACGCCGGAGGGGCTGTTTTTTCGGCGCCCCCTACCCCTCCAGCATCCGCCGCAACAACCCCCGCAAAGCCAACCGCTCCTCCCTCGACAACCCGGCAAGCGGCTCTCTCGCGAAGTCCAGGGACTCCCGCAACCCCCGCGCCAGCCGACGCCCCTCCTCCGTCACCGCGGCCAGCTTCACGCGTCTGTCCTTGGGGTTCGGTCGGCGTTCCACCAGCCCCCGCGCCTCCAGCCGGTCCACTATCCCGGTCACGTTCGACGGCTCGCACTTCAGTTTCTGGGCCAGCCGCCGCATGGGCAACGGCTCCAGGGACAGCAGGCTCAGCAGCCGCGCCTGCGCTCCCGTCAGGGAGTGCTCGCCGGCGGCCTCCTCGTACTCCTCGTGGTAACGGGCCACGACCGTGCCGATGAGGTCGACGACCTCCAGGGTCAGCGGGTCGGTGGGAGTGGTCGTCTTCTGCGTGGCCATGAGCTCCAGGCTACCCCGATACTTGACATCATGAAATATTCAAGCGCATGGTTGTTTCAGATACTGAATTAACCGCCCGGTATGAAGCGTAAGCAGGCGACCGGGTGGCTACCCGAGCCGCACGCACGTACATACGCACGTCCGCAGGAAGGTCCCTCATGTCCGACACGCCCGCCCTCCCCGCCACCAGCCGCGAATGGCACCTGCTCAGCCGCCCCGTCGGCTGGCCGAAGCACGAGGACTTCGCCCTCGTCGAGGCGGAGGTCCGCCGGCCCGGTCCGGACGAGGTCCTCGTACGGAACACGTACCTCTCCGTCGACCCGTACATGCGCGGCCGCATGAGCGACGCCAAGTCGTACGTCGCCCCCTTCGAGCTGGGCAAGACCATGCAGGGCGGCGCCGTGGGCGAGGTCGTCGCCTCGAACGCCGAGGGCATCGCCCCGGGCGACCACGTGCTCCACTTCGGCGGCTGGCGCGAGTACGCCACGATCGACGCCAAGCAGGCCGTCAAGGTCGACCCCGAGGCCGCGCCCCTCTCCACCTACCTCGGTGTCCTCGGCATGACCGGTCTCACCGCCTACGCCGGGCTCCTGCGCACCGCCTCCTTCAAGGAGGGCGACTCCGTCTTCGTCTCCGGCGCGGCCGGTGCCGTCGGCAGCCAGGTCGGACAGATCGCGAAGCTCAAGGGCGCCTCCCGGGTCATCGGCTCCGCCGGGTCCGACGAGAAGGTGAAGCTGCTCGTCGAGGAGTACGGCTTCGACGCGGCCTTCAACTACAAGAACGGGCCGGTCAGCCGGCAGCTGCGCGAGGCCGCCCCCGACGGCGTCGACGTGTACTTCGACAACGTCGGCGGTGACCACCTCGAGGCGGCCATCGGCTCGCTCAACCGCGGTGGCCGCGTCGCCGTCTGCGGAATGATCTCCGTCTACAACAACACCGAGCCCGCCCCCGGCCCGAAGAACCTCGCCCGGCTCATCGCGACCCGCGGCCGCATCGAGGGCTTCCTCGTCGGCGACCACTACGACCTCCAGCCGCAGTTCGTCCAGGAGGTCGGCCCCTGGGTCGCCTCGGGCGAGCTCAAGTACCGCGAGACCCTCGTCGAAGGCATCGAGAACAACCTGGAGGCGTTCTTCGGGGTCCTGCGCGGCGACAACATCGGCAAGATGATCGTCAAGGTCTGAGTACGGCGTAGTGCGGTGCGGGCGCCCATAACGTCCGCCCGGTCACGGTCGTTGCACAGGCGGAGTCCGCACCCTAGGACGTGGGGTGCGGACTCCGCCATGTCGGGACAGGGTCAGGACACGGTCAGCAACGCCCGTCCCACTTGCGGGAACGAGCCCTTCGGATGGTCACGGAAGAGCGGTTCCGTGCCGAAGAGGACCACGTGCGGCCCGCTGACGACGGATGCCCGGCCCGCCGCCGCTGCCGGTCCGCCCGAGCCGTCCTCCAGGGACCGCCAGTGACCGGAGACGAGCGGGTTCCCGGACACGTACGACTGCTCGACGGTGACTGCCGGGCCGAGGCCGGTGAACCACACGGGCGCGTAGACGAAGCCGTGGCCGGGCGCCCCGGCCGTGACCGGGCCCGAGTTCACCACGCGGACCACCCCGTTGGCGTCCCCGTTGCCCTCCACCGCCGTCGCCTTCAGCAGCCCGGCGGCGGAGTTGAGCGCGGCTCCGGTCGCTCCCCTGCCGACGAGCCCGTGGCCGTCGAGGAAGCCGTCGAGGGCCGTCCGCGCGGCGGTGTTCAGGCGGTCGTACGAGAGCCCCGCGGACACGAACAGCACGTCCGCCGCCGACCAGTCGAAGCCCGCGTTGAGGACGGCCGTCGACACCGGGACGACGTCGAAGTTCATCTCCCGCAGCGCGAACAGCTCCCCCGGGGTGACGGCCGCGGCGACGCGCACATGCCGCAACGGGGTGCCGCGGGACGTCCTCGTCGCGTCGAAGGCCACGTCGTACGTCCGTGCCAGCGCCTGAGCCTTCCCACGCGCCGAGGAGGGCACGAGCGCGCTGCCGTCGGCGGCCTGCCGCACCGGAATCCCGTCCCTGAGGAGGGAGTTGAGCGCGGCGATCTCCTGCGGGCTGTCGAGCCGCAGCCGAAGGTCGCCGTGCGGGGCGACGTGACCGACGGACGCGGCCTCCTGAACCGGCCGTGCGGGAACGGCCGTGAGCCGGCCGCTCCTCACCTCGTCGACGGTCGCGCCCCACAGCCGCCCCAGGCTCCACCCGGAGATGTCGTACATCACCGACACCTTGTCGCTGATGTCCCGTCCGTCGGCCAGCAGCACGTTGGCGAGTCCGCGCTTGGGCTGGTGCATGTCGACGACGTACGAGCCCTTCGGGTACGAGCGGCCGCCGAGCCGGAAGGCGTGGGTCGCGCGGGTGACGCGTACGTCGTTGGCGAGCAGATGGTCGACCAGCCGGGCGGCCGCCGCGTCCGACCTCCCCCACTCTCGGCTTCGCTCGAGCGGGGGGACCCCCAGTCCGCCTCCGCCGGCCGGGACGACGTAGGCGCGTGGGAACTCGGTGGTGTAGACGTCCTCGGGGCCGATGCCCGGGACGCCCGGGACGGTCCTCTCGGAGACCGGGATCTGGGCGGCGCCGGCGGCTCCCCGCCGGAAGACCTCGATCTGGTCGGCGATGAGGGTGGTCCGGTGCCGTTGTACGTACGTGAGCGTCGCGCGCATCGCCGCGCCCGCCACGTCGACGTTGATCGCGGAACGGCGGCGGAGTTCGGTGACCGGGAGTGAGTCGTACGCCGCGTTGTTCACCTGGAGCGGGATCTCGACCGTGTGTGCGGCGACCGTGCCGTGGAACGCCGCGTACTGCGGGGTGAAGATCGGCGGCCAGTCGTCCCAGCCCTCCTCCTGGTCGCGGAAGGGGATCTGGGCGGGTTCGACGCCGTCCTTGCCGGGCGTGTAGCCGAGGCCGTTGACGGCGGCCTCCATGCCGAGGGCGTTGGCGTAGGTGTTCTTCAGGAAGAGGTCGTACTCGTAGTTCTCGCCGTGCGGCGGGGTGGTCGGCTCGATCAGTGTGCCGTTGACGTAGCCGTGCAGGTCCAGCATGACGGCCGGCTGCTTGTCGATCTCGATCTGCCGCATCGCACGCGCCTCGGGCTGGGAGGCGGTGACGAGGTCGCGGTTGAGGTCGAAGCCGTTCGCGTTGGCGCGGGTGCCGGCGATTCGGCCGTCGGGGTTGGCCGTGATGTTGAAGTAGAGCCGGTTGTGGGCGAGGAGGTCGGTGGTGTTCCTGTCCTTGGCCGTGGCGAGCCGTTCGATCAGCTTCAGGGCGGCGTCCGTGCCCTCCCACTCGTTGCCGTGGATGTTGTTGTTGAAGAAGACGGGGGTCTTGTAGGTCTTCTTGAGGGCCGGGTCCTTCGCGGCCGACTGGGGTGCGTTCTCGATGAGTTCGCGCAGGCGGTCCTGGGCACGGGCCTGGTGCGCGGTCTCCGGGGCGGTGACGGTGACGAGGTAGAGCCGGTGCCCGCCGGCCGACCGTCCGGCGATCTCGACGCTCACCCGGTCGCCGAGCCGTTGTAACGCGTTCAGCTTCGGCACGATGCCGTGGTACGGGGTGAGGCCCAGCTTGATGGACTTGTCGGCGGGGTTCTCCGGGTCCGGGGCGAGGACCTGCTCGCGGGGGTAGCCGCGGGTGGTGCCCTTGCCCTTGCCGGACAGGTCGGTGACGGGTGCGGTGAGGGCCCGCTGCGTGGCGCCCTCGGGCGCCCGGGCGGCGGTGTGCGGGAGGGGGGAGCCCTCACGGACGGGCGGCGGCGTGTCGGGGTCGTCCGCGGTGGCGGGGAGCGAGGTGAGCAGGAGGGAGCCGGCCGCGGTGGCGGCGACGGTCACGGTGGCGATCAGGGCGGTTCTCGGGGCGGAGCGAGAGGTGCTGGCGCTGCGTCTCGGCAGGAGCACGCGGTACCTCCAGGGGCGAGGGAGCCTGATGTGATCGATACAGCTCGGTACGGCGAGGTGTACCTGTTCGAATCTCGCGCAACAAGAGGGCGTGGGCGTCACGAATGCCCCGAACGGCACGGGGCCGTAGGCCGGAGGAGGGCACACGGGACCCGGAGAAAACGGTGAGCGGTCCGTCGCACGGCGTACGTG
>NZ_VJZC01000071.1 GCF_009377185.1 Streptomyces spongiae
GGGTAGGGGCGAAAAACCCTCGCCCCGCCACGGCCTCAGCCGTCAGCCAACCGGCCGCGCCCGCTCCACCACCGCCGCCAGGTCCAGGGTGTGCGGCAGCGTGCCGAAGGCCGTGCCCCAGTCGCCGCCGAGGCGCGAGGCGCAGAACGCGTCGGCGACCTCCGGCGGCGCGTACCGCACGAGCAGCGAACCCTGGAGCACCAGGGCGAGACGCTCGACGAGGCGGCGGGCGCGGGCCTCGATGCCGTCCAGGTCGGCGAGCTCGGTCAGCAGGTTCTTGATGGCGCCGTCCAGCCGGTGGTCGGCGCCCCGGGCTTGGCCCACCTCCATCAGTACGGCGTTCAGCGCCTGCGGCTCGCGCTGCAGGGCACGCAACACGTCCAGCGCCTGGACGTTTCCGGCGCCCTCCCAGATCGAGTTGAGCGGCGACTCGCGCAGCAGCCGGGGCATGCCCGACTCCTCCACGTAGCCGTTGCCGCCGAGGCACTCCAGGGCCTCGGCCACCATCGGCGTACAGCGCTTGGTCACCCAGTACTTCGCGGTCGGCACCGCGAGCCGCAGGAACGCGCGCTCCTGCTCCGACCCGTCGTCGTACGCGGCGGCCAGCCGCAGCGCCAGCGTCGTCGCCGCCTCCGACTCCAGCGCCAGGTCCGCCAGCACGTTCCGCATCAGCGGCTTGTCGATCAGCTTTCCGCCGAACGCCTCCCGGTACGTGCAGTGGTGCACGGCCTGCGCCACCGCCTGCCGCATCGCCGAGGCCGCGCCCAGCACGCAGTCCACCCGCGTGATCGCCACCATCTCGATGATCGTGCGCACGCCCCGACCCTCGTCGCCGACCCGGCGTGCCCACGTCCCGTCGAACTCGACCTCGCTGGAGGCGTTGGACCGGTTGCCCAGCTTGTCCTTCAGCCGCTGGATGCGGAACACGTTGCGCGTGCCGTCCTCCAGTACGCGCGGCACCAGGAAGCACGTGAGCCCGCCCGGAGCCTGCGCCAGCACCAGGAACCCGTCCGACATCGGCGCCGAACAGAACCACTTGTGCCCGGTCAGCTCGTACGTGCCGTCCTCGGCGAGCGGCCGCGCCGAGGTCGTGTTGGCGCGGACGTCACTGCCGCCCTGCTTCTCCGTCATCCCCATCCCGAAGAGGACACCGGACTTCTGCGCGGCGGGCCGCACGCCCTGGTCGTAGACCATCGACGTCAGCCGCGGCTCCCACTCGGCGGCCAGCGCCGGATCGGTGCGCAGCGCGGGCACCGCCGCGTGGGTCATGGACAGCGGGCAGCCGTGCCCCGCCTCGACCTGCGTCCACACCACGAAGGAGGCCGCGCGCCGCACGTGCCCTCCCGGCCGTGACCAGGCCGCCGTCATCCCCGCCGAGACGCCCTTGCCGAGGAGGCGGTGCCAGGACGGATGGAACTCCACCTCGTCGACGCGGTGGCCGTACCGGTCGTGGGTGCGCAGCTTCGGCGGGTTCTCGTTGGCCAGCACCCCCCACTCCTGTGCCTGTGCGGAGCCGGCCGTGCGCCCGAGCAGCGAGAGCTCGTCGCGGACGTCGTCGAGCAGATCGGGGGCGAGATGGCGCTCGACGGCCTCCGCGAGGGCCCGGTCGGCGGCGAAGACGTCGTACGCGACCAGGGGCGGAGCCTGATTGGTCACTTCGTGGGTGCTGGCTGCCATGTATCGGAACCTACCCTTCGGTACGACCGTGGTCACCAGTATCCGGCATCGGGACCGGAAGGTGAGGTCGGCCTGCCCCGGCGGATACCTTTAGGACGTGCAGCCAGCAAGCGATTCCCCCGATTTCCCTGAGAGCGCCTCCGGCCGTCTTCACCGGGCACGCGCCCTCTACCGGAACGTCTCCAAGCGCAGGACGGCCTGGCTGCTGCTCAAGGACACCGTCAACTCGTGCATCGAGTACCGCATCCTCGGGCTCGCCGCGGAGGCGGCGTTCTTCACGCTGCTGTCCGTGCCCCCGCTGCTGCTCAGCATGATCGGGCTGCTCGGCTACGTCGACGACTGGACGGGCGCGGACACCATCGCCAGCCTGGAGAACAACATCCTGGAGGCGTCCCGCACCGTCCTGTCCGACAAGGGTGTCAGGCAGATCGCCCAGCCGATCCTCGACGACGTCATAAAGGGCGGCCGCCCCGACATCATCTCCATCGGCTTCCTCTTCGCCCTCTGGTCGGGCTCACGGGCGGTGAACGTCTTCATCGACACCATCACCGTCATGTACGGCCTCGACGGGGTGCGCGGGATCGTCAAGACGCGGCTGATGGCGTTCCTGCTGTTCATCGTGGCCCTGATCATCGGCTCGATCGTGCTTCCGCTGATGGTCGCGGGCCCGGACGCGGTGGTGGACATCGTGCCGTGGTCGACGACCGTCGTGCAGGTCCTGTACTGGCCGGTCGTGATCGTCCTGTCGATCGTGTTCCTGACGACGCTGTACCACGTGTCCGTGCCGGTCCGCTCACCGTGGGTGGAGGACGTTCCCGGCGCCCTGGTGGCCCTGGGCATGTGGGTCCTGGGCAGCTTCCTCCTCCGCATCTACCTGACGAACACGGTCGAGGGCCCGACGATCTACGGCTCACTGGCCGCACCCGTGGCCGTGCTGCTCTGGATCGGTGTCTCCGCCTTCGCGGTACTGGTCGGCGCCGCCGTCAACGCGGCCATCGACCGGATCTGGCCGGCCGCCGCCACCGCCGCCGCGCGTGCGGCGAACGAGCGGCTGCGGGAGGAGCAGGCCGCCGAGTACATCGCCCGGGCCGCCGCGGCGCGTGCCGCACACCCCGACGACCCCGACGATCCGGACATGCCGTCCGAGTTTCCGGAACGCTGGTCCCGGTTCCTGCCTCCGGAGGACGTGACGTCTCGGTTGCGTACGCATGCGAAGAGTTCGCACAAGAACGGGGACGATGTGCCGCCGGCGGGTGAGTGAATTGAGCGCCGTTGGGGTGTGGGTTTGTGGGTTGGTGCGGGTTCGTTGTGGCTGGTCGCGCAGTTCCCCGCGCCCCTAGCTAGTCCGGCGTAGCCTTTCTTATGTGTACTCGGAGAGGGTGTCCCGGCTTGAGGGCGCCGTTGTGTGGGTCAACAATCCGGTCGGCTTCGATGCCGGGCTTGTGCTTCCCGACGGGTGTATGGACCTGCTCTGGAGCGACGGGCGGCTGATGGTCGCCGGGCCCGATACACGGGCGCATGTCACCGGCGGCCCGCCCTCGCGGTGGGCCGGGGTGCGGTTCTTCCCCGGTACCGCGCCCGCCTTTCTGGGTGTGCCCGCGTATGAGCTGCGTGACCGGCGGGTCGAGCTCGCGGACGTGTGGCCGGCCGAGAGGGTGCGGCGGCTCACGGCCCGGGTGAACGCGGCCGCCGACCCGGCGCTCGGGCTCGAACAGCTGGCGCTGGAGCGGGCGGCGGAGGCCGGGCCGCTCGACCCGTTGCCGGGCAGGGTCGTGGCCGCTCTGGACGCGGGCCGCCCGGTCGCCGCGACCGCCGATGAACTGGGCCTCGGGGCCCGGCAGTTGCACCGACGCTCGCTGACGGCTTTCGGGTACGGCCCGAAGACGCTGGCCCGCGTCCTGCGGCTCCAGCGCGCGCTCGTCCTCGCCCGGGGCGGGGTGCCCTTCGCGGACACGGCGTTTCGGACCGGGTACGCCGACCAGGCGCACCTGGCGCGTGAGGTGAGGGAGCTGGCGGGGCGCCCGCTCGGGCAGTTGCTCGAACGCTAGTTGCCGGGCAGCGGTGCGAACAGGTCCACGCCGTTGCCGTCCGGGTCGTTCACGACCGCGTACCGCTGGCCCCACACCGCGTCCCACGGTTTGAGCTCGCCATGATGGCCTGCGGCCACCAACTCCTCGTACACCGCGTCCACTTCGGCGGGGCTCTCGCACAGCAGGGCGATCGAGGACCGGCCGCCGCCCGTCCCCGGCTGCCACTCCGGGGCGAAGGACCGGACGGTCTCCTCGGTGTCGAGCAGCAGCCGCAACCCGCCCGGCAGGGGGGCCTCGGCGTGCGGTGCGGTCTCGGCGCCCTCCGGGAAGGCGAATCCGAGGCGGCGGTAGAAGGCGACAGAAGCGGCCATGTCGGAGGCGACCAGTCCGATCGCGTCGAATCGTGGAGTCATGCGGCCACCGTAGGCAGGGCCCGGCCTCGTGGTCTTGAAGGAAACGGACACGCACACAGACACGGACACCGGTTACGCATGGTGCAGGGGTGCATCCATGGCGTACAGCTACGCAAAACACTCTGAGCGCCACCTGTGGAACACCTGTGCGGCAGTATGAGTCCATGTTGCGTGCCGTCCGCGTTCTGCTTCCCCTCGCCTGCCTGCCGCTGCTGCTGCTCACGGCCTGCGGAAACGAGAAGGTGGTGGTGAGCGCCCCCGAGCCGCGGCGGCCCGCTCCCGACCGGGCCGAGCTGCAGGACCGGGCGGAGGCACTGGGCCTCGCGCCGGAGCTCGTCTACGTCACCGAGTCCCCCGGGTTCACGCTGGCCCGGCAGTCGGTGGGCGTGTACGGCGCCGACGGTTTCTCCAGCGCGTACTGGTCGCGGAAGAGCGGCGCCCAGATCCTCCTGCTCGTGGACCGCGGCACGATGACGGCCGAGAGCTGTCCGCGGCAACCGGTCGGCCAGGGCGGGGGCGGGTCGGTGACCTGCGAGCGGGACGGCGACGCCTGGTACCGCTCGTCGGGCGGACAGCACGAGTACGCCGTCCTGGCGGCGGGGCACGTGGTCCGGATCAGCGGCGACACGACGAGGGTCGACCGTGATGTCTTGCACGCGGCCTCCGAGGCCGCTCGCCGCCCGACCACCGCCGAGCTGGACGGCCTCCTGCCGCACCCGCCCCACGGAGGTCCGGTGGAGCGCGGTGACCTGCCGCCCGTGGGCGACGGGGCGCCGAACAACGAGGTGGGGACGACGGGTTGAGGTGCGCTCAACCGCCGTGTGACAGCGGCGCGTTCAAGGCGGGGCGCACTACGCGGGGGTGATGCTGCGCCGACACGGCACCACCCCCGCTGCTTCGGCCCCAAGCGGGAACGCGGCCGCCTCAGTGGGCGGCGCTGAACAAGTTTCAGGCACCGTACGACTGTTCGCCAGGGTTGCAGGGGGTTGCAACTCATCAGCTCTCTGTGGCCGGACCGGGTCCCTCTGCGGCCGTTCGGCGGCACACTATGAGACTTGGAGTCAACGCACGCGCGGACGTCCGTGGCCGAAGGGGCCGGGAAACCCTGGAACGGACAGGTCCGCCGGGAGGATCGAGTGGCGCACTCGCCGATGGACGCTTCACGGCCGGCCGCCCAGGACGCGAGGCGGGCGGCACGGGCGCTCGGCGAGGTGCGCGGCGCCGCACTCGCCGGAGAGCGGCCGAAGATGGCGCCGCGGCCGGTGATCAGGGAGTCCTGGGACCGCACGGTCCGCGGCGGGGTCGACCCCGACCACGACTTCCGGGCCGATGTGCTCGGCCTGGACGAGGTCGAGCGGCGGCGGCAGACCTCACGGCTGCGCCACGTGCTGCCCGTGCTGCAGGAGGGGTTGCTGTCGTTCGCGGACTCGGCGCAGCACCTCGTGGCGGTCGCCGACGCGGAGGGCCGGTTGCTGTGGCTGGAGGGCAGCCCGGCCGGGCTGCGCAAGGCGGACGGGCAGGGGCTCGGGGTCGGCGGGGACTTCCGCGAGGAGGTGATCGGCACGAACGGCATCGGCACCTCGCTGGTGGCCCGCCGCCCGGTGGAGGTGGTCTCCGCGGAGCACTTCGCGCGGCCCCTGCAGTCCTGGGTGTGCACCGGCGCTCCCATCACCGACCCGCGTGACGGGCGGTTACTCGGCGCGGTGGACGTCAGCGGCCCGCTGGAGTCCCACCATCCCGCCACGCTCGCGCTCGTCGGCTCGGTCGCCAAGCTCGCCGAGGCCCGGCTGCGGGACCTGCACCTGACCTCGCTGGAACGGCTGCGCGCGGTCGCCGCGCCGGTGCTGGCGCGGATCGGCGGCCGGGCGGCGGCCGTGGACACGGACGGCTGGACGGCCGCCGTGACCGGCATGCCGTACACGAACCGGCTGGCCCTGCCGAAGCCCCTCTCCCCCGGCTGGCGCCGGCTGCCGGGCCTGGGGCCGTGCCGGATCGAGCCCCTGCCCGGCGGCTGGCTGATACGCCCCGGCGCCGAGAGGCCGGCCGACGACGACACGGCCCGGATCGTCCTGGACCTGGCGCACTGGCGCCGCTGCACGGTGACCGCGTCGGGCGGCTCGGGCTCCTGGACCCACGAACTCAGCCCCCGCCACGCCGAACTGCTCTACCTTCTGGCCCTCCACCCCACCGGCCGTACCGCCGCGGCCCTCGCCGACGACATGTTCGGCGACCCGGCGCGCACGGTCACGGTCCGCGCGGAGATGTCCCGCGTACGCCGCTACATGGGCGCCTTCCTGGAACACCGCCCGTACCGCTTCACGGAGGGCGCCGAGGTCGACCTCCGGCTGCCTGACGACCCGTTGGACCTGCTGCCGCACTCGCTGGCGCCGGGGGTTCTCCGGGCCCGCGGCGCGTCCTCGCACGGACTCCCGCACGAGCGGACGCGGCCCTCCGAGACGTGGCACGGATGAACGGACGGTAGCCCAGGAGTGAGGGATATCCCTGCATTTATGCAGTACTCCAACCGCGACAGGGCCCCTCTGAAGTAGCATCCCTCCCAGGCCACCCCACCTGGCTCTCCGTCAACGTGCTGATCATGAGAGGCAGTTGGCCGTCCCTGGGAGGTTGTATGAGTCGCGGCAGACACCGTCGACGCAGAAGAGGCCGTGCGCTGCGCGCCGGCCTTGCCGGGACCGCGCTGGCTCTGACCGCCGCGGCCACGCTGATCAGCACCTCACAGGCCGCGGGCGGCGACAACCCGGGCGGCCTGAAGCAGCTGACCTCATCGAGCGAGATCGGCAAGCTCCAACTGCACGAGAACCTCGTCAGCGAGACCACCCTGGACACCCTGACGGACGGCATGGGCGGGAACGTCGGCGTGCACGGCGTCCTGCAGAGCGCCAACCACCCCATGCGGAACAAGTCCGCCTGCTACGAATCCGAGCGGAACGCCCTGCCGGTCGAGCCCACCGCGACCCGCGCGTACTGCTGGGACACCGGCGACGCCACGACCCAGAAGTGGCTCCCCCAGTCCGTCACCACCTCCGCCGACGCCGACGACGACGGCCTGTGGGGCGAGGACCGCGTCATCCTGTCCGGCTGGACGCACAACGACCACAAGAAGGGTGAGCCCGACGACGACAAGGGGCTCGCCCGCGTCGCCTTCATCGACGCGAACGACCCGAACAACCTGAAGTACCGCTGGGTCCTCCTCGTCGCCCCCCTCTCGGGCGGCAAGGACTTCGGCGCCGTGCGCTCCCACGTCGGCGGCATGGTCTGGTACCAGGACAAGCTGATCGTCACCGCGAAGAACGGCGCCGACCACAACAACGCCCTCTTCGTCTTCGACATGCACCGCATCCTCCAGGCCAATGTCAACAGCAGCGAGGTCGGCAAGGTCAGCGGCGGCTATTCGGCGCACGGCTACCAGTACGTCCTGCCGGCCATCGGCTCGTACAACCTGACCGGCGGCAAGTGCGACGACAAGAACGACAACGCGGTGCCCTGCTTCGGCTCCATCTCGCTGGACCGTACGTCGACGCCCAACAGCCTGGTGGCGAACGAGTGGTTCAGCTCGGGCGGCACCCAGCCCGCCCGCGTCTGGCGCTACTACTTCAGCACCCAGCTCAGCCGCACGGGCCTGCTGGGCTCCAACTCCAGCGACATCGTGAACGCGGACGAGGCGTACGAGACCAAGGCGGTCGGCCTTCAGGGCGTGATCTCGCACAAGCCGAGCGGAGCGAGCAAGGCCGACTGGTACGTGGGCTACGCCCCGGGCAGCCGCGGAAAGCACGGCACGCTCTGGCGGCAGAACGAGAACGGCGCCGACGCCGCCCGGTGCACCTCCGACCAGTCGTACGCCTGCTGGGGCCAGCACACCGAGTCCATGTCGTACTCGCAGAAGACCGGCGAGCTGTGGACGCTCACGGAGTGGGCCGCGAACAAGGACAACGAGTGGGAGCCCGAGGCCATCCCCGAGCGGACGCTGTACGCGGTACCGCTGTCGACGGTCAACAGCTCCATGAACTGAGAGCCCACGATATGGACGCCGGACCCGGCCTTGGTGCCTGGTCCGGCCTCGTGGTTTTCTGGCTGCCATGTCCACCATCACCGTGACCACCTGGTCCCTGGAGCAGACCTCCCCGGCCGACCTCCTGCCCGCGCGGGCCCCGGAGGGCGATGTCCGGATCGTCCGCTCCGAGGTCCCCTCCCCCGAGTTCAGCCGCTTCCTGTACGCCTCCGTCGGGGGCGACATCCGCTGGACCGACCGGCTGTCGTGGTCGTACGCGCGCTGGCAGGAGCACCTGGACCGGCCCGGCGTGGAGACCTGGGTGGCCTACGACCGCGGGACGCCCGCGGGGTACGTCGAGCTCGAACCGCAGGACGGCGCGGCGGTGGAGATCGTGTACTTCGGGCTCGTCCCGGCGTTCCGGGGACGGCGCATCGGCGGGCACCTTCTGTCGTACGGGGCCGCGCGGGCCTGGGATCTGGCCGAGCGGTGGCCGCGGCTGTCCCCGACCAAGCGGGTCTGGCTGCATACGTGCAGCAAGGACGGGGAACACGCGATGGCGAACTACCAGCGGCGGGGGTTCCGGCTCTTCGACACCAAGGTGGAGCAGGAGCCGGAGGTGCCCGCGCCGGGGCCCTGGCCTGGGGCCTAGCCTCTGCATGACGCATCTCACAGCGTCCCGCGATTCGAGACACACCTGTCCACAATATGGATGAAGGTGGACTGAGTCTAAAGAGCCATGACACGCTTCCGTCATGTCTGGAACTGGAATTGCCTTGGTGAGTCGGCGGCACGTCGACCTCGGCCGCATGTCCAGCGCCATCTGTCCGGCGAGCTGAGCAGCCCCAGCACCGCCGCATCCCCCCTTCTGCCTCACCCTGCGCAACGACGCGCACGTACGGCACGCATGCCGCTGCGTGCATCAGGGGCCTCCGGCCCCGGGGCTCCCCGTACGCGCAGGTCAGAGCCGCATTCCCGCCTGTCATGAAGGACGTATCAACCATGGCCGCCACCCCGCAACGCCCTGCCACGCCCCGCCGCAAGGTGAGCCGTCACCGTGGCGAGGGTCAGTGGGCCGTAGGTCACTTCACCCCCCTCAACGGCAACGAGCAGTTCAAGAAGGACGACGACGGTCTCAATGTGCGGACACGCATTGAGACGATCTACTCCAAGCGGGGCTTCGACTCGATCGACCCCAACGACCTGCGCGGCCGTATGCGCTGGTGGGGGCTGTACACCCAGCGCAAGCCCGGCATCGACGGCGGCAAGACCGCCATCCTGGAGCCGGAGGAGCTGGACGACAAGTACTTCATGCTGCGGGTGCGGATCGACGGCGGCCGGCTGACCACGCAGCAGCTGCGCGTGATCGGTGAGATCTCCGAGGAGTTCGCGCGCGGCAGCGCGGACATCACCGACCGGCAGAACATCCAGCTGCACTGGATCCGCATCGAGGACGTGCCGGAGATCTGGAACCGGCTGGAGGCCGTCGGCCTGTCCACCACCGAGGCCTGCGGCGACACCCCGCGCGTCATCATCGGCTCGCCGGTCGCCGGCATCGCCGAGGACGAGATCATCGACGGCAGCTCCGCCATCGACGAGATCCACGAGCGGTACATCGGCAGCAAGGAGTTCTCCAACCTGCCCCGCAAGTTCAAGACGGCGATCTCCGGCTCCCCGCTCCTCGACGTCGCCCACGAGATCAACGACGTGGCGTTCGTCGGAGTCGAGCACCCCGAGCACGGCCCCGGCTTCGACCTGTGGGTCGGCGGCGGCCTGTCCACGAACCCCAAGATCGGCGTCCGCGTCGGAGCCTGGGTGCCGCTGGCGGAGGTCCCGGACGTCTGGGCGGGCGTGATCGGCATCTTCCGCGACTACGGCTACCGGCGGCTGCGCACCCGCGCCCGTCTGAAGTTCCTGGTCGCCGACTGGGGCGCCGAGAAGTTCCGCCAGGTGCTGGAGGACGAGTACCTCAAGCGCAAGCTGGTCGACGGTCCCGCGCCCGCCGAGCCCGTGGAGCGCTGGCGTGACCACGTCGGCGTGCACCGGCAGCAGGACGGCCGCTACTACGTCGGGTTCGCCCCGCGCGTCGGCCGCGTCGACGGCGCCACGCTGACGAAGATCGCCGAGGTCGCGGAGGCCCACGGCTCCGGCCGGGTCCGTACGACGGTCGAGCAGAAGATGATCGTCCTCGATGTCGAGGAGGCGCAGGTCGAGCCGCTGGTCGAGGCCCTCGAAGCCCTGGACCTGACCGCCAAGCCCTCCCCCTTCCGGCGCGGCACCATGGCCTGCACCGGCATCGAGTACTGCAAGCTGGCCATCGTCGAGACCAAGGCGCGCGGCTCCTCGCTCATCGACGAGTTGGAGCGCCGCATCCCGGACTTCGACGAGCCGATCACCATCAACATCAACGGCTGCCCCAACGCCTGCGCCCGTATCCAGGTCGCGGACATCGGTCTCAAGGGCCAGCTCGTCCTCAACGACGAGGGCGAGCAGGTCGAGGGCTACCAGGTGCACCTGGGCGGCGCGCTCGGCCTGGAGGCCGGGTTCGGCCGCAAGGTGCGCGGTCTGAAGGTCACCTCGGACGAGCTGCCCGACTACATCGAGCGCGTCCTCAAGCGGTTCCAGGCGGAGCGCGAGGACGGCGAGCGGTTCGCCACCTGGGCGGCGCGTGCCGACGAGGGGGCTCTGTCGTGAGCGAGCGTGCCGCCCCCTTCTACTGCCCCTACTGCGGTGACGAAGACCTGCGCCCGAGCGAAGAGGGCCACGGTGCGTGGGAATGCGGAGCGTGCAATCGAGCCTTCCAGTTGAAGTTCCTCGGGCTGCTGGCCCGGGGAGTTCAGCGAGCCGACAGTGGAGGGGATCAGATATGAGGACCGCCCAGGCGGATTCCGACACAGCACCGAACGACGCGGACGACCCGGACGCGGCGAAGCGCGCCGAGCTCAAGACGCTCGCCGAGCAGGCCGGCCGCGACCTGGAGGACGCGTCCGCGCTGGAGATCCTCCAGTGGGCCGTGGACACGTTCGGCAAGCGCTTCTGCGTGACCTCCTCCATGGAGGACGCCGTGGTCGCGCACCTCGCGTCCCGTGCCCGGCCCGGAGACGGCCCCGTCGACGTAGTCTTCCTCGACACCGGCTACCACTTCCCGGAGACCATCGGCACCCGTGACGCCGTCGAGGCCGTGATGGACGTCAACGTCATCACGCTCACCCCGCGCCAGACCGTGGCCGAGCAGGACGCCGAGTACGGGCCGAAGCTGCACGACCGCGACCCCGACCTGTGCTGCTTCCTGCGGAAGGTCAAGCCGCTGGAGGAGGGCCTGACCCGGTACGACGCGTGGGCGACGGGCCTGCGCCGCGACGAGTCCCCGACCCGGGCGAACACCCCGGTCGTCGGCTGGGACGAGAAGCGCGGCAAGGTCAAGATCTCGCCGATCGCGCGCTGGACGCAGGACGACGTGGACGCGTACGTCACCGAGCACGGCGTACTCACCAACCCGCTGCTGATGGACGGCTACGCCTCCGTGGGCTGCGCCCCCTGCACCCGCCGCGTCGCCGAGGGCGAGGACGCGCGCGCCGGACGCTGGGCGGGCAGTGCCAAGACCGAGTGCGGGCTGCACTGATGACGCCGCCTTTCACGAAACAGTCGACGCCCACCACACCATCTCCGAACCCCCGGGAGAACCACGTGACGACCGGAGCCACCATCTGGCTCACGGGTCTGCCGAGCGCCGGCAAGACCACCATCGCGTACGAACTGGCGAGCCGGCTGCGCGAGGACGGCCACCTCGTCGAGGTCCTCGACGGCGACGAGATCCGTGAGTTCCTCACCGCCGACCTCGGCTTCAGCCGCGCGGACCGCCACACCAACGTGCAGCGCATCGGTTTCCTCGCCGACCTGCTGGCCCGCAACGGCGTGAAGGCGCTCGTGCCGGTCATCGCGCCCTACGCCGACAGCCGCGAGGCCGTCCGCAAGCGCCACCAGGCGAGCGGCGCCGCGTACATCGAGGTCCACGTGGCCACCCCGGTGGAGGTCTGCTCCGAACGTGACGTGAAGGGGCTGTACGCCAAGCAGGCCGCGGGCGAGATCTCCGGCCTCACCGGTGTCGACGACCCCTACGAGGCGCCCGAGACGCCCGACCTGCGCATCGAGTCGCAGAACCAGACCGTGCTGGAGTCCGCCGCCACGGTCCACAAGCTGCTCGTCGAAAGGGGTCTGGCATGACGACCGTCGCCTCCGTCTCCTCGGAGACCGACAGCCCGTACTCCCTGTCGCACCTGGACGCGCTGGAGTCCGAGGCGGTGCACATCTTCCGCGAGGTGGCGGGCGAGTTCGAACGGCCGGTGATCCTGTTCTCCGGCGGCAAGGACTCCATCGTCATGCTCCACCTCGCGCTGAAGGCCTTCGCCCCCGCCGCGATCCCCTTCTCCCTGCTCCACGTCGACACCGGGCACAACTTCCCCGAGGTCATCGAGTACAGGGATCGTACGGTCGACAAGCACGGCCTGCGGCTGCACGTCGCCTCCGTGCAGGACTACATCGACCGCGGAGTGCTGAAGGAGCGCCCCGACGGCACCCGCAACCCTCTCCAGACCGTGCCGCTGACCGAGAAGATCCAGGACGAGAAGTTCGACGCGGTCTTCGGCGGTGGGCGACGGGACGAGGAGAAGGCGCGGGCGAAGGAGCGGGTGTTCTCCCTGCGCGACGAGTTCTCCCAGTGGGACCCGCGCCGCCAGCGCCCCGAACTGTGGCAGCTCTACAACGGCCGCCACGCCCCCGGCGAGCACGTCCGCGTGTTCCCGCTCAGCAACTGGACCGAGCTGGACGTGTGGCAGTACATCGCCCGCGAGGACATCGAACTGCCGCAGATCTACTTCGCCCACCAGCGCGAGGTCTTCCAGCGGGCCGGCATGTGGCTCACCGCCGGTGACTGGGGCGGCCCCAAGGACGGCGAGAACGTCGAGAAGCGCCTCATCCGCTACCGGACCGTGGGTGACATGTCCTGCACGGGCGCGGTCGACTCCGACGCCACCACGCTGGACGCCGTGATCGCCGAGATCGCCGCCTCCCGGCTCACCGAGCGCGGCGCGACCCGCGCCGACGACAAGCTGTCCGAGGCCGCGATGGAAGACCGCAAGCGCGAGGGGTACTTCTAAGCATGAGCACCATCACGACCGGGGAACTCACCGAGGTCCTCTCGGAAACCACCCTGCTGCGGTTCGCCACCGCCGGCTCCGTCGACGACGGCAAGTCCACGCTCGTCGGACGGCTGCTGCACGACTCCAAGTCGGTCCTCGTCGACCAGCTGGAGGCCGTGGAGCGCGCCTCGGCCAGCCGTGGCCAGGACGCTCCCGACCTCGCGCTGCTGACGGACGGTCTGCGCGCCGAGCGTGAGCAGGGCATCACCATCGACGTGGCCTACCGCTACTTCGCCACGCCCCGCCGCCGCTTCATCCTCGCCGACACGCCCGGCCATGTGCAGTACACCCGCAACATGGTCACCGGCGCCTCCACGGCCGAACTGACGGTGATCCTGGTCGACGCGCGCAACGGTGTCGTCGAGCAGACCCGCCGCCACGCCGCGATCGCCGCGCTGCTGCGCGTCCCGCACGTGGTCCTGGCCGTGAACAAGATGGACCTCGTCGGGTACGAGGAGCAGGTGTTCGCGAAGATCGCCGAGGAGTTCACGGCGTACGCGAGCGAGCTGGGCGTCCCCGAGATCACCGCCATCCCGATCTCGGCGCTGGCCGGTGACAACGTGGTGGAGCCGTCGGCGAACATGGACTGGTACGGCGGCCCGACGGTCCTGGAGCACCTGGAGACCGTGCCGGCCAGCCACGACATGGCGCACTGCCACGCCCGGCTGCCCGTGCAGTACGTGATCCGCCCGCAGACCGCCGACCACCCGGACTACCGGGGATACGCGGGCCAGATCGCGGCCGGTACGTTCCGCGTGGGCGACCCGGTGACGGTGCTGCCGTCCGGCCGGGCGACCAAGGTGGCGGGCATCGACCTGCTGGGCAAGCCGGTCGACGAGGCGTGGACACCGCAGTCGGTGACCCTCCTGCTGGAGGACGACATCGACATCTCGCGCGGTGACCTGATCGTGCCCAGCAAGGACGCGCCCGCCACCACGCAGGACATCGAGGCGACCGTCTGCCACGTCGCCGACGCGCCGCTGACCGTGGGCCACCGCGTGCTGCTCAAGCACGGCACCCGCACGGTCAAGGCGATCGTCAAGGACATCCCGTCCCGTCTCACGCTCGACGACCTGTCCCTGCACCCGCACCCGGGACAGCTCGTCGCCAACGACATCGGCCGTGTGAAGATCCGCACCGCGGAGGCGCTGCCCGTCGACTCGTACGCCGACTCCCGGCGCACCGGTTCGTTCATCCTGATCGACCCGAACGACGGCACCACGCTCACCGCGGGCATGGTCGGCGAGTCGTTCGCGTCCCCGGAGCCCGTCAAGGACGAGGCCGAGGACGACGGGTGGGACTTCTGACATGAACTCCACCGACTTCTACTCGACGTTCGCGAAGGAGGGCGGCCGTGTCGGCAGCGGCGCCCTCGGCAGCGGGCAGGGCGGAGTGACGCGATGTGTGCGCTGACGTACGCGCACCGCTTGCGCGCCCTCACCCCCCACCGCCGTAGACGAAAACCTGCCGACCTCCCGGCCACGGCCTGAGAGACCGTGACCGCCGGGCCCTCGAGAGGAACACCTCCCGTGCCTGCCAGAATCGCCGTCCGCCGCACACTCGCGGTCATCGCCGCTCTTCCCCTCCTCACCCTCGCCGCCTGCGGCTACGGTTCCGAGGCCAAGGACAACGACACCCAGAAGGTCGCCGCCGGCGCCAAGAAGATCGACGGTCTCGACACCGTGAAGATCGGCTACTTCGGCAACCTCACCCACGCGACCGCGCTCGTGGGCAACCAGAAGGGCTTCTTCCAGAAGGAGCTCGGTGCGACGAAGGCGGAGTACGCGACCTTCAACGCCGGTCCCTCGGAGATCGAGGCGCTCAACTCGAAGTCCATCGACATCGGCTGGATCGGCCCGTCGCCCGCGATCAACGGCTACACCAAGTCGGACGGCAAGAGCCTGCGCATCATCAGCGGCTCCGCCTCCGGCGGTGTGAAGCTCGTGGTCAACCCGAAGAAGATCAAGTCCCTTAAGGACGTCAAGGGCAAGAAGATCGCGACCCCGCAGCTCGGCAACACCCAGGACGTGGCGTTCCTCAACTGGATCGCCGACCAGGGCTGGAAGGTCGACGCGGAGAGCGGCAAGGGCGACGTCTCCGTGGTCCGCACGGACAACAAGGTCACCCCGGACGCCTACAAGTCCGGCTCCATCGACGGCGCCTGGGTGCCGGAGCCGACCGCGTCCAAGCTGGTCGCCGAGGGCGGGAAGGTGCTGCTCGACGAGGCGAGCCTGTGGCCGGACAAGAAGTTCGTGATCACGAACATCATCGTGTCGCAGAGCTTCCTGAAGGAGCACCCGAAGGTCGTCGAAGCGGTGCTGCGCGGTTCGGTGAAGACCAACGCATGGATCGCCGCCAACCCGGACGAGGCCAAGGCCGCGGCGAACGCCCAGCTGAAGGTGGACTCCGGCAAGGAGCTGCCGGCCGACGTGCTCGACCCGGCGTGGAAGTCCATCCAGTTCACCAACGACCCGCTGGCCTCCACCCTCAACACCGAGGCGGAGCACGCGGTCAATGCGGGCCTGCTGGAGAAGCCCGACCTGAACGGGATCTACGACCTGGCGCCGCTCAACAAGGTCCTCAAGGCCGAGGGCGAGTCCGAGGTCGACGACGCCGGTCTCGGCGTCAAGTAATCGAGCGGTCCGATGAGTTCCCAGGAGGTGACGACCATGGCCACCACATTCGCCAAGGCCGCCGACGGCGTCCAGGCGGTCGAGCACGCAGCCCGTATCGAGCATGTCTCGAAGTCCTTCGCCGGGCCCGCCGGGCAGCAGCTCGTCCTCGACGACATCACCCTCGATGTCGCTCCGGGCGAGTTCGTCACCCTCCTGGGGGCCTCGGGCTGTGGCAAGTCCACACTGCTCAACCTGGTCGCGGGGCTCGACGCCCCGACCGCGGGCAGCATCACGACCGACGGGCGTCCGGCCCTGATGTTCCAGGAGCACGCCCTGTTCCCGTGGCTGACCGCGGGCAAGAACATCGAACTCGCCCTGAAGCTCAGGGGAGTCGCCAAGAACGAGCGACGCGACAGGGCCGAGGAACTGCTCGAACTGGTCCGTCTGAAGGGCGCGTACGGCAAGCGCGTGCACGAGCTGTCGGGCGGTATGCGCCAGCGCGTCGCCCTGGCGCGGGCGCTCGCCCAGGAGAGCAAGCTGCTGCTGATGGACGAGCCGTTCGCGGCGCTCGACGCCATCACGCGGGACGTGCTGCACGACGAGCTGACCCGCATCTGGAGCGAGACGCGGCTGTCCGTCCTCTTCGTCACGCACAACGTGCGCGAGGCGGTCCGGCTCGCCCAGCGCGTCGTCCTGCTGTCGTCCCGGCCGGGCCGTATCGCGCACGAGTGGACGGTCGACATCCCGCAGCCGCGCCGCATCGAGGACGCCGCCGTGGCGGAGCTGTCCGTCGCGATCACCGAAGAACTGCGTGGGGAGATCCGCCGCCATGGCCAGCACTGAGACCCCGGCCGTCAAGGACGGCGTCAAGAACGGCGTCAAGGACGGCAACGATCTGGCGGGGCTCGAAGCGGGGCTGGACGCCCTGGAGACGGTCCAGTCCGGGCGGACGCCGTTCCGGCAGACCTTCACGCAGAAGATCCTGCCGCCGCTGACCGCGATCGCGCTCGTCCTGGTCGTGTGGCAGGCGCTGATCTCGTTCGGCGTCGTCGACGACCCGACCAAGCTGCCCTCGCCCGCCGACGTGTGGGGCGAGGTCGAGGACGCCTGGCTGCAGGGCACTCTGGTCGGTTACATCTGGACGAGTGTCTCCCGTGGTCTGTTCGGTTTCCTTCTGGCGCTGGCGATCGGCACTCCGCTGGGCCTTCTGGTCGCGCGGGTCAGGTTCGTGCGGGCGGCGCTCGGCCCGATCCTCTCCGGCCTCCAGTCGCTGCCGTCGGTGGCCTGGGTGCCGCCGGCCGTGATCTGGCTGGGTCTGGAACCCGAGATGATGTACGCGGTCATTCTGCTGGGTGCCGTGCCGTCGATCGCCAACGGCCTGGTGTCGGGTGTCGACCAGGTGCCGCCGCTGTTCCTCCGGGCGGGCCGGACACTCGGCGCGACCGGTCTGCGCGGAACGTGGCACATCGTCATGCCCGCGGCTCTGCCCGGCTATGTGGCGGGCCTCAAGCAGGGCTGGGCGTTCTCCTGGCGTTCGCTGATGGCCGCGGAGATCATCGCGTCCTCGCCGCAGCTCGGCGTGGGTCTCGGCCAACTGCTGGAGAACGGCCGCAACACCAGCTCGATGTCCATGGTCTTCCTCGCCATCCTGCTCATCCTGATCGTCGGCATCGCCATCGACCTGCTGATCTTCAGCCCGCTGGAGCGGTGGGTCCTGCGCAGCCGCGGCCTGCTGGTGAAGAGCTGAGCCACGACATGCGCGACCCGGTCCTCCTCGTCATCGCCCACGGCAGCCGCGACCCGCGGCATGCCGCGACCGTGCACGCGCTAGTCCGGCGCGTGCGCGCGACGCGTCCCGGGCTGCGTGTGGAGACCGGCTTCCTGGAATTCAACATCCCCTCCGTGCACGGGGTGTTGGAGTCCCTGGCGGCGGAGGGCGTCCGTGACGTGGTCGCCCTGCCGCTGCTGCTGACGCGCGCGTTCCACGCGAAGGCGGACATCCCGGCCGTCCTGCGGGAGGCGCCGGCGCAGCTCCGCATCCGCCAGGCGGAGGTGCTCGGTCCGTCTCCGCTGCTGCTGGCGGCGCTGGAGCGCCGGCTGTACGAGGCGGGGTTGCGTCCCGCCGACAAGCCCTCGACCGGGGTCGTGCTGGCCTCGGCGGGGTCCACGGACCCGGAGGCGATCGCAGTGATCGCAGAAATCGCGCGGGAGTGGCGGCACACCGGTTGGTGCGCCGTGCGGCCTGCGTTCGCCTCCGCGTCGCTTCCCCGCACGGAGGACGCGGTGCGGGAGCTGCGTGCTCTCGGCTGCGGGCGCGTCGCTGTCGCCCCGTACGTGCTGGCTCCCGGCTTTCTGCCGGACCGTATCGCGCGGGGCGCGGCCGGGGCGGATGTGCTGGCGGATGTGCTGGGGGCCGCGCCGGAGGTGGCGCGGGTGCTGCTGCGGCGGTACGACGCGGCCCGGCGGCCGGTGCTGGCGGCGGTCGGCGCGTAGGCCTCCGGCGGGTGCGGGGGCGAGAAAGATGGGTTGCTCAGCCGGCGGAGCGCGCCCCGGTGGCGCGCGGGTCGCGGCCGCTCAGGGCGAGGGCGCGGGCGAAGACGGGCGCGTCGTCCGGCACCGGCACCGGGTCGGCGAAGCCGTCGTACTGGCGGTAGAGCTCGGCGTGGGTCGAGACCACGTCCAGCACCAGCAAGGCCGCCCCCTCGGAGAGGTGGATCTCCTGGCCGGTGGCGGTGGCGACGTCCCAGCCGTGGACCGCCATCTCCTTCACGACCATCCCGGCCAGGTCGGGCGCGGGCAGCGAGCCGCCGCCCAGGTCGACCTCCCCCTCCCACACGACCGGGTCGTCCCACGCGGCGACGGCCCGGTCGAGCTGCTCGGCGTACACCCGGGCCCAGTCGGGCCCGGCGGTGAAGTCACGCGCGGTCAGCTCCTCGGGAAGCGTCTTGCGCAGGGCCCGGTGCTCCAGGCCGTACGAGGTGTACAGGACCCAGTGGTTGACCAGGGCGCGGACGTCCCACCCGGGGCAGTGCGTGGGCGCGGACAGCAGCTCCGCCGGGACGCCCCGGGCGACACGGGCCGCCTCGGCAGCGCATTCGACCATGTACGGGTGCACCTGCTGGTGCGGGTTGTTCCGGTGCGCATCACTCATGCGCTTCACCCTAGGAACGGCGCGTTCGCTCCTCTTGAACAAACGCGACAGCCTCGTCGGCGAGGCGTACGAGCTCCGCGACCGGCATCGACCCCGCCTCCCGGCGCTCGCGCGCGAACGTGTTCGCCAGCCGCTGCAACAGGTCGTTCAGCGGCGTCGCTACACCGTGCAGGCGCCCCAGCAGCGCGATCTCGCCGTTGAGGTAGTCCGCCTCTATGGTGCCCGTGCCGCGGGTCAGGGACTGCCACGAGGAGCCACCACCGCGCGGGGAGCCGTCGAGCGGCACCAGGGTGATCTTGTCGCCGCGGAGCTCCCGCTGCTCCTCCGCGCTCGTGTACGCGATCCCGGCCGCGTCGAGCACGGCCGCGCCCTCGGCCCGCACACGCTCCAGCAACGCCACGGCCTCCTCGCCCTCGGCGGGCGCGGCGACGGCTTCGAGGGCGTTGCCCAGGTTGGCCAGCAGCTTGGCGTACTGCCAGCGCGCCACGTCCGGCTCGACCGGCGCCTCGAACCGCGACTTCTCCAGGTCGGCGGCGATCAGCCGGGCGGTCTCGTCCGTGCCGTGCGGAACGCGCCCGAGGTGCAGGATGCCGGTGAGCGGGGTGCCGGCGGCGGAGACGAGGCCCGGTTCGACGTGGGTCGCCGGCAGCCAGACGCACACGCCGTACACCCGCCGGAAGCGGCGCAGTGCCAGGCGCTGGCTCTCCACGCCGTTCTGCGCGCACACCAGCGGCAGCCGCTCCGCGGCCGTGCCGCCGCCCGCCACCGGCGCCGGTCCCCACGACGCCAGCGCGGCCTCGCTGTCCTGGGTCTTCACGGCGAGCACGAGGACGTCGTCCGCCCGCAGTTCGCCGAGCGCGTCCGGTCCGTCGACGGTCGGCAGGCGGTGGGTGAACTCGCCGTCCGGCACCCTGAGCCGCAGCCCGCCGTCCCGTAGCGCCGCGTACTGCGAGCCCCGGGCGACGAGGACGACCTCATGTCCGGAGCCCGCGAGCCGCCCGCCGATCGCGCCGCCGACGGCCCCCGCTCCGATGATGATGTAACGCATGGGAGGAGCTTCGCACAGCGGTTGACCTTGCCCCAGGGGCAGGGTCGAGCGTGCGGGCATGGACTTCCACCTCGGATACCTCAGACAGACGCCGTTCAGTGATCCCGGGCCGCTCGACGGGCTCCCCGGGGGAGACATCGCTCAACTGGCCGTGCTGACACGGAACCTGATCATCCATCGGGGAGAGGGCGAGCGGTTCGGCTACACCGTCCCGCAGGACCGGCTGCACCAGGACGCCGAGTCCCGATACGTGAGCGAGCTGCTGCGTATCGTGCGCGAACGGGCGGATCGGCCGCTCACCGAACGCCGTGAACCCGGCGAGCGGTTCGTCGGCACCTGCCGGGACTTCGCGCTGCTGCTGTGCTCGCTGCTGCGGGCCACGGGCACCCCCGCGCGCATCCGGTGCGGTTTCGCCGCGTACTTCATCGAGGGCTGGCACGACGACCACTGGGTCACCGAGTACCGCCTGCCGGACGGGAGTTGGCGGCTGGTCGACCCCCAGCTCGGCGACGGCTCGTACGACGTGCCCTTCGACCCGCTGGACGTTCCCCGGGACCGTTTCCTGGTCGCCGGGGACGCCTGGCGGATGTGCCGGGACGGGCGGGCCGATCCGGGGACGTTCGGGGTGAGCTGGATCGAGAGCCTCCGGGGTCTGTGGTACATCCGCGGCAATCTGCTGCGGGATCTGGCCGCGCTCAACGGGGTGGAGGTGCTCCCCTGGGACGAGTGGGGCGTCGACGCCCCACCCGAGAGCGACGCGGTGCTCACCGAGGAGGATCTCGCCCTGGCCGACGCGGTGGCCGCCGCGGTGGCCGCCGGATGCGAGGCGGAGCTGCGGCGGTTGTACGACGACCCGCGGCTGAGGGCTCCGGACGAGGTCCGCTCGTACACCCTCGACGGGGTGCGCACCGTTCAGCTGGCCGGCGGCAGCAACGTCCCCAGCGGTCCCAGGTCGAGGTTGAGGTCCTCCAGGCGCAGGTCGTAGCGCGCGCAGAGTTCCTCCATGCGGTCGTGGAGGAGCATCAGCGTCAGGCCGACGCGTTCCTCCTGGTCCTCCGTCAGGTCGCCGCCCTCGACGCGGTGGATCGCCTGGCGCTCCATGAGCTGGCGGAGGAGTTCGACGACGGTCAGGACGAGTTTGACCAGGTCGCGCTCGACGGTGTCGGGGTCGGTCGCCAGGCGCTGGGCGGCGCGGGGCTCCGGGGACGGTGGAGGCGGCGGTGGCGAGTGCACGGGCAGCGGTTCCTCACAGCAGACGGGCGGCCACGGGGGCGATGACCGCGCGGAGGTCGATGCGGACGAGGTCGACGTCGGCGATGGACAGGACGAGGTCGCCGGTGAGGACGACGCCGCCCTGGAGGAGCCGGTCGAGGAGGTCGATGAGAGCGACCGGCCGGTCGAGGTGCGGGGTGGCGGCGTGCTCGGTGACTGCGTGCGCGGTGGCGGCGTGCGGGGTGACGGTGTGCGGGGTGACGGTCACGGGGTTGGCTCCGGGGGAAGGGCGAAGGAGTACGGGGCCCAGGGGCCGGTCACCTCCACCTGGACGCCGGGGAACTTCTCGGCCGCCGCCAGGACGCTGGTGCGGAAGTCGTCGACGCTGTTCTCGGGCACGAGGTAGGCGTCGTTGCTGACGTTCGGGCCGGGGACCGGGCCCGCGAGGTCGCCGCTCTGGGGGCGGTGGGCGACGCGGTCGGCCGCCAGGGCGCCGGCCGTCTCGGTGATGTGGGAGGCGCTGCGGGTGGCCGCGTGCCAGGAGTCCTCGGCCGTGCGCTTGCGCCGGCGGATTCCGGCCAGGTAGGCGCGGCCGATGCCGAGCCGTTTGCCGTGGGCCGTCTCCTGGCCCGTCCTCTGATCCGTCCCCTGGCCCGTCTCCTGGTCCGTCTTCTGCTCGGGTGGCGTGCTGTCGGGGGCGGCGTAGATCTTGACGCCGAGTTCCACATGGCCCGTGACCCGGTCCAGCAGGGGCAGGAAGTCGTCCCGGCGGGCGTCCAGGGCCTGCCGGACGCGGTCCTCGTCGCGGTAGACGGTGACCAGGCGCAGTGGCAGCAGGGCGATTCCGCGCCCGGTGAGCGGGGCGACGACGGCGTGGTGGGCCCGGGCCGTGGCCTCCAGCCAGCTCAGGTCCTCCAGGTTGGCCTTGAGGGGGGCCTCGTCGAAGTCCGCGGCCGGGACGGGGCCGACGGCCGCGGCCAGCCCCGGGGTGCCGTCCGTGGTGCCGTCGGCGAACTCCAGCAGGCGTATGGGCTCGCCGGCGACTCCTCGCAGGTCCGCGACCGCACGGGCGGCCTCCGGAGTGCGGCGGAGCACGGCGTAGGCGTAGACGATGTCCGTGTCGGTGGGCGTGTCGGTGGGCGTGTCGGTGTCCGTGTCAGTCATGGGGCGGGGCTCCTGTCCGCGGCCCGCAGGGCGGCGATCTCGGCGCGCAGGCGTTCGTTCTCCTCGGCGAGGGACCCGTTCGGGTTCTCGGCGAGGGACCGGTCCGGGGCGGTGGCCCGGGACGAGAGGGAGGGGTCGTGTTCCCACCAGTCGATGCCCATCTCCTTCGCCTTGTCGACGGAGGCGACGAGCAACCGCAGCTTGATGGTGAGCAGTTCGATGTCGAGCAGGTTGATCCGGATGTCGCCCGCGATCACCACGCCCTTGTCGAGGACCCGTTCGAGGATGTCGGCGAGGGAGGGCGCCTGGCCGCCGGGCGGTTCGTACGGGGAGGGAAGGCGGGATGCTCCTGCGAGGCCGCCTGTTACCGGTTGTGTCATGGTCGTGGGGCTCGTCTCCGCGCGGTGATCTCGTCGAGCTGGTCCAGCAGTTCGTCCTCACGGCGGTCGTACTCGTCCTCGTCGATACGTCCCTCCAGCAGGGCGCGCTCCAGTTCGGTGAGCGCCCGCCGGACGGGGGCCGGGTCGTAGTACTCCGCTTCGGCGGCGTACCGCAGCTGCTCGGCGGCCCAGAGGGTGGCGCGCACCGGAGCGAGGGGGAGGGTGAGGATTCCGGTCAGCAGGCCCATGGGTCAGGCGGCGAAGCTGTAGGGGGGCAGGGGGCCGCGCAGCCGGAAGTCGTAGGCCTCTCCGTAGTCGTGGGCCAGTTTCTCTCCGGCCTCGGCGAACTCGTGGGCGCGGGAGCGTTCGACGAGGAACGAGACGTTGAGGAAGTCGTCCTGTGCCGGGTCGGCCACGACGCTGGCGCGGGCCAGGCCGGACAGCTGTCCGACGACCTGGTCGGCCAGCAGCCGCTGCCGGGCGTCGACCTGCCGGGCCACCAGCTCGCCGAGGGCGACACGGTCGTCGTAGGTGCCGTTGCCGTCGCGGGTGAGCTCGTTGAGGCGGCGGGCGTCGTCGGACTCGGTGAGCACCTCGCGCAGCAGGTCGTCCTGGGAGCGTGCGGCCTTGAGGTTGAACTCGGTGGTGCCGTGTAACTCGGTGAGCCTGCGGGCGTACTCCTCGCCGTGCTGTTCCAGGGCCGTCCTGACGGCTGTCTCGTCCGGGGCGAGCAGTCCGAACCTCATCGGGAGGACGGCCCCGTCGGCCATCAGCCGTTCCTGCACGGCCTGGTGGGCGGCGAGGTCACGGCGCTTGGGACGCAGATCCGGGGGCGCCGGGCTGACGACGGCGGCGAGTCCGGTGTGGACCAGCGCGTCCGGGGGGCCGCCCATGTCGCCCACGGTCCGCAGGCCGTCGAGGTTGAGGGGGTGGCCGGAGCCGGTGACGGCGTAGACGTAGAGGGGAGGTGCGGACTGCGTCTCCGTCGGGGGCGCGGTGGTCGGGGCGTCGCTCACCGCTCGTCCTCCTTGTCGCGGTCGAAGACGTCGCCGATCGCGTCGATGGCGCCGCTGATCGCGCCACCGGCCTTGCCCCTGGCGCCGCTTTCGACCATGTCGCCGACGATGTCGGTGAGCCGTGCGGGGGCCTTGCGGCCCGCCTCCAGGTCGAGGCGGTTGCATGCCTCGGCGAAGCGGAGGTAGGTGTCCACGCTCGCGATGACGATCCGTACGTCGATCTTGAGGATCTCGATGCCGACGAGTGAGACCCGGATGAACACGTCGATGACGAGCCCGCGGTCCAGGATGAGTTCGAGGATGTCGAAGAGGCCGGCGGTTCCCGAACCGCTGGAGGTGACGGCGGGTTGCACCCCGCCTGTCTGCGTCATCACGGTCACGGTCCGGGTCCTCTCGCTGTGCTCGTTGCCGACCTGGCACTGTGACGTACGGGAGGGGCAGCGGACCGCGCTCAGACCATTCCGAAACCTTCTGATGGAGGAAGCGTGAAGATCCAGAAGTTACAGAAGGCTCGGAAGATCCAGAAGGCCTAGCGACCGCGGTCGAGTTGGCCGCGGGCGTAGCGGCGCACCCGTTCGTAGCCGAGGAGTTGGCCCTGGAGGTCGAGCGTGACGCGGTAGGTCGCCATGACCGTCATGGTGTCGGGGACCCGTTCCAGCTCGACGACCTCCACGTCCGCCGTCCAGCCGTCCTGCGCCGGCCGGAGGGCGGAGACGGAGTCGGGGGTGGTGCCGAGCAGTTCGGCGAGCTGGGCCGCCGCGCCACGCATGGCCTGCGCGGCACTCACACGGCCGGAAGGTGCTGTCGGCTGTCCCGTCGGCTGACCTGCTGAATGCGCCGCCTCGTCAGGGGAGTTGGCGGCTGCCGGGATGCGGGGGTCGGTGCTTGTCATGGTCCTACCGTGTCAGTCTCCCGCGGTCATCTCCACCAACTTGACGACCGTGTTCCAGTTGCGGCTGGTCGCCGTCAGGCCCTTGAGCAGCCGTGGCTTCGACAGGGTCTCGGCCAGCTTGGAGCGGCCGAGGCCCTCGGGCGCGTAGAGGTAGAGGGCGCGGTCCCCGAGGCGGAACTCCTCGGGGAGGAATGCCTGTTGGTCGATCGAGGCGAAGCGGTCCGCGTCGACCGGGGTCGAGAAGTACGTGACGTGGAGCTGCTTGGGCTGGAGGTCGGCGGCCGGGAAGGGGCACGCGTCCCGTACGGCCTCAAGGTAGGTGTGGTCGCGCACCAAGACCTCGACGGTGAACCCGAAGTGCTTCTCGATGGCCTCGGTGATGTCCGCCGCGAGCGTGTCCTCGTCGCCGCCGTCGGCGGTGAAGACCGCGTTGCCGCTCTGCAGGTAGGTGGCCACGCCGGTGTGGCCGAGGCCCGTCAGGAGCGTGCGCAGGTCGGCCATCGGAACCTTCTTGCTGCCGCCCACGTTGATGCCGCGCAGCAGCGCCGCGTACGTCGTCATCCGCACACGATACGACCGCGGGCCCGCCCGGCACCCGAGCCGCGCCCCTGAGCCAGGGCCCCGAGCCGCGATCCTGAGAACACGCCCCTGAGCCACGACCCTGAGAACACGAAGTACGTGTAAGGGACCACGGTCCTCCCCGATGGGGAGACGACGGGGTCCAGGGGGATGAGTGGCCCGGCCCCGGGTTCACCGGGCAGCACGAAGAGATGCCCTTATCCGGCCCATACCTTCGAAACGTTGGGTGACGGCAGGGGGCCGTCACCGGAGACGAGGGGGCTGGCCCGTCATGGGGAACGGAGAGACACGGGTGCGGGGAATCGCCGCCCGGGCCGGCGGCTGGAGCGCCCGGCACCGATGGGCGGCCGTCGGGATCTGGGTGCTGTTCGTCGTCCTGGCGATGGGGGCCGGCTCGGCGGCGGGCCGGGTCGACGTCAAGGACAGCGACCAGCTCAAGGGCGAGACGCACACCGCCGCCAGGATCATCGAGGACGCCGGGATCGAGGAGCCCGCGAGCGAGACCGTCCTCCTCCAGGCGAAGGGCGACGGGCTGAAGGCGACGGACGCCGAGTTCCGGCAGGCCGTCGAGGCGGTCGTGAAGGCGGTCGAGGGCACCGGCAAGGTCACGGACGTGACGTCGCCGTACGACACGCGGACCATCTCCAAGGACGGCCGCAGCGCGCTGGTGCAGTTCGACATGCGCGGCGACTCCGAGACGGCGGGCGAGCGGGTGGAGCCCGTCCTGAAGGCCGTCGAGGGCGTCCAGAAGGACCACGAGACGCTGCGGATCGAGGAGATCGGCGGCGCCAGCATGATGAAGACGTTCGACGACGCGTTCGGGGACGACTTCCAGAAGGCCGAGTACTCCGCGGTGCCGGTGGCCCTCGGCATTCTGCTCATCGCCTTCGGCGCCCTGGTCGCGGCGCTGCTGCCGGTCCTGCTGGCGGTCACCGCGATCATGGCGACGATGGGCCTGATGGGCGTCGTCAGCCACGTCATGCCGATGAGCGACACCGCCAACTCGGTGATGCTGCTGGTCGGTCTCGCCGTCGGTGTCGACTACTGCCTGTTCTACCTGCGCCGCGAGCGCGAGGAACGCGCCGCCGGCCGGGACGCGCAGACGGCCCTCAGGGTCGCCGCCGCGACCAGCGGCCGTGCGATCGTCGTCTCCGGTGTCACGGTGTGCGTGGCGATGGCGGGCATGCTGTTCACCGGGCTCGCCGAGTTCGAGGCGATGGGTCTGGCCTCCCTGATGGTCGTGGCGGTGGCCATGGTCGGGTCCGTGACCGTGCTGCCCGCGCTCCTCTCGCTGCTCGGCGAGCGGGTCGAGAAGGGCCGGCTCCCCTTCCTGCGGCGCCGCAGCACCGCGGGCAACAGCGGCAGCCGGTTCTGGACGGCCGTCCTGAAGGGTGTCCTCGCCAAGCCCGTCGTCTCCGTCGTCGTCGCGACCGGCGCGCTGCTCGCCATCACGGCGCCCGCGCTCGGTATGAAGACGCAGCAGCTCACCCTGGACCAGGAGTTCGGCGACTCGCTGCCCATCGTGCAGACCTACAACCGGCTCAACGACGCCTTCCCCGGCGGCTCCGAACCGGCCGAGGTGGTCGTCAGGGCGAAGGACATCAACGCTCCCGAGGTGAAGTCCGCGCTCGCCGACTTCCGTGACCGGGCGATCAGTTCGGGCGCCTCGCGCGGCCCGGTCGAGATCAAGCTGCACGACGCGCAGAACCTCGCCTACGTGTACGTCCCGCTGGTCGGCGGCTCCGACCTGGACAAGGCCGGTGAGAGCCTGGACAAGCTGCGCGACGAGGTGCGGCCCGCCACGCTCGGCAAGGTCGACGGTGTCGAGGCCCCGATCACCGGGCAGGTCGCCGGGTCGAAGGACTTCAACGACCAGTTGGCCGGAGCCGTCATCCCGGTCTTCGCCTTCGTCGTGGTCTTCGCCTTCGCGCTGATGCTGCTGTCGTTCCGCTCGCTGACGATCGCCGTCACGTCGATCGTGCTGAACCTGCTGTCGGTCGGCGCCGCGTACGGCATCCTCGTCGGCGTCTTCCAGCACGGCTGGGGCGCGTCCCTGGTGGGCGCGGAGGGCGTGGGCGCCATCATCACCTGGCTGCCGCTGTTCCTGTTCGTGATCCTGTTCGGCCTGTCGATGGACTACCACGTGTTCGTGGTCTCGCGGATCCGTGAGGCACGGCTCAAGGGCCGTACGACGACGGACGCGATCCGGCACGGTGTGGTCACCACGGCCGGGGTCGTCACCAGCGCCGCCGTCATCATGGTCGCCGTGTTCGCGATCTTCGGGACGCTGTCCATGCAGTCCATGAAGCAGATGGGCGTGGGTCTCGCGGCCGCGGTTCTCATCGACGCGACGATCATCCGGGGCGTTCTGCTCCCGGCGGTGATGGCCCTGCTGGGCGAGCGCAACTGGTACCTGCCGAAGTGGCTGAACCGTCTTCCGGACCTCACGCACGACGAGTCGCCCGAGGCCGTGTCCTCGCCTCCGCCGCCGGCGGTGGAGGGTCAGGGCCGGAAGGTCGGCGTCTGACCGTCCGGAACGGAACGTGGCCGGGGCGCGGTGCGCGCCCCGGCTTCGCCGTGTGGTCAGGCCGCCCTGGTCACCTCGTCGCGGTCGAAGGAGTCGATGGTGCGGGTGAAGTCACGGGTGGAGAGCAACAGCTTGTAGACGATGGCGAGTTCGAAGACGAGCAGCAGGGCACCGGAGACGATCGTCGCCCCGGCCACCGCGTCGAACAGGGGTCCTACGATGAAGACGCCCATCTGGAACTCGATGCCACTGACCAGGTGGGCGCGGATCCGGTGGCGCAGCAGGAAGGACCGTAGGCGCAGATAGACGGGGAAGCGCCGGCGGAACTCCTGTTGCAGGTCGATGACCTGGGCCTGGTGCCGCGGGGCCTCGACCGCTCCCTCCAGTCCGACGACCGCTCCTTCCAGTCCGGCGACCGCTCCTTCCGGGCTCTCGGCCGCTCCTTCCCTGCCCTCGCCCGGTCTCTCCGCGCCCAGGGTCGTCGCCCCGCCCGACTCCCCGCCCGCCGCCTTCCGCAGGTCCTGTTCGACGTCGGCCTCGGGGTTCTTGCGCAGCAGGTCCTCCATGAAGGCGAGTTCATGGTCGTTGTCCGCGCGACGGGCCTCCCTCACCCTGGCCTTGATCTGTTTGCGCATGGAGTGGCGGATCTTGAAGATCTCCAGCGAGTTGATGTAGCGGAGCGTGTCCAGGCCGATGACGGCGGCGGCCAGCCAGATGTAGAGGGCGTCGTCCGTGCGCTGGTACTGCCCGGCCATCAGCGCGACCCCGCACACCGCCACCCGGACGCGGTCGAAGACGAAGTCCAGCCAGGCTCCGAACACGGACCCCTGGCCGGTGAGCCGGGCGACCTTGCCGTCCATGCAGTCCAGGACGAAGCTCAGGTGGTAGACGACGGCGCCGGCGATCAGCCACCACCAGTCGCCGAGCGCGAAGCAGGCCGCCGAGGCGAGGCCCAGCAGGAAGGCGCCCCAGGTCAGCTGGTTGGGCGTGAGCCTCGTGTACTTCGCGGTGAGCCTCACCAACGGGGTGGCGACCGGGTCGACGAGCAGTACGGTCCACCACGCGTCGCGCTTCTTCTGGGTGATACGGCGTACCTCGGCGAGGTCGGGTATGTCTCGGCGCATGCGTCAACTTCCTGCGTTCGACGGGAGTTCACGCCCAGCTTGGGAAACGTTCATCCGAGGCACAAGAAGCGGCGAGCGCAACCATTCACCGGGGGTAACGGTCGAACCGAGTAACCGAGTCCATGGACCTCCCAGGCAGGCACGGCGTTACCCGAGCGTTACCGAATGACCTGTCCGTTATCCCATGTGCGCGGGACCTTCACGCGGAGGGGCTCAGCCCCGCCCGGGGCGCGGGGCTGTGACATCGTGCGGCTCCGCCGCGTGGGCGCGACCAGCCACACCCAACCCGCAGC
>NZ_VJZC01000711.1 GCF_009377185.1 Streptomyces spongiae
CCGTCACCCGAGGCGAAACCCTTCCCGACTGGTTCGGCGACCTGCCCGCCGGCCGGCCCCTCGTGCTCGCCTCCCTCGGCACCGGACTGCCCGCCACCGTCCTCGAGTTCCTCGACAAGGCCCGCGAGTTCGGCGCCCCCATACCGCCCTACGACCCCGCCGAACCGCTCAACACGGTCGTCGAGGCCCTCTCCGCCCTGGACTGCGCCGCCATCGTCTCCACGCTCGGCATGCCGGTGGACACCGCCGAGGCCGCGCCCCACGTCCGCGTCGTCGATCGCTTTCCGCAGCAACTCCTGCTCGAACACGCCGACCTGTTCGTCACCCACGGCGGCTACAACAGCATCCGTGAGGCCGTGCGCGCCGGGGTTCCCATGGCGGTGCGGCCCATGTTCGGGGACCAGCAGTACAACGCGCTGCGTGTCGCCGACCTCGGACTAGGCGAGCACATCGCCGCTCGTGGCGCCGAAGCCATGCTGGAGACCTGCCGTCGTCTGTTGACTGACCGGACGGTCACCGACGAGGCGCGGCGGGCGCAGAAGGAGATGCTCTCCCTGCCGGGCATCGACGTCGTCGTGGCCCACCTGGAAGGCCTGGCCGAGACGTGACGGCCACCCCCTGACATCCTGCCCACGCCGACGCGGCCCCACCGGCCCGTCGGCGTCGTCATGATCCCGGCGCGCGCTCCATCTCCTTGTGTTTCCACCAGTCCTCCCTCCGAATAATGGACCCCGAAACGCGCACGGATCAGGCCACCCTCCACTTTCCCGGCCGGCGCGAGCCAGGCGCCCCCCACCAGGGCCGGTCCGGAATCCGAAGACGTGGCGACGAGTCATCCGTGGGAGAGAACGTGTCCGATCAAGCTCGCTCCACCTCGACCACCCGCCTGTTCCCGGGCAGCCCACGCCCCTGGATTCTCACCGGGTGGAGCACCCGGGCCGGACGGGAGCGGGCCCGCACCCTGCGGACCCGGGGGCATGCTCATCGGCTGCCACGAGACCACCATCGGCCAACTCGTCTCCCACGTCCCGGCCCTGCCGCAGGACCGGACCCGTTACGAACGGCTCTGGTCCAGTGCCGGCCCAGCCGGGTCGTGACCGAGGACCTCGAGATCGGCGGCGTCACCCTCCGTGCCGACGAGGCCGTCGTCTGCCCCACGCCGCCGCCAACGCGACGAGGACGTCTTCAAGAACGCCGACACCGTCCTCCTCGACCGCGAGACCAACCCGCACATCGCCTTCGGCCAGTGCCCGCACTACTGCCCCGGCGACCCGCCGGGCCCGCGTCGAACTCCAGACCGTAGTCGAGGCCCTGACCAGTCGGCTCCCCGGCCTGCGCCTGGCCGTGCCCGGCCGACGAACCCACCTGGCACCGCGAGACGCCCGTCCGCTCCCTGGTCAATCTGCCCGTCACCTGGTGACGGGGGCTGCCCGGAATTCTGCCCTCGGCAGCGATTCCGCCTCCGTCTGTCTCGCTCGTAACTCTGGCTATGGAGAATCAATGACCCCCAAGAACGCCGGGCAGCACGTGGGTGACAACGACATAGCCGTCGTGGGGATGGCGTGCCGACTCCCCGGAGCCGCCGACGTCGAGGGATTCCTGCGGCTTCTGCGCAACGGCGGCCACGCCGTCACCCGGCAGTCCGACGGCACCTGGCGGGCCGCACTGGAAAACCATGCGGAATTCGACGCGGAGTTCTTCGGCATGAGCGCGGCCCAGGCCGCCGCCACCGACCCCCAGCAGCGCCTCGTGCTCGAACTCGGCTGGCAGGCCCTGGAAGACGCGGGCATCGTCCCCGCCCGCCTGCACGGCACCCGCACCGGCGTCTACGTCGGTATCGCCTCCGACGACTATGCTGCTCTGGCCCGCCGCACCGTTACCATCGGCGGCCACAGCGCGGCCGGACAGCAACGGGCGATGACCGCCAACCGTCTCTCCTACCTCCTCGGCCTGCGCGGCCCGAGCATGGCCGTCGACACCGCGCAGTCCTCCGCGCTCGTCGCCGTCCACCTCGCCTGCGAGAGCCTGCGGCGCGGCGAGACCGACCTCGCCCTCGTCGGCGGCGTCAACCTCGTCCTCACCGAGGACAGCACCACCGCCATGGAACGGATGGGCGCGCTGTCCCCGGACGGCCGCTGCCACACCTTCGACGCCCGCGCCAACGGCTACGTACGCGGCGAGGGCGGCGCGGCCGTCGTCCTCAAGCCGCTCTGCCACGCCCTCGCCGACGGCGACCGGGTGCACTGCGTCATCAAGGGCGGCGCCGTCAACAACGACGGTGGCGGACCCAGCCTCACCACCCCCGACCGCACGGCCCAACAGGCCCTGCTCAGCGAGGCGTACGAGCGGGCCGGAGTCCCCGCCGACCGCGTCCGCTACGTCGAACTCCACGGCACCGGTACCCGTGCCGGGGACCCCGTCGAGGCGGCAGCCCTCGGCGCCGTACTCGGTGCGGCCCGCGCCCCCGGCGCCGGCCCGCTCGCCGTCGGATCCGCCAAGACCAACGTCGGCCACCTCGAAGGCGCCGCCGGCATCGTCGGCCTGCTCAAGGCCGCGCTCGCCGTCCGCGAGGGCGAACTGCCGCCCAGCCTCAACTACGAGACCCCCAACCCGGACATCCCGCTCGACGCACTCAACCTGCGCGTCCAGACCGAACTCGAGCCCTGGCACGAACCGTCCGGACAGCGCCGCCTCGCCGGCGTCTCCTCCTTCGGCATGGGCGGCACCAACGCCCACCTTGTGCTGGAACAGGCGCCGCAGACCGAACCGGCCCCCGCCGCCCATCGACTCCCGGTCCTGCCGGTGGTTGTCTCCGGCCGCACCGCCGAAGCCCTCCGCGACCAGACCGCACGGCTCAGCGCCCACGTCGAACACGCCGAGGGGCCGGACCTCCTGGACATCGCCTGGACCCTCGCCGCCTCCCGCACGGTCTTCGGCCACCGGGCCGTGGTCCTGGCCGCCGACCGCGAGGAACTCCTGACCCGCCTGGAACGCCCCGCGGTGCACGGCATCGCGTCTGCTTCCGGTCGGCGGGTGTTGGTGTTTCCGGGGCAGGGGTGGCAGTGGGCCGGTATGGGTGCCGGGTTGCTGGAGTCGTCGCCCGTGTTCGCGGCGCGGCTGCGGGAGTGCGCTGACGCACTCGCTCCCTTCGTGGACTTCGATGTGGTCGAAGTAATACGCGAGGGGCGGGAGTTGGACCGGGTGGAGGTGATCCAGCCGGTGAACTGGGCGGTGATGGTCTCCCTGGCCGAGTTGTGGCGTTCGCTGGGAGTCGTACCGGATGCGGTGGTGGGTCACTCACAGGGTGAGATCGCCGCAGCCGCCGTGTCGAGAGCCCTGTCCCTTGAGGACGCCGCCCGGGTGGTGGCGCTGCGGGCTGCGGTGGTCGGGCGCGACCTGGCCGGTCCGGGTGGCATGGCGTCGATTGCTCTTCCTCCGGCTGAGGTGGAGGAGCGGCTTCAGGCGTGGACCGGGCATCTTGAGATCGCCGCGGTCAACTCCCCGTCGGCCACCGTGATCGCCGGGGACGCGGAGGCGATCGTCGAGTTCGTGGAGGCAGCCCGGGAGGAGGACATCCGGGCCCGTCAGGTGTCGGTGGACTACGCCTCGCACTCCGCGCACGTGGAGCGTATCGAGGCCGAACTCCTGGACGTGCTGGCCCCGGTCACCCCGCTTCCCCCGCAGGTTCCCTTCTATTCCACGGTCACCGGCGAGCCCGCCGACAGCCTGGACGCCGCGTACTGGTATCGCAACCTGCGCGACACGGTCCGCTTCGAGCACACCGTACGGAAGCTCATCGAGGACGGCTTCGGTACGTTCGTCGAGTCCAGCGCGCACCCGGTACTGACCATGGGCGTCGAGGAGACCGCCGACAGCGCCGGCGTCGACGCGCTGATCACCGGCTCGCTGCGGCGTGACGACGGTGGTCTGGAGCGGTTCCTGACCTCGGCCGCCGAACTCTTCGTACACGGCACCGACATCGACTGGGCGGCTCTGTTCGACGGCACCGGCGCGAAGAACGTCGACCTGCCCACCTACGCCTTCCAGCGCCGCCCCTACTGGCTGTCCGAGGCGGATGCCGACGAGCGGACCGGGACCGCGCCCGACACCGAGGAGACCCCGCTCAGCCGCGAACTGCAGGGCCGTTCCGCCGAAGAGCAGCTCGACCTCGTCCTCGAACTGGTCCGGGTCCACGCCGCCGCCGTGGCGGACAGGCCCTCCGCCGACTCGATCACCCCCGGGAAGACCTTCAAGGAGCAGGGCTTCGAGTCCGTCGACGGCATCGAACTGCGCAACCGGCTGCGGTCCGCGACCGGTCTGCGGCTGTCCGCCACCCTCGTCTTCGAGCACCCGACCCCACTGGCCGTCGCCCGGCTGATCCGTGGCGCCGCCGTCGAGGAGGCCGCCGCCACGCCCGTTCCGGCTCGTCCCGAGCAGACGGCCCCCGACTCGGACGACGCCGTCGCGATCGTGGGGATGGCGTGCCGTTTTCCGGGTGGGGTGGGTTCGCCGGAGGAGTTGTGGGATCTGGTGGCTTCGGGTGTTAATGCGGTGTCGCCGTTCCCGGGGGACCGGGGTTGGGA
>NZ_VJZC01000712.1 GCF_009377185.1 Streptomyces spongiae
TATAAGAGACAGGGGACGTACGCCGTCGGGGCGCGCCCGTGGGTCACATCGAGTCGTAGGCGTGCGGGTGCGGGCGCCCGAGGGCGGGCCGCGCGCGTGTGCCGGGCGTCTTCTTCGCCGCGCGTGCCCCCTCGCCGGGCTCCGAGAGCGCGAACACCGCGCCCGTGTTCGCCTCCATCAGGCAGGCGTTGGGGAACGTCTTCGTGTACGTGACGGTCCGGCCGTCCCACTGGCCGCGCGCCGACGCGGTGACCGGGGCGTAGATCATCGGGCAGTAGACGTTCTTGCGCGGGATGCGGGCGATGTCGCCGTCGGCCTCCCGCAGCTCCTTACAGGCCCGGACGGCCTGCCGGTGGCCCTGGGGCGGGCCGCAGAGCAGCACGGTGTCCCGGATCTCTCCGGACCGGTCGTTGTCGCCCTGTGTGACCGTGACGTAGAGCCAGTTGCCGGGGACGTTGTCCCGTTGAGCGGGGTGGGCCGGGGCCGAGCCCAGCGTGAGGAGGGCGAGGGCGAGCGGCAGGGCGGTGCGGACCGCGTGCAGGGTGGGGTGCGTCATTCCCTGTGCATCGGCACGGCGGCCTGCGAACCCCAGCCCGGCTCACCCGAATGGGAGTCCACGCGCGCGCGGCGGCCGGCCAGCTCGAACGCGGCGACGACCACCCGCGACTGGTACTCCACCTGGCGCGCGACCGGGATCCACCGGGCCCCGTAGCCGTCCCGGTAGTCGGCGCACCACGCTTCGATGAGCCGGTCGAGGTCGGGCAGCGCGCCGGCCGGGTCCTCGCCGGCGCGGATCACGAGCTGGTGCAGCAGTCCCGCCGTCCGCAGGGCCACCCGGCGGGCCGAGATGGCGAGCGCCGTCAGTCGGGCCGTGTCGAGCGGTGGCAGCGGGCGCGGGGCGGCGCCGCCGGTGTCGGGGTCCCAGGAGTCGGCGATGCCGGGGCCGACCAGTAAATAGTCGTCCACCGGAGCGAGGAGGCGGGCGGCGTCGGGGCCGGTGCTCACCGAGGGGCGTACGCGCGTGAGGACGGCCTCCAGGAGGGCCGTGTCGCGGCGCAACGTGCGGCTGATGGCGCGGAGCACGGCGTCGGCGTCCGGGGGCGGTGTGTCGTTCTCCACGGCCGTCACGCCCCACATGGGGGCCTCGACGACCGCGGTGACCGTGCCGTACGGGTGCGGGTGGAACCACGTGGACTCGACCGCCGCCTCCGTTATGGCGGCGGCCAGGTCGCCCCGGCGCGGCGGTGGGATGCGGTAGACGGCGGGGCCGAGGGTCGGCCAGTACAGGGTGTCGTACGGGCCGAGTTCGCGGGGGATGCCGAGACGGGCGGCGGTCCGCTCGACGCGGCGGGCGAGTCCGGGCAGGTCGCGGGTCAGCTCGACGAAGGCGCCGCCGACGTCCACGCCGTGCAGGGAGCACTGGAAGTAGGGTCTCAGCTCGTCCTGGACGTCGAGCAGGGCGCGGGTCTCCGGCAGGACGGTCCCGTCCGGGCCCTCGGGGAGCCACTCGGGCTGCTCCAGGAAGCCCGGGCGGAAGAACTTCCGGAAGTAGTTCTGCAGCGTGTACGGGCCGGCCAGCCAGCCCTCGTTACGGCGGGCGCCGTCCGGGTCGAGGCACAGCAGCAGGTTCCAGGTGGTGTCGGCGCCCTCGCACAGCCGGGGGTCGGCGAGGGCCCGCTCGGCCAGGCGCAGGACCGTTCCGCCGCCCACGGGTTCGTTGGCGTGCGGTCCGGCGACGACGAGGGTGTGCCGGCTGCCGTGGCCGACGGAGAGCAGCCACAGGGGCGTGCCCGCCCGTGAGGTTCCCACGCGCCGCAGTCGGGCGTCCCGGGGGTGCCGGGCAACGAGGGCCGCGGCGCGGGAGGCCAGCTCGTCGACGGTCGGGTAGCGGAGCAGTGGCGGCAGGGCACACCTCCACTGTGGTGCCGTCGGTTCACCTGTTGTGCATGGTGTACGCACAGTCAGTCACGGCTCGGGGGGAACGTCAACACTGTGGAAGGTAAGGGAATTTCAGCAACTCGCTGAGTAAAACCCAGGCCAGAGCTTTGATCGGAAGCCGCGGAACCCCCTCGGGATCACTCCGCGGCGAGCCGGAACGCCATCTGCCCGAAGCTCACCTGGTCGCCGTCCCGGACGACGGCCGCGCCGATGACGCGCCGTCCGTTCACCGTCGTGCCGTTCGTGGAGCCGAGGTCGCGCAGCACCCACAGCCCGCCCTGGCGTCTGAGTTCGGCGTGCACGCGGGAGACGGTCTCGTGGTTGAGCCGCAGCCCGTTGGCGGGGTCGCGGCCTATGCGCAGGGGGTGGCCGCCCTCCGGGTGGGGCAGCAGCAGCTTCGGGAGCCGCTCGGACTGCCAGGCCCGGCGCAGCCGCACGGTGAAGCCGGAGACCGCCTCGACGGTGCCGAACACCAGCCGGGACCAGCGGCTCTCGGTGGGCAGGTCGGCGGTGAGGGCGGCGAGCTCGTCGGAGCGGCGGGCGATGAGCGCCAGCTCCATGCGCCGGATGAACGTGTCGTGGGAGAGACGTCCGAGGGCGACGCCGTCGCGGAGCACCTTCAGCGCCCGGTCGCGCTCCGCGTCGGACAGGCGCGCGGGGTACGTATTGAACTCGAAGGACGACGTCACCTGGTGATTGTCGGGCAGCGCGGCCGGGGTGTCCAGAAAACGAGGAAACGGCCGCCACCGGCAACAGGGTTGTCCCGCAGGGCAAATGGGCCGATTCAAAAGCGAAATGATCGTGTGTGGAGCACCATGGACGGGCTACCTCACGATCAACGATCAGCCGCTGAAGGGGAGCCGTCCGTGCAGTTCGAGGTGTGGGCACCGCAGGCCGACCGGGTGACGCTTCATCACGGGGACACCACGCGCGCGTTGGAGCGCGATCCCGGGCGCGAGGGATGGTGGTCGGGCGAGGCGGAGGCTCAGGACGGGACCCGGTACGGGTTCGCGCTCGACGACGGCCCCGTCCTGCCCGACCCGCGCTCGCGCCGCCAGCCCGACGGCCCGGACGGGCCCAGCGCGGTGGTCGACCACGAGCGGTACGAGTGGCGGGTGCCGTGGACGGGCAGCGCCCTGCCCGGTGCGGTGCTCTACGAGCTGCACGTGGGCACGTACACCCGCGAGGGCACCCTCGACGCGGCGGCCGAGCGGCTCGGGCACCTGGCCGAACTGGGCGTCACGCACGTGCAGTTGATGCCCCTGTGCCCGTTCCCCGGGGTGCACGGCTGGGGGTACGAGGGGGTCTCGCTGTGGGCGGTGCACGAGCCGTACGGCGGGCCCGAGGCACTGAAGCGCTTCGTCGACCGGGCGCACGAGCTGGGCCTGGGCGTCGTCCTGGACGTGGTGCACAACCACCTGGGCCCCTCCGGCAACTACCTGCCGGTGTTCGGCCCGTACTTCACCGAGACGCACCACACGCCCTGGGGCGCCGCCGTGAACCTCGACGCGCCGGGCTCGGACGAGGTGCGGGCGTATCTGCTCGGCAGCGCGCTGGCGTGGCTGCGCGACTACCGGCTGGACGGGCTGCGCCTGGACGCCGTGCACGCGCTGAAGGACACGCGCGCGTGCCACTTCCTGGAGGAGCTGTCGACGGCGGTGGACGCGCTCGCCGCCGAGCTGGAGCGGCCGCTGTTCCTGATCGCCGAGTCCGACCTGAACGACCCGCGGATCATCACCCCGCGCGCGGAGGGCGGCCTCGGGGTGCACGCGCAGTGGAACGACGACTTCCACCACGCGCTGCACACGACGTTCACGGGCGAGGCCCAGGGCTACTACGAGGACTTCGCCCGCGCCCCCTTCGCGGCCCTGACGAAGACCCTCATGGGCGGCTTCTTCCACGACGGCACGTACTCGACGTTCCGGGACCGACGGCACGGCCGCCCGCTGGACCGTACGCGCGTCGCCGCGCACCGCCTGCTCGGCTACACCCAGACCCACGACCAGATCGGCAACCGCGCCCAGGGCGACCGCCTCGCGGCCTCCCTGTCCCCCGGGCTGCTGGCCTGCGCGGCCGCCCTGATGCTCACCGGGCCCTTCACGCCGATGCTGTTCATGGGCGAGGAGTGGGCGGCGGGCACACCCTGGCAGTTCTTCACCGACCACACGGACCCGGAGCTCGCCGAGGCCGTACGCAACGGCAGGCGCCGTGAGTTCGCGGCGCACGGCTGGGCGGAGGAGGACATCCCCGACCCGCAGGACCCTGCCACCCGCGACCGTTCCTGTCTCGACTGGTCCGAGCCGGAGAGCGCGCCCCACGCGCGCGTGCTCGCCTGGTACCGGGACCTCATCGCGCTGCGCCACGCCCAGCCCGACCTCACGGACCCCGACCTCGCCGACACCAAGGTCGCCTGCGACGAGGACGCCCGCTGGTTCGCGTTCCGCCGGGGAGACGTCCGGGTGGCGGTCAACCTCGGCAAGGAGCCGGCCGGCATCCCCCTCGGCGCGCGCCACGCGCGTGTGCTGGCCGCGTGGGAGCCGGTGGAGGCTCCGGGGGCGGACGGGGTGCTGAGTGTGCCGGGTGAGTCGTGTGTGGTGCTGACGCAGGAGTGAGGCGACGCGGGGGAGGCGGGTGGCTTGGGG
>NZ_VJZC01000713.1 GCF_009377185.1 Streptomyces spongiae
ACACGACCGGGCCCGGCCCTTTCGCGTGCGTAGGCCGATGGTTACCCGCAGGTGGAGTGTCGCGTTATGAGCCCTTACGTCTGATGAATCAAGATATGCGCGAAATCATTCGAGAGGGGTTCCAGGATGAGCAGCGCATCGGTGTCGCCGGACGGCTTCGCGGTCGTACGGCGCGGCTACCGTCCCGACCAGGTCGACGCGTACGCGGCGGGCCTCTCGCAGGACCGTGACGCGGCGTGGGAGCGGGCCGCGCGGCTGACCGTGCTGGCCAAGGACATGGAGGCGGAGGCGGCGCGGCTGCGGGAGGCCGTGGCGCGGCTGGCTCCGCAGACGTACGAGGCGCTCGGCGAGCGGGCCCGGCAGTTGTTCGAGCTGGGCGCGGAGGAGGCCGAGGAGGTGGCTGAGGGCGGCCGTCGGGAAGCCCTGTGGATCACCGACGAGGCGGAGGCGGCGGGGCATCAGGTGCGTGAGGCCGCGCAGGCGTACGCCGACGAGGTGCGCGGCGAGGCCGAGGAACGGGCCCGGCAGCGGCTGCTCGCGGCCCGGGCCGAGGCGGACGATCTGCGCGTCGAGGCCCGGCTGGAGGTGAAGGAGCGCCGGGGCGAGGCGCTGGCCGCGCTGCGGGAGGTACGGCAGCGGACCGAGGGCCTGCTCGCCGAGCAGGAGAAGGAGTACGCGGACCGGTGCGAGGAGATGGACCGCGAGCTGGGCGAACGCGAGGCCGCCCTGGAGGCCCGGCACGCCGACCGGACGGCGCGTGCCGAGGCCGCGCTCTCCGAGGCCACGCGCGCCCTCGCCGACATCGAGGAGTCCACCGGCCGCATCCAGGCGGACGCCGAGGCCCGCGCGGCCGAAGTGATCGCCGAGGCCCGCGTCCACGAGGACCGCGTCATCCGTGACACGGAACGCGTGCTGCGCGAACACGGCGAGCAGTGGGACACGGTCCGGGCCCACATGGACCACGTACGCAACAGCCTGGCGGCGATCACGGGGCGGGCCCCGACGGAGTAGGTCGTACGGAGCAGGCCGTACGGCGGGCTTCCGCGCGCCGGGCCGGACCGGGCCGGTGACATGGTGTGTCACCGGCCCGGCCCGGCGTGGCGTTCGGCGTGGGTCAGCCGAAGGTCAGTCCGGTCGTCTTGTTGGACATGCTGCCCATGGTCGTCATGGAGCGCTTCGGGCCGGTGGTGTCACCGCCGTTGATGACCTGGTGCTCGTAGTGGTTGACGTCGCAGGTGTTGTAGCCCTGGAAGGACGAGATCCGGTCGTTCCACGAGGGCCAGGCGTCTCGGACGTCGTTGAAGGTGTAGTCCCGCTGCCCGTCCTCGACGCAGGGCGCGTTCCCCTTGATGGTGAGGGTGCCGCCCGAGGAGCTGAGGTTGGCGATGTCGTACTCGATGGACAGGAGGTAGTCGACCGCTTCCCTGGTGCCAACCCCCGCCGTGGGCATGGGGCCGTCCAGCCGCTTCTGGAGCGAGGTGTCGGCCAGGGCCGCGCGGGCGCTGATTGGCGCGTCGGTCACCTTTCCGTTGGTGGCGTCGGCGGTGGCCGCGCGGAAGGTGCTGTAACAGGCGGTCGTGTCCGTGGACAGGTTGTAGACGCAGTGGCCGCCCGTGCCTTCGGCGGCGCTCGCCTGTGCCGGTACGGCGACGACGCCGGCGAACAGCAGCCCCGCGGTGAGGACGGTTCCGGCGGATGCGCGCAGTGCGTTCATGTGCCAACCCCCATTCCGGGCCGATGACGGGATCGGCCCGTTCGACGTGAAGCACCCGCGGTGAACCCACTGGTCAGGTGTGTGGGCGGCAGCCGCGTGTGCATGTCAGGGCTTTACCGTCACATGATCTTCCATTCACCACAAGGACGCTTTTCTGTCACAGGGGCCCCAATACGCGGGGAGAATCGGCCATTCCGCCCTGGTCCTGGCAGCTCCCTCCAACTCCCCCTAACTTCCCCTCCGTGTCGCCCCCGCGAGGATCCACCCCTCCACCGCCTCGTACTGCCTGCGCTGTTCCTCCGACCTCTCGCGGCCGGACGCCAGCGTGCCGAGCCAGCCGAAGGCGAAGCCCAGGGGGATGGAGACGATGCCGGTCGTGGTGAACGGGAACCAGTTGAAGTCGGCGTCCGGGAAGGCCGAGATGGGCGATCCGGAGACCAGGCTGGTGCCGGTCATCAGCACGATCACGGACAGTGAGCCGCCGATGAGGGTGCACAGCAGGCCGGCGCGGGTGTAGCGGCGCCAGAAGAGGCTGTAGACCAGGGCGGGGGCGAGCGCGGAGGCGCCCAGGCAGAAGGAGAGCGTGATCAGGGGCTGCAGGCTGCGGTGCTGGACCATCGTGGCGAGGATGATCGCGACGACGCCCACGACCGCCGCCGAGATCCGGGCCAGGGCCATTTCCCGGCGCGGGGTCAGGGGCTTCGCTCCGGTGGCGAACACGTCGTGCGCCAGGGAGTTGGCGCAGGCCAGGATCATTCCGGCCACCGAGGCGAGCACGGTGAGGAAGATCGCGGCGGTGACCGTCGTGAAGAGCAGGGTCTCCGCCGTGGAGACGTCCGCGCCGAACACTGCCCGGGTGCCGAGCAGATAGGCCGTGTTGCCCTGGGGGTCCGCCCGCGTGATGGCCTCGCGGCCGACGAGCGCGGTGGCGCCGAAGCCGACGACGGTGATGACCGGAACGAACAGGGTCACCGAGGGCACGGCCCAGGACAGGGAGCGGCGCACCTCGCGTGCGCTGCCCGCGGTGTACATGCGCATGGTGACGTGGGGCAGACAGGCCCCGCCGAGGACCACGGTGAGCTGGGCACTGATCATGTCGAGCTCGGAGTGGGGACCGGCCGCGAACTGCAGCCCCGACTCCAGGAAACGTGAGCCGACACCGCTGTTCGTGGCGGCTGTGCCGAACAGGGCGCCGAGGTCCCAGTCGAAGCGGTGCAGGATCAGGACGGCGATGATCCCGCCCGAGCCCAGCAGCATCACGATCTTCAGGATCTGGATGAGGGCGGTGCCCTTCATGCCACCGATCGCGGCGTAGGCGATCATCAGGGTGCCGAGTCCGACGATGACCCCGGTCTTCAGGTTCTCGCCGGAGAAGCCCAGGACGAAGGCGAGCAGGTCCCCGGTGCCGGCGAGCTGGACCAGCATCAGCGGCAGCAGCGCGACGAGGGTGGCGGCGCACGCCGTGATGCGCACCGCGCGGCCCGGCATCCGGCGGGCGAGCGCGTCACCCATGGTGAACCGCCCGGCGTTCCGCAACGGCTCGGCCAGCAGGAACATCAGCAGCATCAGGGACAGGGCCGTACTGAGGGCGAGGACCACGCCGTCGTAGCCGAAGACGGCGATCACGCCGCCACCGCCGAGAACCATCGCCGCCGAGATGTAGTCGCCCGCGATCGCGAGCCCGTTGCGCACCGCCGAGAGCGAGCGGTAGCCGGTGTAGAACTCGTCGAGGTCGTCACGGTCCGGGCCCGTCATCACGCACAGCAGCAGCGTGATGGTGGCGACGGCCGTGAACGCCACCAGGGACATCGCCTGCGCGGAACCGCTGAACCCGATGAGCCCGGAGGCGGCCTGCGGAGCGGCCTGCGGAGCGCCCTGCGGAACGTGGAACGGCTCGGTCATCGCGCTGCCTCCCGCCTGGCGTCGAACTCGGAGTGGGTCCGGATGCTCTCGGCGAGCGGGTCGACGCGACGGCGCGCGGTGCGCTCGTACAGCCAGATCGCCAGGCAGGTGACGGGCACCTGGAGCAGGCCCAGCAGCAGCCCCGTGGACAGGCCGCCGGAGACGGTGCCCGTCATGAAGGACGGCGCGAACGCGGACAGGACCAGGAAGAGCGTGAAGTAGCCGAGCGCGGTGAACGTGGCCACGCGACGCTGCAGGCGGTACGCGCCGCGCAGGTCCCGCAGTTCGTCGTGGTGCGGTTCGTTGTGCCGACCGCGGGCCGAGCGGCGCGGGGCGCGCCACGGGACGGGTTCGGGCTGTTGCTCGGCCCAGGGGTAGGTGGCGTACGTGGGCGCCGTGTCGGAGGCGTACGGGGGCCCTGCGCCGGGGTGCTCCGGGGGTGAGGGGTTGTGAGGGTTCTGATAGGCGTGCCTTGCCTGGCGGTGCTCGGGCGGGCGGTTGTGCGGGGGTTCGTACGAGGGGGACGAGAACCCGTCTGACATCCTGTTTCTCCTTGGGGGTGCGACGGCAGGGAGCGGTGCAGAGCGTCTCTGGAACTCTGTGTGTGCCTGTGGGTTCAGGCTTTTCGGGCGCGGCGTGGCCGTCTGCCGCCGACGTGGGGTCCGAACCTCGGGGTGAGGGCGTGGACCTCGGTGGCGTGCAGGTGGTGGAAGCCGGTCCGCTCGGCGGCGTGGGTACGCCGCCGACAGGTTCCGCGTGAGAGCCGCCCCCGCCACGCCGGAGGAGGCTCCGTGCGGGGTGGGGCGGGTACTCCATGACCTGACACCGGCCCGGGAAGCGCGGCTGGTGTCTGGGTGTCATGCCCCGCCGGACGATGGACCACCCCGGTGGGGGTGGTGGCGGGGACCGTACGCACTTCGGGCATACGGCGGGAAGTCATCACCGCCACAGGCGCGGTC
>NZ_VJZC01000714.1 GCF_009377185.1 Streptomyces spongiae
GCCCCAAGCCCACCCCGACCACCACGAAGCCGAAGCCGAAACCCGAACCGACTTCGACGCAGGACGAGCCCCGCCCGCCGAACAGCACCTACGCCCAGGTCGTGAACGTCTCCACCGGTCTGTGCCTGGACATCCGCGGCGGAGAACTGGAGAAGGGCACCGACGTCGTCACCGCCCCCTGCTCGTCCTCCCGCACCCAGTTCTGGCGCGTCGACTCCGACCGTGGCGTCCTCCAGTCCTCCGCGGACCAGGACTACTGCCTCGACAGCCGCGGCTCCACCTCGCGGGGCGTCGGCATCTGGGAGTGCGTCTCGGTCGACGGCCCCAACGGCCGCAACCTCCGCTTCACGGTCGACTCCGACGGCACGATCGTCCCGGCCATCGCCCCCGACCGCGCGGTCACCCCGCTGGGAGCCGACACGCTGTTCCTGCTCCCGGACCAGGGACGCGCGGAACAGCGGTGGCGGGCGGGTGCTAAATGACGGGCACCCCGCGCCGCCATACCCGTGAGACCAGGGGCACTCCGGGACGGTAGGCCAGGTGGACGTGGCTCGGGGCGTCGAGGAGGGCGAGGTCGGCGTACGCGCCGGGGGTGAGGCGGCCGACGTCCGTGCGTCGCAGGGCCGCCGCGCCACCCGCGGTGGCCGACCACACCGCCTCGTCGGGCGTCATCCCCATGTCCCGTACCGCGAGCGCGACGCAGAAGGGCACGGACGAGGTGAAGGACGAGCCCGGGTTGCAGTCGGTGGACAGGGCGACCGTGACGCCCGCGTCGAGGAGCCGGCGGGCGTTCGGCCACTCGGCGCGGGTGGAGAACTCGGCGCCGGGGAGCAGGGTGGCGACCGTACGGCTGTGGGCGAGGGCGTCGACGTCCTCGTCGGTCAGGTGGGTGCAGTGGTCGGCGCTGGCCGCGTCCAGTTCCACGGCGAGCTGGACGCCCGGGCCGTAGGTGAGCTGGTTGGCGTGGACGCGCGGGTGCAGGCCCTTCGCCTTGCCCGCGGTGAGGATCGCGCGCGCCTGGTCGCCGTCGAAGGCGCCCTTCTCGCAGAAGACGTCGATCCAGCGGGCGTACGGGGCACAGGCGTCGAGCATCTCGCCGGTGACCAGGGCCACGTACACGGCCGGGTCGTCGGCGTGGTCGGGCGACACGATGTGGGCGCCGAGGTAGGTGACCTCGTCGGTGTGGGCGGCGGCGATGCGCAGGGAGCGGGCCTCGTCCTCGACGGTGAGGCCGTAGCCGGACTTGGTCTCGAAGGTGGTCGTGCCCTGGCGGAGGGCCTCGGCGAGGTAGCGGGTGAGGTTGGCCTCCAGCTCCTCGTCCGACGCGGCGCGGGTGGCCGCCACTGTCGTACGGATGCCGCCCGCGCTGTAGCTCCGGCCGGACATCCGGGCGTTGAACTCCTGGGTGCGGTCGCCCGCGAAGACCAGGTGGGAGTGGGAGTCCACGAAGCCGGGGATCACCGCGCGGCCCTCGGCGTCGACCCGATTGTCAGTGGCGGGTGCTTTGCTTGATTCACCGGTCCACGCGACGCGGTCGCCGTCGATGACGACGGCCGCGTCCTGGATCAGACCGAGGGGTGAGCCGTCACCGAGGGAGGGGTCGTTGGTGACCAGCGTGGCGATGTTGGTGATGACGGTGGTCGTGCCGTTGCTGCTGCTCATGGCGTCCTCGTGGGTGGTCGTCAGGCGCGGAGGGCTTCGACTGCCCGCGCGAGGGCTTGTGGCACATCCGGTACGAGGGCGTGCGCCCCGTCGCGTACGACGTGTCGCCCTGCGACGACCGTGTGCCGTACGTCCGCTGCCGTCGCGGCGAATACGGCCGTCTCGGCGCCGAGCCGCGGCAGTGGCCCCGCTGTTCTGACCGAGTCGAGCGCGATCGTCGTGAGGTCGGCGAGCGCGCCGGGTTCGAGGGTGCCCGCGTCGTCCCAGCCGAGGGCGGCATGGCCGTCGGCCGAGGCCGCACGCAGGAGGGCCGCCGCCGTCCAGTGACCACGGGTGCGGGTGCGCAGTCGCTCGTTCAGCTCCATCGCGCGGGCCTCTTCGAGCAGGTCGATCACGGCGTGGCTGTCGGAGCCGAGGGAGAGCGGGGAGCCCTCGTTCTGCAGGGCGGCCGCGGGCCCGATGCCGTCGGCCAGGTCGCGCTCGGTGGTGGGGCACATGCAGGTGCCGGTGCCGCTGCCGCCGATGAGGGAGATGTCCTCGGCGGTGAGGTGGGTGTTGTGGACGCCGGTCGTGCGCGGCCCGAGGACGCCGTGCACGGCTAGCAGCTGCGTCGGAGTGCACCCGTGGATCTCCAGGCATGCCTGGTTCTCGGCGGTCTGCTCGGACAGGTGCACATGCAGCGGGGCCCGCCGCTCCTCGGCCCAGCGGGCCACGATCTCCAACTGGTCGGCGGGCACGGCCCGTACGGAGTGGATGGCCGCTCCGATCCGCGCGTGATCCCGTTCCTTGAGAACTGAACAGCGATCTGCCCACGCGTCCGCGTCGCCGTCGGAGAAACGGCGCTGGTGGGTGCCCGGCGGTTGTCCGAAGCCGGAGGACAGGTAGGCGGTGTCGAGGAGGGTGATGCGGATGCCGGCTTCGGCGGCGGCCGCGATGAGGGCCTCGCCCATCGCGTTGGGATCGGCGTAGGGAATACCGCCGGGGGCGTGGTGGACGTAGTGGAACTCGCCGACCGATGTGACGCCCGCCAGCGCCATCTCGGCGTACACGGCGCGGGCGAGGGCGTGGTAGGTGTCCGGGGTGAGCCGGTCGGCCGTGGCGTACATGATCTCGCGCCAGGTCCAGAAGGTGCCGGAGCCGACCTGAACGGTGCCGCGCAGGGCGCGGTGGAAGGCGTGCGAGTGGGCGTTCGCCAGCCCCGGGAGCGTCAGTCCACGGAGGATCTCGGCGCCCGGGGGCGGGGATTCCTCGCCGGTCCGGACGGCGGTGATGCGGCCGTCCGCGACCTCGACGGCGACCGACGGCTCGACGTGGGTGCCGAGCCAGGCGTGCTCCAGCCAGTAGGTCTTCGGTGTCACCTGCGGGCCAGCCCTTCCAGTACGTCGGCGAGTGCGGTCACCCCGGCCACGCAGTCGTCCTCGGCGGCGTGCTCGGCCGGGGAGTGCGAGACGCCCGTGGGGTTGCGCACGAACAGCATGGCGGTCGGGATGCTCCCGGACAGGATCCCGGCGTCGTGTCCGGCTCCGGTACCCAGGACGGGGACGGTGATGTCGGTGTCCTTGCCGAGGATGCGGGCGATCTCGTCGCGCAGGGCGTGGTCGAACTCGACGACGGGGGTGAAGGACTCCCGGACGACGTCGAGGTCGACGCCGTGTGCCTCGGCGTACTCACGGGCGGCCTTCTCGATGCCGCCGACGACGGTGTCGAGGGTGGCCTGGTCCTCGGCGCGGGAGTCGAGCCAGCCGCGGACCAGGGAGGGGACGGCGTTGACGCCGTTCGGTTCGACGGAGATCTTGCCGAAGGTGGCGACGGCACCGGCGAGTTCGGCCGCGCGGCGGGCGGCGAGCACGGTCTCGGCGTACGACAGCATGGGGTCGCGCCGGTCGACGAGCCGGGTCGTCCCCGCGTGGTTGGCCTCGCCCCGGAAGTCGAACCGCCACCGCCCGTGCGGCCAGATGGCGCTGGCGATGCCGACCCGGTCACCGGACAGGTCCAGTGCCCGGCCCTGCTCGACGTGCAGCTCGACGAAGGCGCCGATACGGGCGAGCCGCTCGGGGTCGGCCCCGATGCCCTCGGGGTCGTACCCGGCGGCCTCCATGGCCTTCGGCAGACTGACCCCTTCCCCGTCGGTCAGCCGGTGCGCCTGCTCGGCGCTGAGCTGCCCTGCGGTGAGCCGTGAGCCCACACAGGCCAGGCCGAACCGGGCGCCCTCCTCGTCACCGAAGTTGACGATGGCGAGGGGCTTGCTGAACGTGACCTGCCGCGCGCGGAGTTCATCGAGCGCGGCGAACGACGACACGACCCCGAGGGGCCCGTCGAAGGCCCCGCCGTCGGGCACGGAGTCGAGATGCGACCCGGTGACGACGGCGTCCCCGGCCGCGGGGTCCCCGAGCCAGGCCCACTGGTTCCCGTTCCGGTCGAGCTCATAGCTCAACCCACGCGCCTCGGCCTGCTCCTTGAACCACGCCCGACACTCGGCGTCGGCCCCGGTCCAGGCGTAACGGCGATAGCCACCCGATTCCTGATGCCGCCCGACAGGAACCAGCTCACGCCACATCTCATGGAAGGAACTGCCCCGCACGGGCTGCACAGCCTGCCCAGGCTGTGGGCAGTCGTTCCGCTGGGCGGAACGGGTGGGCACAGCCGGACCCGCGCTCGGCGACGAGGCACCGGCCCCCACCGAAGAGTTGCCGCCCCGCTCGTCCGTACGGCTCAAGACTCGTCACCTTCACGCACAGGCACCCGCACACCCCGCTCGTCGGCAACCGACTCCGCGATGTCGTACCCGGCATCCACGTGCCGGATGACCCCCATGCCCGGGTCATTGGTCAGCACCCGCCGGATCTTCTCCCCACCGAGCTTCGTCCCGTCGGCCACCGTCACCTGCCCCGCGTGGATGGAGCGGCCCATACC
>NZ_VJZC01000715.1 GCF_009377185.1 Streptomyces spongiae
CCCTTCTTGGGCACCTCGGTCACCGCCTCCACCAGCTCGGTCCCCCGGTACACCAGCCCCACCCCGTCATCGGTGCAGTGGCTGACCGGCAGCGTGCCCTCGGCGACCAGGCGGTGCAGCAGTGGCCGACGGCCCGGGTCGGTGTCGTAGTGGACGCCGTTTCCGTACGGCAGGAAGCCCAACGCGTTGGTCACCGGCCGAAGTTCGGGCCCGAAGGAGTCCGTCGTACCGCCCTGGAACCAGCAGATCGACCCCGCGCTCACCCCGGTGAGCACGACCCCCGCCTCCCAGGCCCGCCGCATGATCGCGTCGAGCCCGTGCACCCGCCACACCGCCAGCAGGTTCGCCACCGAGCCGCCCATGACCCAGACGACGTCCTGGTCGAGCACCGCTCCCTCCATGTCCGCGATGTTGGGCATGGGGAAGAGCTGGAGCGGCGTCAGGTCGAACCCCGCCACACGTGCCGCCTCGCTCGCCCGTGCGGCGAAGGACTCGGCGTCCCCGATGGCCGTACCGACGTACATGACCTTCGGCCGGCGCCCGGTCACGCCCGCGAGGTCGACCGCGTGGTGCACGAGCGCGTCGAAGGTGACCCTCGTGCGGTCTCCAGGGCGAAGTCCGCCCGAGGTGGCGACGATCGTGGGTTCCTGAGCCGTCATGATCCGGGACCCTAGCAAGCCCCCTGGCCCGTGGTCCCGTGGTATCCACGCCAAGAAAACGGCCGGAGTCACACGTTCACGGCAGGGCGTTCCGCACTGTCGGGAACGCCTTCCGTACGTACCCCTCCCGGCGACGCCGTCGACGCCGGCGCCAGTGAGGTCAGCGCCACGCCGCCCACGAGCAGGGCCGCCGCGCACCATCGCAGGTTGCTGACCGGCTCCCCCAGGAACAGGGCCGCCGAGGACATCCCGAAGACCGGTACCAGGAGCGAGAAGGGCGCCACCGTCGACGCCGGGTGCCGGCGCAGCAGCCAGCCCCAGACGCCGAACCCGAAGACCGTGGTCACCCAGGCTACGTACATGATCACCCCGATGCCCTGCCAGTCCAGCGCGCGCAGGGCGGCGAGGTCGGCGGACGGGCCCTCCGTCAGCAGGGACAGAAGCAGGAGAGGGACGACCGGCACCGTGCTGACCCACACCATGAAGTTCAGGGAGTCGGGCGGCGACGCCTTGCGGATGAGGACGTTGGAGACTCCCCAGCAGACCGCGGCCGCGATGACGAGCACGAAGGCGCCGAGCGGGCCGCCGGTCCCCTCGTCCACGGCGGCCACACCCACCCCGCACAGGGCGACCGCCATGCCCAGGAGCCGTACGCGGGTGGGCCGTTCGCCGAGGACCGCGAAGGCGATGAGGGCCGTGAAGACCGCCTGGATCTGGAGGACGAGCGAGGACAGCCCGGCGGGCATGCCCGCGTCCATGCCGACGAACAGCAGCCCGAACTTGGCCACCCCGAGCGCCAGACCCACCCCCAGGATCCACTTCCACGCGACCTTGGGGCGCCCCACGAAGAAGACCGCGGGCAGGGCGGCGGCGAGGAAGCGCAGGGCCGAGAAGAGGAGGGGCGGGAAGTGGTCGAGGCCGATCTCGATGACGGTGAAGTTCACGCCCCAGGCGGCGGTGACGAGAACGGCGAGGCAGAGGTGGGTGGGTCGCATGGGTCGAGCATCGGGGGTTCGTACTGTTCAGCACCAGCGATGTTTTCTGCATGGATGGATGTAGCGGTGCTTACGTAAGATACGGGTCCGCCCGTTCGCCAGGACGCCCGTTCGCCAGGACGCCCCCGTCCAGGCCATCCCCCGTCCAGTTCGTCACCCGCCCGGGAGCCCCCATGCTCGATCTGCAGCGCCTGCGTGCCCTGCACGCCGTCTCCGTCCACGGCACGGTCGGCGCCGCGGCGGCCGCCCTCGGGTACACCCCGTCGGCCGTGTCCCAGCAGATAGCGAAACTGGAGCGGGAGACGCGGACAGTGCTGCTGGAGCGTCAGGGGCGCGGTGTCCGGCTCACCGAGCACGCGCAGCATCTCGCCGCCACCGCACAGGAGTTGCTCGCGATCGTCGAGCGGGCGGAGACGGAGCTGGAGGAGCGGCGCGGGGTGCCGGCGGGGCGGCTGACGATCGCCGCGTTCGCGTCGGCGGCCCGGGGCCTGATGCCGGGGGTGCTCGCCGATCTCGCGGGGCGTCATCCGGCGCTCGACACCCGTCTCACGGAGGTGGACCCGCATCTGTCCGTGGACCTGGTGGCCAAGGGCGCGGTCGACATGGCGGTCGCGCACGACTGGGACATCGCACCGTTGCCGGCGCCTCCGGGGGTGGAGCACGCGGTGATCGGTGACGATCTGTCCGACCTGCTGGTGCCCGCGGGGCACCCCTTCGCGGCGCGCCCCTCCGTGCGCCGTACGGATCTCAAGGGGCAGCGGTGGGTCTGTCAGCCGCCCGGGCGGGTGTGTCACGACTGGCTGGTCCGTACGCTCCGGGAGGCCGGGTGCGAGCCGGACATCGTCCACCAGGCCGACGAGAACCCGACGCTCGTCGCCCTCGTCGCGGCGGGGCTCGGTGTCGGCCTGATCCCCCGCCTGGGGCGTGGCCCGCTGCCCGCGGGAGTGGTCGAGGTGTCCCTCGAACCCATGCCGGTGCGGCGGCTGTACGCCCTGTGGCGCCAGGGTGCGACCCGGCGGCCGGCGATCACGGAAACGGTCCGGACGTTGCAGGAGCACTGGCCCAAGGTGTCGGCGCACAGCGGCTGTTGACGAGCCGCGTCGCACGCCGCATGGCCCACCACGGGTAGGATCTCGGCCCTACGTGGAGCGTCTGCGGGGGTAGGGCTGATGGCAGCCATTGTGGTCGTGCACGGCATCGGCAAGCAGTATCTGGGCACACACTCGCTCCACGGCGATGTGGCGCCCGCGCTGCTCGACGGGGTACGCCTGGCAGGCGGGCCGTCCCTGAAGCCGAGCTACATCGAAGTCGCCTTCTACGGACACTGGTTCAGGCCACCCGGCTCGGCCGCGGCCAAGGGAGAACCGGCGTACGGCCACCGCGACGTCACCGATCCCTTCGAGGCCGAACTACTGCTGGCCCTGTGGCAGGAAGCGGCCCGTCTGGAGCCCGACCGGGTGCCCGCCCCGGACAGCGCGGCGAAGAGCAGGAGCAAGGCGGCGGTCCCGTACACCGTCCAACGGGCGTTGTACGCGCTCAGCAGGTCGTCCTTCCTGGCGGGGGTGGCCGACCGCTTCCTGATCGGGGTGCTGAAGCAGGTCCGCCGGTATCTGACCGACGACGGCGTCCGCGACCGGGTCCAACAGGAGATCGCCGCGTGCGTGGCCCCCGACACGCGCGTACTCGTCGGCCATTCCCTCGGGTCGGTCGTCGCCTACGAGGCCCTGTGCGCCCATCCCGAGTGGCCGGTCACGACCCTGGTCACCATCGGTTCACCGCTCGGCACCCCGCATCTCGTCTTCGACCGCCTGCGTCCGGCTCCGCGGGCCGGGACAGGCCGCTGGCCCGGTGCGGTACGCCGCTGGAGCAACCTGTGCGACCGACGGGACGTCGTCGCCCTGGCGAAGGAACTCGCCCCGCTCTTCCCGGACGCGGACAGGTCGGTCACGGACGTCCTCGTCGACAACGGCTGGCGGGCCCACGCCATCGAGCGCCATCTGACGGCCGCCGAGACGGGCGCCGCCATCGCCGAGGGCCTGGCCGGAGAGCCGCTGTGACCGGCCCTTCCGTACCACGGTGGGCGGTCGTGTCCGGCAATGGGGACTACGACCACCTTGAGGAACTGCCGTGCGTCGCGAAGGATCTCGACGTCATGGCGGACCTGCTCGCCCGGCTCGGCTACGAGGCCCCGCACCGCGTGTCCGGCTGTACGGCACAGGGGCTGCGCAAGGAGCTGGCGGACTGGGCGGCGGCCGAGGGCGACCGGGGCGACGGCGTCCTGGTCCTCTACTACACCGGGCACGGCGACCGCTCGTCCGACGACCGGCACTACGTGCTGTGCCAGGACAGCCGCCCGGGCCTCCTCAAAGGCACCGCGGTGGCCACCGAGGACGTCGTCGGCATCGTCACGGAGACCGGTCTGCGGCGGCTCCTGCTGATCCTCGACACCTGTTACGCCGGACAGGGCGCTGTCGACGCCGTCCGCGAGCTGGCCCGCAGCCTGACCGCGACCCGCGACGCCGACCAGCACCGGCTCACGTCGTTCTCCGTCATCGCCGCCGCCCGCCCGCTGGAACTCGCCGCGGACGGCGCCTTCACCGAGGCGTTCCGGGACGCCGTCGACGACCCCACGCTCGGTGGCCCGCGGCAGCGGAAGCTGTACGTGGAGCAGGTCGTCGACCGTGTCAACGACCTCCTCGCCGCGACCAGCCCCGGGCAGCACGCCACCTTCGGGACGCTCAGCGGGGACGAGGTCGCGTTGCTTCCGAATCCCCGTTACTCACCCGACGTTCCGGAGGAGGGCGTCGACCTCGCCGAGCAGGGGGTCGCGTTGAGCCCGGAGGGGCGACGGCGGCGGGAGGAGTGGCTCAGCCATTTCGGGCCGCGGGGGCGGGGGCTGGAG
>NZ_VJZC01000716.1 GCF_009377185.1 Streptomyces spongiae
CCCCGACCCCCTGCCGGAATCCACGACCGTACCGCCCCCCGAACCGCCGCCCGGCCGCTCGTCGACCGCGACGACCCCGTGGCCGTACGGCAGCCGCAGCGTGCGCCGGTAGGTGCGGCGCCCGGGTGGGCCGCTCATCTCCTCGACACCCGGGACCGCCTCGTCGGCCAGCAGGTCGAAGACGGCGGCGGACTGGTACGGCCCCCGGTAGGCGAGCCGCAGCGGAATCCCGGCGGACGGGGCAGCGGCCCGCCTGCCGGTGCCGCCTCCCCGGCGGGGCGCGGCGGCACGCAGTTCCGTGGGCGTGGCGGCGTACACGGCACGGATCGTGTCGTTGAACTGCCGCACGCTGGCGAACCCGGACGCGAACGCGATCTCCGTGATCGGCAGGTCGGTGGTCTGCAACAGCACGCGCGTGGTGTGGGCCCGTTGCGCGCGGGCCAGCGCCACCGGTCCCGCGCCGACCTCGGCGGTGAGCTGCCGCTGCACCTGGCGGGCGCTGTAACCGAGCCGTACGGCCAGCCCGGCGACGCCCTCCCGGTCGACGACGCCGTCGCCGATCATGCGCATGGCACGACCGACGACGTCCGCGCGTACGTTCCACGCGGCGGACCCGGGCACCGCGTCCGGCCGGCACCGCCGACAGGCCCGGAACCCGGCGCCCTGAGCGGCCGCGGCGGTCGCGTAGTACCGCACGTTCCGCCGTTTCGGCGTCACCGCGGGGCAACTCGGCCGGCAGTAGATCCCGGTCGTCTCGACGGCGAAGAAGAACTCCCCGTCGAACCGGGCGTCCCTGCTCCGCACGGCCTCGTACCTGGTCTCTTCATCGATCACGTTGTCCAGTCTGCGTGATCGCCTGTGGTGGGGCTGGCGGATTTCGGACGCGGCGTTGGGGGCGAAGAAAACCCTGCCCTCACTCAGCCGGTAGCCCCCACCTCGGCGCCCCCTCGTTCGGTCGGACCGGGGCGACGGTCAGGTCGGGGCGGTCGCCGCGGGCGGTGATCAGGGCCGACTCGCCCTTGCTCAAGGCGATACGGATCGAACCCTCACCCGCGTCCGAGTACCGCAACCTCCGCCCCTTCCCATCGCGCACATCGACCGCCCCCGCGACCCCGTGCCGCACGACGCACGGCGCCCCCGCCTCGCTGGTCAGCCGGACCCAGCGGGTCACGCCGCCCTTGCGTACCGCGGAGAGCAGAAAGGCACCCTGGGTACGGAAGTCGTGGACCGTGAGGTCCGCCCAGGCGGCGGGCAGCGCGGGGAACACGCGGATGATCCCGCCCCAGGACTGGCAGACCATGTCGTGCAGGGACTGGGCGGCCGACAACGGCGTCTCGATGACCGGCCCCGACTCCTGGTACATGGTGTTGGGCTGGATGAAGCGGGACATGAGCTGCCCGAGGTAGCCCAGCGCGTCCTCACCCTTGCCGAGCAGTGCCGACATCGAGGCCGCACCGGTGAACGTGTAGCCCTGGAGCGCGCCCTCGAAGCCGACCCAGTGCGCCAGTGACTTCTCGATCAGGGCCCGTTCCTCGGTGGTTCGGCCGGTCACCTCGTACAGGGGGTACACGGCGAGCATGTGCGAGTAGTGGCGGTGCGACTTCGCGAAGGGGATGTCCGCGCCGATCATGAAGCCGTTCTCGTCGGTCGGGTAGGCCACCCGCTTGGCCAGTACCTCGCGCCAGCGCGGCGCCAGCTCGTCGTCGATGCCGAGGAGGTCGGCGGAGTCCAGCAGCGTGCGGCAGCCCCAGGTCAGGAGCATCAGGTCGTAGTTGCAGTCCCGTGAGTTCCCGCCGTACTCGGGGGAGAAGGTCGCCGGGAGGTGCAGTTTGCCGTCCGGGCCGGGCTCCAGGAAGTGGAGGTAGTAGTTGACCGCCTTGCGGAGCAGGGGGAAGAGGATGTCCCTCAGGATCGACTCGTCCATGGTGTGGCGGTAGCTGAGCCAGACGTTGTGCAGGGCCCAGGTCAGGTTGCCGACCTCGGGAGTCGGCGGGTCCTGGCCGGGGATGCCCACGCCGTACCCCATGAGCGCGCTCTGCGCGCCGTTGATGAGGTGGGGGTCCGTGGTGCGCGGGATGCCCATCGAGTCGGCGTCGTACGGGGCGGCCACCTCCTTGACCAGGTTCTTCCGGAACTCGCTCAACGACCGGGTGATCGCGTCGAGTTCGAGGTGGTTGGAGCCGTGGATGAGCCAGTACTCCAGTTGCGCGTTGAGGTTCCACCAGGTGTTGGGCCACGGTGTGGGCTCCAGCCAGGGCCCGCAGGTCGCCATCACCGGCGCGTCGCGGCGCGCGGCGGACGCCGTCTTGTACAGCTGGATCCAGTAGAAGCGCTGGATACGGGCGTCGGGCAGCGAGAGGAAGCTCTTGCGGTAGTAGGCGTGCCACCAGGTGTGGTGCGTCAATGCCGCCTGGGAGTAGGGGAGTTGGGATGCGCTTCGGATCGTTCGCACCGCCCGGCCCGCCGCCGTGTTCTGCGGATACGAGTACGCCACGTGGGCGTACAGCGTCCGGCTCGCGCCCCAGGTCCGCTCCCGCCACGCCGTCACGTGCTGCCCGCCCGAGAGCAGGGACTGTACGGACGTGGAGACGCCGTCCCGCTCGCCGACCTCGGCGGGCGGGTTGCCCTGGTAGCCGTCCGGCAGTGGCTTGAACGCGGCGCGCGGGCTGATCGCGTCCGCCGGATGGAACACCCACTTGAAGCCGCGCTCGCCGTCGCTGGGCGTGACCTCCACGGCCAGCACCGAGCGGGAGGTGTGCACCAGGGCCCGGATCGTGAGCGTGCCCCGATCGGTGGTGAGCGTGCCGGTGAGCTCGGCGTCGCGCAGTCGGAGCCGCCAGTCCACGCCGGTGATGCGGCCCACGGGCTCCAGGGTGAAGTAGCCGATCGGGAGCCGGGCGAGCCCGAACAGCGAGCCGAACTCGGGGCGGTGGTCCTGGACCTCGGAGTGCTGCACGTTGAAGCGCACCGCCGTGAACGTGCCGTCCTCCTGGCCGGTGCCCGGCTCCGCGTAGATCCCGGAGCCGAGGAAGCCGTTGCCGAGGAACGGGCCCTCGTACCAGGTCTTTGGCATCCGCTGCCAGACCAGGTCGGCGTCGTCGAGGACCGTGCGCCAGGGGTCTGAGGGGGAGAGTTCGGGGGCGATGGGCGCGGCCGCGCTCGCCTGGGCGGCGGGCAGGCCCCCGGAGAGGACTGTTCCGCCGAGGGCCGTGCCGGTGGCGAGCACCGTACGTCTGGAAGGGCTGGGTATCGCGTCGGACGGGCGGGACATGGTGCCTCCCGGCGGCTCAAGCGGTGTGGTTCGCGTGCAGGTGATTCACCGGAGTGATTCATCGGAGCTATTCCGAGCGTCAACGTAGAGAAGGTGCGAGTGCTCGTCAATAAGAAGGGAGAGATCCGATGTGTCAGCCCTGCGTCAGCCCCAGATCACCGCACACAGCCAGGTCATCGTGACCAGCAGACAGGCGAACAGTTCCGTCAGCACGCTCCAGCCACCCGACCGCATCGCGGTGCGCAGCGCCGCCCTGGCCTCGCGGTGCCGGCCGAGCCGCAGCCGTTCGGAGAGATAGATACCGCCCATGAAGCCGGGTATCGCCCCGATCACCGGTATCAGACAGAAGCCGAGGAGCGCTCCGACCCCGGCGAACACCGCCATGCGGGGGGTCGCACCGCTCGCCTGCAGCCGCCGGGGCGGCAGGATCCAGCGGACCGCCTGGGAGAGCAGCATGACCACGGTCGAGCCCACCAGCACGAACCAGGCGAGGCCGCTGGTGTCCTCCAGCGCCCACCACGCGACCGCGGCCCACACCAGCCAGGATCCCGGTACGCCGGGGACCAGCACTCCGCACAGGCCGAGCAGGAGCACCACCCCGACGAGCAGGAGTTGCGCGGCTCCCATAAGCCCAGGGTGCTGGAGTGAGGAGCCAGACGCAGGTCGCGGGCGCTCGGGCCGTGGTCAGTCCCGTGCGGCCCAGCCCCTCTCGTACGCGTGCCGGCCCCGGTCGGCGCGCCTGGCCGGAGCGGCGGCGCGTCGCGCCACACCGGCCGGCGCCGCGCGCACGGCGCCGGGGGGTTCTCCCGTGGGCCCCGCGGTACACCGCGCGGCGCGGTGTCCTCCAGGGCGGGTGAATCGCCGTACGCCGTACCGCAGTTCGAGGCCGCCTCCGGGGCCGTCGTGCGATGGTCAGCCCCCTGGCCGGTTTTTCCGGAAGCCCCGTTTTCATCCGGCTCCGGCGGTGGACAATTAGGGGCATGAGCCAGCAGGGGGAGAGGTCCACCGGTCGCGAGGACGACTGGTGGGGGCAGCTGTACGACGACTCCACCGAGGACACGGGGCCGACGGCCGCGGCCGATTCCCTCGACGACCGCTTCGCCTCGGCGGCGGGCACGGTGGGGCAGGGGCCGGCGGAGCCCTCGTCCAGCGGTGCCCCGCCGCCACGCGGAGGCCCTCCGACGGTCCCGGGCCGGCGCAACGCGACCCCACCGGACAACATCGACCAGGCCCCGGGCGGCGTCCCGCCCCGCTCCGCCCCCGGGGACGAGGCCCCCGGCGG
>NZ_VJZC01000717.1 GCF_009377185.1 Streptomyces spongiae
TACCCACCCCACCCCCATGGTGAATGGACACCCACGACGCACCCGAAGCCACGTTGACCATGGCGTTGAGCAGCGGCCAGTCGGCGATGGCGTCGGATCCGTCGAGCATGGCCTCGGTCTCGCGGTACGGCGAGGCCACCGACCCGCAGTCGAGGTGGTCCCGCCCGATGGCCAGCGGCGCGGCCAGCTCACCGCTCGCGACCATGTCGTTGAAGCGCTCGCCCGCACGGTCCCGCTCGCCGTACCCCAGCCAGCAGATGCGCGCGGGAAGGCCCTGGAAGTGGACCCGTTCCCCGGCCATCTTGATCCAGCGGGCGAGGGACTCGTTCTCCGGGAAGAGGTCGAGGATCGCCTTGTCGGTCTTGGCGATGTCCGACGCCTCACCGGACAGCGCCGCCCACCGGAAGGGGCCCTTGCCCTCGCAGAACAGCGGGCGGATGTAGGCGGGCACGAACCCGGGGAAGGCGAACGCCCGCTCGTACCCGGCGAGTTCGGCCTCGCCCCGGATCGAGTTGCCGTAGTCGAAGACCTCGGCACCGGCGTCCATGAAGCCGACCATGGCCTCGACGTGCCGGGCCATCGACTCGCGCGCGCGGGTGGTGAAGCCGGCGGGGTCCTTGGCCGCGTAGGAGGCCATGTTGTCGAAGTCGACGCCCAGCGGCAGGTACGCCAGCGGGTCGTGCGCGGAGGTCTGGTCGGTGACGATGTCGACGGGCGCGCCCTCGGCGAGCATGCGCGGCAGCAGCTCCGCCGCGTTGCCGAGCAGCCCGATGGACAGCGGCCGGCGGGCGTCACGGGCCTCGACGGCGAGCTGGAGGGCGTGCTCCAGGGAGTCGGCCCTCACGTCCAGGTAGCGGTGCTCGATGCGGCGCTCGATCGCGCGCGGGTCGCAGTCGATACAGATCGCGACGCCGTCGTTCATCGTCACGGCGAGCGGCTGGGCGCCGCCCATGCCGCCGAGCCCGGCGGTCAGGGTGATCGTCCCGGCGAGCGTCCCGCCGAACCGCTTGGCGGCCACGGCGGAGAAGGTCTCGTACGTGCCCTGCAGGATGCCCTGGGTGCCGATGTAGATCCACGAACCGGCGGTCATCTGCCCGTACATGGTGAGGCCGAGCTGCTCCAGCCTCCGGAACTCCTCCCAGTTGGCCCAGTCGCCCACCAGGTTGGAGTTGGCGATCAGTACGCGCGGCGCCCACTCGTGGGTCTGCATGACACCGACGGGACGGCCCGACTGCACGAGCATGGTCTCGTCCTGCTTCAGGGTCCGCAGCGTCCGCACCATGGCGTCGAAGGAGCGCCAGTCACGGGCGGCCTTGCCGGTGCCGCCGTAGACGACGAGCTTGTCGGGGTGCTCGGCGACCTCGGGGTCGAGGTTGTTCTGCAGCATGCGCAGCGCGGCTTCCTGCTGCCATCCCAGGGCGCTCAGTTCCGTACCGCGCGGTGCTCGGACGGGGCGTGGTCCTGACATGGGCTGCCTCCTGGCGGTCTGATGCGGGCTACGGACTGGCTACGGACTGTTGCACTGCCCATTCACATCCTGAACCGCTGAATAGAACTAGTCAATACACCCTTTACGCCAGCGGGGACCCGCCGCAGGTGTTTGGCTGGACACACTGGACAGAAGAAGCCCCGGACAGGCACACGGCCACCAGGCCGCGAACACGCACAACACGACAACGGGGGCCACGATGGAGGACATGGAGCACGGATTCGCAGACGGCGCCGACGAGGAGCGCACCGCGCGGCGGGACGAGGCGATCCGCGCGGCCGTGGAGCAGGGGCTGGTGGGGCCGGGCAGCCCGGTCATCGGGCTTCTCGACGTCGAGGGCATCCGGGCGTCGGCGGCGGCGTTGCGGGCGGCGTTCGACGCCGTGACCGCACCGGGCACGCCGGTCCTGCACGCCTTCGCCGTGAAGGCGACGCCTCTCGTGCCCGTACTGCGCCTGCTGCACGAGTCGGGTATCGGCGCGGAGGTGGCCAGCCCCGGCGAGCTGGCGCTCGCGCGAGCCGCGGGCATCACCCCGGCCCGGACCGTCCTGGACTCCCCGGCCAAGACCCCGGCCGAACTGCGCGAGGCACTGGCCCTGGGCATCGCGGTCAACGCGGACAACCCCCAGGAGCTCGACCGCATCGACGCCCTGGTCCGCTCGGCCCCCACCCGCTCACCCATCGGCATCCGGGTCAACCCGCAGGTCGGCGGCGGCACCATCGACGCGACGTCCACCGCGACGACCACGTCGAAGTTCGGAGTGGCGCTCCAGGACGAGGGCGCCCGGGAGTGGGTCGTCCGCACCTGCGCGGAGCGCCCCTGGCTGACCCGGCTGCACGCGCACGCCGGCTCCCAGGGTGTCCCGCTCTCGCTGATGGCACGGGGCGTGGAGGAGACGTACGCGCTCGCCGAGGAGATCAACCACCGCCTCGGGCGGCGCCAGATCGACACGATCGACATCGGCGGCGGCCTGCCGGTCAACTTCGCCTCGGACGCCACCACCCCGACGTACGCGCAGTACGCCCGCCTGCTGTCCGAGGCCGTACCGGGACTGTTCGACGGGCGGTACGGACTGGTCACCGAGTTCGGCCGGTCGCTGCTCGCCAAGCACGGCACGGTGGTCGCCCGCGTGGAGTACGCCAAGCGCGCGGGCGGCCGGCCCATCGCGGTCACACACGCCGGGGTCCAGGTGGCGACCCGTACGGTCTACGCGCCGGCCTCATGGCCTCTGCGCATCGCCGCCTACGACTCGAAGGGGCGCCCCAAGGAGGGGCCCGACGTCGTCCAGGACATCGCCGGCCCCGCCTGTTTCTCCGGCGACCTGCTGGCCGAGGGCCAGTCCCTGCCCCTGTTGGACCAGGGTGACTACGCGGCCGCCCTGGACACGGGCGCGTACTACTTCGCCCACCACTACGCCTACAACTCCCTCCCCCGCCCCGCGATCCACGGCTTCGCGCCGACCGGGCAGGGAGAGATCCACTTCGCCCTCGTACGGAAGGCGCAGACACCGGCCGAGATCGTGACCGAGTCGGGCGGCGACCACCCGACGGCCCTCCTGGGCCTGTAGACACCGGCGGCTCCGGCGGCCCCGCCCGCACAGCACCGGCGCACACTGCGCCCCCGTGCTTCAACACGTGCGCCCACGTGTGCCGGCTTGACGCCCCGCACCGGCCCGCGCGGACCATCGCCCGGGTCCATCACCGCAGTTCAGCGCCCATACCCTCGAACAGGCATCAACACCCCCCGAAACGGGGACAGTCGACCCACCTTAGTCACTCGGCGCATGTTCCACTGGAAAATGCCAGAACACTTACTCCTCACACACACGTTGCGTAGCTTCGTGGTCACTCAGCCGTACCCGAGGCGGGAGGGGAGCCACGGTGCCCGGAATCGACGAGTGTCTGGTGGAAGCCATGAGGCTGCCCGGTGCCCTGGGCGCCGCGGTGGTCGACTGGACCAGCGGCCTGGCGCTGGGCACGGTCGGCGAAGCACCCGGCGGTGACCACGAGACGACCGCGGCCGAAGCGGCGGAGCTGGCCCGGCTCGCCGCCGAACACGGCGCGTTCGCACCCGAGGAGGGCTCCGGCTGGGACGGCGAGGACCCACCCGTCGAGGACCTCATCGTCAGCAACCGCGACACGTACCACGTCCTCCGTTTCGTCCGGACGACCTTCGACAGCAGCGTCTTCCTCCACCTCTGGCTCGCCCGAGCCGACGGCAACCTCGCCCTCGCCCGCATCCGCCTGGGTGAGATGGCCGGACGGCTGGTACTGGGATGACCGTGGTCAGCACACCGCGCACGCCCCCGCCCCGGCTTCCCACGCGTCCGCGGCCGGTCGACAGCGCCGCCCTGTCGCCCATGCTCCACCGGCTCGCCGCCGAGCGCGCCACCGGAGTCCTGCTCCGCGAGCGCGGCACGCTCTACCTCTGCGACGGCCAGGTCGTGCACGCCGAGAGCCCCGAGACCCCGGGCCTCGACGTGCTCCTCACCGCCGGCGGTGTCCTGGACGCCGAGGGATGGCGGGAGGCGGTCACGCAGGCGGGAGAGAGACGGCGGGTCGGGCGGTACCTGGTCGACAGCGGGCGGGTCACCGAGGGCGCGCTGGAGTTGTGCCACACGGGGGCGCTGTTCGACGCGGCGTACTTCGTACTCGGCCCGTCCAGCGCGCCCGCCCGCTTCCAGTACGGGGCCGCGCACTGGCTCGGCGCGGTGCGGCCCGTACCGGTGGCCGCGCTGGAGCGCGAGACCGTGCGCCGCCGCGAGCTGCTGCACCGCATCTGGCCCGACACGGCGACGGACAGCGCACCGCTGATCCGGGCCGGCCGCCATGCCGAGCCACCGGTCCCGGCCCGCCAGGAGGCCGTCCTCGGCCAGGTGGACGGGGTGCGCACGGCCGCGGACATAGCCCGGACCCTGGGACGCCCGGCGTTCCACACCCTGGTCGACCTGCGCAGACTCGCCGCCGCCGGCATCGTCACCACGGCGTCCCTCCTCCCCCGTCGGCACGCCCGGGCCCCGATGCCCCTGACACCTCCGACGCCGCACCCGACCGACGACCAC
>NZ_VJZC01000718.1 GCF_009377185.1 Streptomyces spongiae
CTTTTAGGGGCGCGGGGCTGTGTCAATTTGCGGCTCCGCCGCGTGGGCGCGAGCAACCACGACGTACCCGCAGCCGCCCACCCACCTCAACTCACGGACGACTCCGCCCGCACCTTCCCGTTCGCCCCGCGAGGCTCCCCCCGGGGCGCGGGCACCGGAGCGACATCCGCCGAGCCCGCCGCAGGCGCCCCGCACTCCATGTGCCGCGGCAGCCGCAGCGCCATCACCGCGCCCAGCACCAGCAACACCGCGCTGACCAGCAACGTCACATGCAGCCCGTGCACGAAGGAGTCCCGCGCGGCGCGGCGCAGCGCCTCGCCCGACGAACCGCCCAGCCGCCCGGCCACCTCGTACGCCTCGCCCAGGGAGTGCCCGGCCGCCGCCGAGGCCGACGCCGGGACGCCGGGCACGCCGGAGAGTCCGGGCGCGTACGCCGCGTTCATCACGCTGCCGAGCAGGGCGATCCCGATGCCCGCGCCGAGCTGGTACGAGGTCTCGCCGATGGCCGCGGCCCCGCCCGCCTGGGCCTGGGGCGCCTCGCTGAGCATCGACTCGTACGCCCCGAAGAGCGTCGTCTCCAGGCCGAACCCGAGCAGGATGAAGCCGACGAGCAGCAGGACGGGGTTGTCCTGGTCGCCCATCACGGTCAGCAGGACGACCGAGGCCGCCGTGAGGCCGAAGCCCGAGGAGACCATGCGACGGGGACCGAAGCGGCGCAGCATGTGCGACCCGACCAGCCCGGCCGCCATGGCCGCGATCGTGAGCGGCAGCAGCCTGAGGCCCGTCTCCAGCGGGGACAGCCCCAGCACCAGCTGCAGATACTGCGCCGCGATCAGCTCCAGGCCCACCAGCGCCAGCATGGCGAGCACGATGCAGCCGACGGACGTGCTGAACGCGGGGCGTGCGAACATCCGCAGGTCCACCAGGGGGTGGGCGCGCCGCCGCTGCCGCCGTACGAAGGCGGCCACCAGCCCGGCGCCCAGCACCAGGGGCAGCAGCGTGTACAGGTCGAACGGGCTCTCCCCGCCGCCGAGCCGCTTCACCCCGAGGACGACGCCGAAGAGACCGGCGGCGGCCATCAGCGCGCCGACCACGTCCCAGGGCCCGTCGCGGTCACCGGTCGACTCGGGCAGCAGCATGCGCCCGATCGGCAGGCTGACGAGCATCAGCGGGATGTTGACGAGGAAGACCGCGCCCCACCAGAAGTGCTCCAGCAGGAAGCCGCCGAGCAGGGGTCCGACGGCGGCGCCGACCGCTGCCACGCCGGTCCAGACGCCGATCGCCATCGCCCGCTCACGCCGGTCGGGGAACACCTGCCGCAGGATCGACAGCGTCGCGGGCATGATCATTGCGCCGCCGACGCCGAGCAGCGCCCGGGCCCCGATCAGCACCGGGGCGTTGTCGGCGAAGGCCGCCAGGCCCGAGGCGACGCCGAAGAGCGCGTATCCGAGGAGGAGGACCCGTCTGCGGCCGATCCGGTCGCCCAGCGTGCCGAAGAGGATCAGCAGCGAGGCGCACACGAGCGGGTAGACGTCGACGATCCAGAGCAGCTCGACGCCGCTGGGCTTGAGGTCCTCCGTGACGGCCGGCACCGCGACGTGCAGCACGGTGGCGTCGACAGCCACGAGCAGCAGGCTGGCGCAGAGGACGACGAGGACGACCCAGCGGTTGGCACCGTCCCCGGCCGCCCGACGGCACCGCGCAGCAGCCGTGGTCGTCCCGGACATGTACGTACCTCCCAGATGATCCCTCGCGTTCGGCGGGCCTCGGGGTGGGGACTCCCCGACGGCTATGGCCCGGGAGGAGCGGTGTCCCAGGCCCGCGCAACAAAGGCGAGTGAGTCGTCAGGGTACGCGAGATCTCGCCAGTGGCACGTGGTGGGCCTCTCATGGAACGTTCGGACAGCGTGTGGCGTGCGCCACGCTCCCCTCCCCCGCCACCGGCCGACACGCCCGAAAAGGCCACCCGGTTCCGGGCGGCCCCGATAATCGAGCGCGTGACCGATCTTGCAACGCGCCCGGCGCCGCTCCTCCTCTCAAGGGCCGCCCCCGCGCTCCTCGGGTACGCCGCGGTGCGCGCCCTGGGTCTCGTCGCCCTCGCCGTGTGGAGCGCGGCGCGCGACAAGAGCGCGCACACCCTGCTGTCGGCCCGCTGGGACTCGCTCTGGTACGTCAGGGTCGCGGACCTGGGCTACGGCTACGAGGTCCGCCTCCCTAACGGCGACGTCCACTCGAACCTGGCCTTCTTCCCGCTGCTGCCCTGGCTGGAGCGCGCCGTGTCGGCGGTGACCTCACTGTCGTACGCGGACGCGGGCCTCGTCGTCAGCACGCTCGCCTCGCTGACCGCGGCCTGGGGGATCTTCGCCGTGGCGGACCACGTGTACGCAGAAAAGAAGGCGCGAAGCGCGGCCTTGGAAGGGCGGTGGTGGGAGACGGGCGGGCGTGTCGGGGTCTGCGCGGTGCTGGTGTGGGCCGTGCTGCCCGTCGGGATCGTGCAGTCGATGGCGTATTCCGAGTCGCTGTTCACCGCGCTCGCCGCCTGGGCGCTGTACGCGGTCCTGACCGGCCGCTGGGTGGCCGCGGGCACGCTCGCCGCGTTCGCCGGGCTGACCCGTCCGGTGGGCCTGGCGGTGGTCGCGGCGGTGTGGGTGGCGGCGCTGGCTCCCTCGTTCGTACGGGATCGGAGGGTGCCGGAACCGAACGGCGCCCCCGCGTGGCGGCGCGCCCTGGGCATGCTGCTCGCGCCGGTCGGCGCCGCCGGGTACGTGCTGTGGGTGGGCCACCGCACGGGCAAGGGCCCGCTCGGGTACCTGGACGTGCAGGCGGGCTGGCGCAACGGTTTCGACGGGGGGTACGCCTTCGCCCGGTTCGTCGCCGACAAGTTCACGTCGTTCCCGTCGGCCCTCGCCGGCGTCGGCCTGGTCGTCGGGGTCGGGCTGGTGGTCTGGCTGTACGTGGTGGGCGTCCGGCAGGGGCAGCCGCTGCCGCTGCTGGTCTACACGGGGGTCGTGGTCGCGCTCGCCCTCTGCGCGTCCAGCTACTTCGGCTCGAAACCGCGCCTGCTGATGCCCGCCTTCCCCTTGCTGCTGCCACTCGCCAGGGCCCTGGCCACGCCGCGTACGACCAGGTCCGCGTCGGCCCTCGGGGCAGTCGCGGTGGCGTCCGCGCTCTACGGGGCGTTCTGGCTCAATGGCTCCGGTCCGCCCTGACCGGTCCGCTCACCCTGGGCGAACGTTCTGTGAGCGGATGGAGAAGTCCACACCAGCAATCGGTGAACGAATCCAAAAGCACCATAAAACCAGGATGCCGAATGATCAGTGGAATTGAAGGCAGCGCGCCCCGCTGATTACGGATTCCATGAAAATAAACCTCCGCTGAGAGCAATCCCACATCACATCGTCATCACAAAGCGAGGGAATCGCACCGGAAGAGAGCTCACTCGCTGTAACGTCGCGTGAGTGCGTACCGAACGATTGCTGACCCGCATGGAGCGGGTCTTCGAGCGACTGGACCGTGAGCCGGAACGACCGGCCCACATCGATGTGCCGGTGATGAGCCGGCACAGGGTGGTGCTCTTCCTGGCCACCCTGGCCTTCTACGCGGCCATCGTGTGGGCCGTGGTCATCACCTCGTGGCTGGTCCGCCTCGACTGGCAGGTCATGTTCTTCCGCCCGTACCAGCAGTGGCCGGAGATCCACGCGTTCCTGGACTACTACGTGGTCCTGGGCCAGCGCGGTCCCACCGCCGTGATGGTGTCGGCGTGGCTGGGCTGGCGCTCCTGGCGGCAGCACACCCTGCGCCCACTGCTCGCGCTGGGCGTGTCCCTGCTGCTGCTGAACATCACCGTCGGCGCCGCCAAGATCGGCATGGGCCGCCTCGGGCCGCACTACGCGACCTCGATCGGCTCGAACGAGATGTGGCTGGGCGGCGACATATTTCCTTCGGGCCACACCGCGAACGCCGTCGTGACCTGGGGCATCCTCGCCTATCTGGCCTCCACGCCGGCAGCCCGGCGCTGGCTGTCCGCGCTGTCCGCCGTGACCTCGCTCGGTGTGGGCCTGACCACGGTCTACCTCGGCACACACTGGCTGAGCGACGTCGTGCTTGGCTGGGCCGCCGGTCTGCTGATCCTGCTGGCGCTGCCCTGGTTCGAGCCCCTCATCGCCCGGGCCGAGGCCCGGATCCTGTCGCTGCGGGACACCTGGCTCGCCCGTCCGGGCACGGCCACCGCGCCTGCCGCGGCACCGATCGGGGCCTCCGCGCTGCGGACGCCCACCCACGAGTCCGCCGGGGGCCAGGACCCGTCCATCGCGGCCCGGTCCGCCCGGCCGCCGCTGCACCGGGCGTCGGGCCCGCACACCACACGCTCGGAGCGCATCCCGGTCACCCCGGCCGGCAGCCGCCGGCCGCCGCACTCCGACCGGATGCCACGAGGGACGACATCGGCACGCCCGGTCCCGGGCGGCTGACACGAGACAGCGGGGCCGGTACGCACAGCCACACCCCCGCACGGCGAAGGCCCGGCTCCCTGAGG
>NZ_VJZC01000719.1 GCF_009377185.1 Streptomyces spongiae
CCCACCCCCACCGCGTGCCCATGCGCCACCCCTACGCCGTGGATATCGTGGACAAGAAGGAAAAACGCCACAACTCATCGCCGACGAGTTCCTGGTCGGGCGATGGAACGGATGGCAACCATGACCGCAACGACCACCACCCAGGAGGCTCGCACTGTCCGGCCCGGTGCCTCGGCCGTGGATACGCCGTCGGCCAGCGCGGCGGCCGAACAGGCTGTCGCCCGCCACGCCGTCACGCTCGACGTGCTCGGCACGCGTCTCGAACTTCCCCCTCCGGAGCAGCTCGCCTTTCTCGGCGGCGTCGCTGTAATGGCCGCCCTGGACATCCTTGAATGGCCTGTTGCGTTGGTCCTGGCAGTCGGACACCAGCTCGCCCACAGCCATCACGGCAAGGTGCTCCGCGAGTTCGGCGAAGCTCTGGAAGAGGCCTGAGGCCTGCGCGAGGCATGAGGGCCCTGGAAGACAGAGCAAGGTCGTTAGCATCGGGGCATGCGCTTTCGCCGTAGCCATGACAAGCTGCTCGACCTGCCTCGCGATCCGCGAGCCGACCAGTACCCGATGCCCTCCGTGCCGTACGGCTGGTACGCCGTGCTCCGCAGTTCCGAGCTGCGGCCGGGCCGGGTCGTCAGCCTGCACTACTTCGGACGTGCCCTCATCGCCTTCCGCGGAGCGGACGGCCGGCCCGCCGTACGGGACGCGCACTGCCCGCACTACGGCGCGCACCTGGGAGCCGGCGGGAAGGTCGTGGACGGCACCGTGGAATGCCCGTTCCACGGATGGCGCTTCGGTGCGGACGGGCGGTGCGTGGAGGCACCGTTCGCCGTCCGCACCCCCAAGGTGTCCCTCGGCGGCTTCCCGGTCCGTGAGCACAGCGGGCTCGTCTTCGTCCACGCCGGGCCGGGTGAGCCGTCGTGGGAGGTACCGGCCATCCCGGAGACCGAGTCCAGGGACTTCACCACGCCCATCGACGACACGTGCCGCGCGCGCATCCACATTCAGGAGATGCGCGAGAACATCGTGGACGAGTCACACTTCCACTTCATCCACGGTCAGAGCGAGCCCCCCGTCCAGGACCTGCGGACGGACGGTCCCTTCGCCGAGGTCCGCGGCCGGATCCGCCGACGCGTGTTCGGCTGGGACATCGACAACACCTTCGACGCCTTCATGTACGGGCCGGGCGTCATGGTGGTCCGCGCCCACGGCCCCGTCCTCTCGGTGACCGCCGTCGCCCTCACCACACCCGTCGACGACCGTACGAGCGAGATGCGGATGCTGTACTACGTCCGCAAACCGTCCCGCCTGCCGTTCCTGGCGCCCGCGCTCAAGCTCGTCTTCCGCGCGGAAGCCCTGGACGAGGTGCGCGAGGAGGTCCGGATCTGGGATCACAAGATCCACCAGCCTCGCCCCGTCCTGCTTCCGCACGAGAAGGGCATCAAGGCCCTGCGCCGCTGGTACGCCCAGTTCTACCCGGACGGCGCTCCGTCCCGGGGTCCGTCCGAAGCCGGGAACGTCACGGAACTGCCCGGATCGCCTGCTGGAACGCCGTGTTGACCGCCAGGAGGCCGCCATCCACGCACAGCGTCGTCCCCGTGATCCAGGCCGCGTCCCGTGAGGCGAGGAACGCGACCGCCGCCGCGATGTCCTCCGGCTCGCCGACCCGCCCCAGCGGGTACACGCGGGCCACGGAGTCGAGGTCGTCGTCGCGGCCCTCCCACGCCGAGGTGCGGACCGTGCCCGGCGCCACCAGGTTGACGCGGACCCCGCGCGGCGCCGCATGCCCGGCGAGGGTACGGGTCAGCGACATCAGCCCGGCCTTCGCGGCGCTGTAGGCGTGGTTGCCGAAGTCCTGGATGCCGTTCACGGAACCGATGGTGACGATCGCACCGCGCCCCGAGGCCACCAGATGCGGGAGCGCCGCGCGGCAGCAGCGGTACGCACCGGTCAGCGTGAGGTCGAGGTCGCGCGCCCACGCCTCGTCGGGCTCGTCCTCGAAGAGCGGGACGTCGGGTGTGCAGCAGGCCGCACTGTTGACCAGCACGTCGAGCGAGCCGAAGGCGTCCACGGCGTACGCGACGGCCGCCTCCACGGACGTCCGGTCGCCGACGTCGCACCCGTACGCCTCGGCCGCCAGCCCTCGCTCGCGCAGTTCCGCGGCCGTCTTCTCCGCCGCGTCCAGATCCACGTCGGTGACGAGCACACGGGCGCCCTCCTCGCCCAGCCGCCGGGCGGTGGCCGCGCCGATGCCGCGGGCCGCGCCCGTGATGAAGGCCCCGTACCCCTCGAAGCGCTTCGTGGGGCTGTAGGGATGCGTCTGGTGCGTCTCGTGCCTTTTCGGATGCGTCGCATTCATGCGGCAGAACGTAGTGTTCTCAGCGGTATCCCGTCGCGTCCGCCGGCTTCTCCGCGTCCTGGACCTCGACGAGGTAACGCCAGGCGTCGGGCCGGCTGCCGTCGAGATCGGTGAACCCGTACTCCTGGGCGAGGCCGCCGCTGGAGAGGGACCGGCCGTTCCAGCGGGCGACCTCGGGGTCGGCGGCCAGGGCGGCGACGGCCCGGCCGACGTAACGCGGGGTCTCGGAGATGCAGAAGTGCGGCACCCGCTCCAGGGCGTCCCGCCAGGTGTCCTCGGTGACGCCGAAGGTCTCCAGCATGATCTCCGAGCGGAGCCAGCCGGGGGTGAGGGCCACGGCGGTGGCGCCGCGTGGGCCCAGTTCGTGGCCCAGAGAGAACCCCATGCGCAGGACGGACGACTTGGCGAGGTCGTAGAAGAAGGAGACCCGGTAGTTGTCGCGGTTGTAGTCGGCGGTGCCGTCGGTCATCTCGACCACCAGACCGCCGGGCCGGCGCAGCAGCAGGGGCAGGGCGTGGTGGCTGGTGATCGCGTGCGTCTCGACGGCCAGCCGCAGCAGCCGCAGGCCCTTGTCGAGGTCGTGCTCCCAGACCGGGGCGTCCCAGTCGAAGAGCAGTTCGCCGCCCCAGATGTCGTTGACGAGGACGTCCAACCGGCCCTGCTCGTCGGCGATACGGTCCACGAGCGCACGGACGGCGTCCGGGTCGAGGTGGTCGGTGGGTACGGCGATACCGTGGCCGCCCGCCGCGGTGACGAGGTCGGCGGTGTCCTCGATGGTCTCCGGTCGCTCGTACTCCGAGCGCCGTTCCCGCGTGGTGCGGCCGGTGACGTACACGGTGGCGCCGGCGGCCCCCAGTTCCACGGCGACCCCGCGCCCCGCCCCGCGCGTCGCCCCCGCGACCAGTGCGACCTTGCCCTCAAGCGGACCTGTCATTGCCGAACCTCCTGTGCGTGAACTGCCACCCTGACGGACACCGGCTCCGGAACCGGCGTCTCGTCCAGGGTGTCCTGGAAGCCGGACACCTTCTGTCGGGTTTCCCGACGCGATCGGGTGGCAGGATGCGGACCGATGAGACCGATGGGACAAATGAGCGAGAGCGTGGGCTGTGCCCAGTGCGGTGGAACGGTCGCCCCGGACGGGCACTGCTGGGACTGCGGTGCCGCCCAGCCGGCGTTCCGGGCGCATGTCGAGATCACGGTGGACGGCGGTGCGGCCGGGGTCAGCGGCTAGGGCCCTTCTGATGGATCTCCGTGGAGGAAGGAGCGGCGTCCGATGCGTGCGCTGGGGGTCCCCCCCGGCCGAAGGCTGGGGGAGTGCGGTGTGAAAGGTCATGTGGCGGAGCCACCTGTCCCTTCGCGCCGTGCGGCGAGGGTGCGTGCCGGGCGTCGTGACGCCGCGGAGATCCATCAGAAGGGCCCTAGGGCCTTCGGCGGGGCGTCAACGCGGACGCGATCGCGCTGGGCACGACCGGGGCGTGGACGGTCGGGGTCGTCTGTGACGGGGTGTCCATGTCGCCCAGGGCCGAGCGGGCGGCACGGGTGGCGGCCGACGTGGGGCTCAACCACCTTGTCGCCCAGCTGGGTTCGGGAGTGCTGCCGGAGGTCGCGCTCGTCGGGTCCGCGGTGCGTGCGCACCGGGCGGTCGCGGCTCTCGTGGGGCCTGCCGGTGCCGCCGCGGACCACCACGACCCCGCGTCCACCGTCGCTCCGGCCTGTACGTACGTCGCAGGCGTCGCCGGACCGGAGGGTGTCTGGAGCGCCGCCGTCGGGGACAGCCGCGCCTACTGGCTGCCGGACGAGGGGCCCGGCACGGCACTCACCGAGGACGACACGGGTGACCTCGACGCCCTGACGGCATGGCTGGGCGCCGACGCCGACGAGCCGGTGCCCGATGTCCGGAGCTACCGGCCGCGGTACTCCGGCCGGCTGCTGCTGTGCACGGACGGGCTGTGGCGGTACCTGCCGGACACGGAGGGGCTGAGCGCGGTGGTGCGGCGTGCCGGGGCCGGGACCGGCGGCGGTGGTGGTGGTCCGGCGGTCGAGGCGCGGGCACTCGTCGGGTACGCCCTGGAGGCCGGCGGGCACGACAACGCCACCGCGCTGCTGCTGCCGGTCGTGTCGAGCGTGCCGCCCGGGTGAGATGGAGGGTGGCACCGGGGC
>NZ_VJZC01000720.1 GCF_009377185.1 Streptomyces spongiae
GGGGTTCGCGGGGCCGGCGGCCGACATGGCGCAGACGGCCAGAACCACTGCGACGGTGACGCGCGCCCAATGTGTGACTCGCCATCGACTTTTCATGAGCATGACAACCTCTCTCCTGGGTCACTCACGGTGGAGTCGACGGCGCCCGTCCGCAGCTGGCGCCGGGAACTCCGGGGAAGTTAAACCGTTTACACGGTGGGGATGGAAGCACCGTGATGGGTACGCGTCAAGGTTGACGGAGTACCGGCCTGGATGACGGCCACCGCGAGCCATCTGATCAGGTCATGGCCCTGACGAACGAAGTTCGGCGTCTACCGGCCCCTTTCACCTGCCTGACTGCTCGCGCAACCAACGAACGAAAACGGTTACAGACAAGTCCGGGACGCAGGAGTCCTGCCGAGGTCCTGCGCGCCGTACACATCGGGAACATCGTCGTCCGCGACTCGGTCCGCCGACAACCAGCGGGATGACGTCCTTGAGGTGCTGTCGGCTGTCGCGGCTATCGCGTGGGGCGGTGTGCCTGTCTCAGTTCGCGGTCGACTGCCCAGGCGTCCGCCACCGGGCCCACGTGCCCGAGCTTGTCGGGGTTGATCACCGAGCGGATCGTCCGGATCCGCCCGTCGAGTATGTCGAGCGCCAGGGCGTGGAGCACCTGGCCGTCCCGGTCGCGGAAGATCGCGCCCGGCTGGCCGTTGACCTCGTGCGGCTCGAACGTCACGTCGATCCGGGCCATCCGGGGGAAGACCGAGGCAAGAAGCCGGGCCACCTTCTCGGCGCCCATGACCGCCCTGGCCAGCTGCGGGGCCTTGCCGCCACCGTCACCGACCATCGACACGTCGGCCGCAAGCAGGTCCTGCAGGCCCACGACGTCGCCTTCGCGGAGGGCGTCGAAGAACCGGGACGCCAGTTCCTCCCGCTCTGTGCGGTCCGCCTCGAAGCGGGGCCGGCCGGCGGCCATGTGGCGCCGCGCCCGCACCGCCAGCTGACGGCACGCCGCCTCCGAGCGCCCCACCGCCGACGCGACCTCGGGAAAGCCGAAGTCGAACACCTCCCGCAGCACGAAGACCGCTCGCTCGAGCGGGCTGAGGCGCTCGAGCAGCAACAGGGCCGCCATCGACACCGAGTCGGCCAGCTCCGCCGACCGCGCCGGATCCTCATAGGGGTCGGCGAGCAGCGGCTCGGGGAACCACGGCCCGACGTACTCCTCCCGCCGGACGCGGGCCGAGCGCAGCACGTCGATCGAGATCCGGGTCACCGCGGCCGAGAGGAAGGCCTTGACCGACCTGGGCTCGGTCGGGGATGCCTCGAAGCGCAGCCAGGTCTCCTGGACGGCGTCCTCGGCCTCGCTCACGCTGCCGAGGATCCGGTAGGCGATCGAGAACAGCAGCGGCCGCAGCTCCAGGAACTCCTCTGTCCTGCTCACGCCGACTCCTCCTTGAAGCCCTGGCGCCACGAGGGGTAGCGCGGTTGCCAGCCGAGTTCCCGCTTGGCCTTGGCGTTGGAGAAGCCACGACCCTCGGTCATCATGCCCACCGCCATCTCGCCTGCCAGCAGCCGGGCCAGCCACGTGGGGACGCGCCGCGGCGTTTTGGCCCCCACACACTCCGCGAGATGGGGAAGCCACTCGCTGACCGGGGCCGGCTCGTCATCGACGATGTTGAACACGCCCTTTGCCTGCCGCTCCACCGCCAGAACGGTCGCGCTCGCCGCGTCGTCCACATGCACCCACGACAAGTAGCCGGTGCCACCCCCGACCAGCGGGAACATCCGCTTGCGCACCATCTTGACCTGATCGTCGTTGGCGCCGGGCCCGTAGAACGCCCCGTAGCGCAGGACCGTACCACCAGCCCTGACGACCACGTCCTCGAGATGACTGATCGCCTTCGTCCCCTCCACCACCTCCAGCGGGTCCTCCTCGCTCTTGACCCAGCCGCCCTCGCGGAGTCCATTGAAGCTGGCGTGGCCCTGCGCGACGACGTGGGAGACGCCCGTCGCCTCGGCCGCGGCCAGCAGGTGGTCGATCCCCTCGCTGCGGAGCCGGTTGGTGGTGGCGAAGAAGCGGTCGGCCTTCCTCAGGTTGGGCTTGCCGGCGTGCGCTTCCGAAAGGCCCGTCATCTGATTCACGATCGCGTCCGGCCCGGCGGCGGCCACTGCCTCACCGACCGACAGCGCGTCCAGCCCGTCCATCACGACCCCTTCGGCACCCAGCTGCCTCAACAGATCCAGCTTGGCCGGACTCGTCGTTGTAGCCGTCACCTGATGCCCCCGCGCCACGAGTTGCGGCACCAGGCGCCGTCCCAGGACCCCGCTCCCGCCTGCCACGAAAACCTGCATGATCATCATCCTCCGTGATCGACAATCGGTTGGCGCTGGTCAGCCGGTGAAGGACTCGGGGCCGAAACGGCCCCACGCGAGGAAGGCGGCCAGGGCGAGATAGACCAGGTTCAGCATCACCAGTGTGGATTCGCCGCGTCGCCCGTGGGTGACCATCGCGCCGACCATCAGCAGGACCCAGCAAACCGCGGTCACCGGCACCAGAGCCGGTGCGATGTCGAGCACGGCGGGCAGGATCAAGCCCAGCGCGGCCAGGAGCTCGAGGACGCCGAGGGTCTTGACGAAGGTGACGCCGACGTCACCGGTCCATCCCCCACCATCCACCGCGGCCAGTCTCTCCTTGGGCACGAATGTCTTGGTGATACCGCCGGCCAGGGCTACCGCGGTCAGCAGTCCCGCGGTGATCCACAGTGCGAGGTTCATGATCCACTCCCGATCGAGGATTGCCTGATTGCCTGCACCTCCTACGACGAGACAGCAACCCCGCCTGTGACATCCCGAGCACCCGGGCCAAGGGGGGACAGGTCGAGGCCCGCGCCGGTGGTGGCGCGGGCCTCTCATTCCGCTGGTACATCCAGTTCCCGTGGGACATCCGGTTCCCGTGGGACATCCGGTTCCCGCGCGGAACGTCCGGCTCTACTCGTTCAGGGACAGACCGAGCAGGCGGGTGTTGTCCGGGATGCCGTGAGACTCGTTCTTGTCGAACGACAGGTCCCACACCCGCTCTCCGGTCTGGAGGTGCAAGGATCCGCTGTTGTTCGCGGTGTGGATCTCCCGGAGCTTGAACTGGTCGTCCTCGTTGGTGGCCCGGCCCGAACCGCTCCAGCAGACGCTGGTGTCGGCGTCCGGGTCGCCACCGGTGTCGTAGTCGAGCACCGCGGCGCCGTCGGGTGCCTGTGCGCATACCGGCCACCGGTCGACACTCTGCGGCTGCTGGGCCGCGGCGCCGGCCGGCGCCGCGGTCGCGCCGAGGGCACCAACGGCGGCCACGGCCAGAAGAGCGGCGGACGTCTTGCGGCGAATGGCGAATGCCATATGCGAGTTACTCCCACAAATGAATCGGGGGGATCGGTCGACATCGAGTCTTGCGCGATCCCCGATGCCGGGGGAATGCTTTTTTGATCGAACCCCACGGTGCATTGATAGCCTCGCGCCTATGACTGCATCGGGGGATGGCGCGAGGTATCCGAGCATTCAGCAATTACAACTGTTCCTGCTCCTCTCCCAGGAGCTGCACTTCGGCCGCGCCGCCCGGCGCGCCTTCATGGCCCAGCCGACGTTCTCCCGCCACATCACCGCCCTGGAGGAGCGGTTGGGCATCGGCCTGGTGGACCGCACGACCCGCAGAGTCGCGTTGAGCACCGCCGGCCGAGCGCTCCTGGGGCAGGTCCGGTCCGTGGTGGACGCGGCCGATGACCTGCGCCGCGAGGCCGAGTCCCGGGCCAACGCGGTGGTCGGCCGGATCGTGATCGGGTCCTTCGAGGCGATCGCCTCGATGGACCCGATACCGGCCGTCATGGAACAACTGCGCGGAACGCTGCCGCGGTTGGAGGTGGAGGTGCTGCGCACCGGCTTCGACTCCCCCGCCGCGCTCCTGCGCGGTGAGGTCGACGCGGCGTTCATGTTCCTGCCCGTCCCCGACGGCCTCCAGACCCTTTCACTGGCCCGTGGGACGCGCTGCGCGGCGATGTCCCACGGCAACACCCTCGCCGACAAGGGCCCGTTGACCCTCGCCGACCTCGGCGACCAGCCCCACGTCGGCTGGTCGGAGCAGGTCCCGAAGGTGTACCGGGACTTCTGGGCGGTCGATCCGCGACCGGACGGCAGACCAGTGCGGTACAGCCCCCACACGGTCATCGACTACGAGAGTGCTCTGCCCCTGATCGCCATGGGGGAAGGCATCCAGTTCCCACCGGAAGCCGCTCGGTGGCTCTACCCGCGCCCCGGCGTGTCGTACGTCGACGTCACCGACCTGGAGCCGTGGACCGCCGCGCTGGCATGGCTGCCCGCACGACGCGACGAGCCGATCGTCGCCGCCCTACGGCACGCCACCCGAGAGGTCCTGCGCCGGCGTCCATCCCGTCCTCACGGTCGGTAGACACCGGCTGGGTCTCCCCGGCGCAGCCGATCGCCTCCGGGCACAACCACCGCGGGCCCCTGGATCATCCGATCC
>NZ_VJZC01000072.1 GCF_009377185.1 Streptomyces spongiae
GGCCTGCGGCGGCGCCGGCCGGCCGGTTCGACCGGCGGCGTGTGTGGGCCGCGGTCGTGGCCGGGGCCGCCGTGGTCGGGGTGACCGTGGGCCTGGTGCTGACGCAGATGGGCGGGGACGGGGACGACGACGGCGGGCGGGAGCAGAAGGCGGCCGAGTCGGTGACCCCCACGGACCCGGCGGACACCTACACATCACAGTCGCCCACCGGAGAAGTCCCCGACGACACCTCCTCGCCGTCCCTGACCGCGGCCCAACTCCCCACGGGCTACGACTCGTTCGACGACCCTCAGGGGTTCAGGACGGCCGTGCCCGACGGTTGGGACCGGGACAGCGTGCCGTCCGAGTACGGCATGGACGTCGTCAACTTCCGCAGCCCGGACGGCGAGCAGCGGATCCAGGTGTTCGAGGTGGCCGAGGCGACCCCGCAGGAGTCGTTCGACCTGTTCCTGTCGCCGGACACCCCGAAGTCCGACAGTTTCCGGCAGCTCGGCCGGGAGGACCTGAGCGACGGGGACTTCGTGGGGGAGCGGCTGGAGTACCTGGTCGACTCGATCCGGGGCGAGCCCGACGTCGGCACCTGGCATGTCGTCGACACCCGCTTCGCGGCCTCGGACGGCACGCTCTACGCGGTGGCGGTGTACGGGAGCGACGACGACGGCCGTAGCGACGAGATCGAGATGGCCGACACGGCGGTGGGCTGGTTCTGCCCGCCGGGCGGCACCTGCGCAGGCTGAGCCCGAAGGGCGCAGGTCGCTGTGCCGCAGCCGTACCGGACGTGCCGTAACCGTGCCGGTCGTGCCGCAGCCGTGCCCGGCACCCTTCCATTTCGTGCCCTTTGTCCACATCTTCAGTGACGCGGCGCACTTTCGGCCAGGGAACGTGCATGCATTCCGGGGGTGGGGGCAGGCGATCACGGCCCCCGAGAGTCACAACGCTGTGACACAGGGGCACGGACCTGGAACGGAAGGCAACACCGAACATGGCAGGACAGCAGGCGCAGCGCACCATTCACGTCGGCGGCGAGTGGGTGGAAGCCGCCTCCGGCGCCACGCGCGAGATCCTCGACCCGGCGGACGCCAAGCCGTTCGCCGTCGTCGCGGAGGGTGACGAGCGGGACACGGGCGCCGCCGTCGCCGCCGCCCGGCGCGCTTTCGACGAGGGCACGTGGGCCCGTACGCCCGTGGCCGAGCGGGCCGCCCTGCTCCGCCGCGTCGCCGATCTGCTCGTACGCGATCGCGAATCCCTCGGCCGGCTGGAGAGCCGTGACGCCGGCAAGACCGTGGAGGAGGGGCGCGTCGACATCGACTGTGTCGCGGACGCCTTCCGGTACTTCGCCGACCTGGTCGCCGGTGAGGGCGGCGGGCGTGTCGTCGACGCGGGGGACGCGGACATCCACAGCGTCGTCGTGCACGAGCCCGTCGGCGTCTGCGCGCTGATCACGCCCTGGAACTACCCGCTCCTCCAGGCCAGCTGGAAGGTCGCGCCCGCGCTCGCCGCCGGCAACACCTTCGTCATCAAGCCGAGCGAGATCACCCCGCTCACCACCGTCGCCCTCGTCGCGCTGCTCGTCGAGGCCGGGCTGCCGGCCGGCGTCGCGAACATCGTGACCGGGCCGGGGCACTCGGTCGGCGCGCGGCTCGCCGAGCATCCGGACGTCGACCTCGTGTCGTTCACCGGCGGACTCGTCAGCGGCACGAAGGTCGCGCAGGCCGCCGCCGTCAGCGTGAAGAAGGTCGCCCTGGAGCTCGGCGGCAAGAACCCGAACGTCGTCTTCGCGGACGCCTGCGAGACGGACGAGGGCTTCGACACCGCCGTCGACCAGGCCCTCAACGCCGCCTTCATCCACAGCGGCCAGGTCTGCTCGGCCGGCGGACGACTGATCATCGAGGAGTCCGTGCGCGAGCGCTTCGTCGCCGAGCTGACCCGCCGGGCCGAGCGCATCCGGCTCGGGCGCGGCACCGAGGACGGCGTCGAGTGCGGGCCGCTCGTGTCCGAGCAGCAGCGGGACAAGACCGAGGCGTACGTCGCCTCCGCGCTCGCCGAGGGCGCGGTGCTGCGGACGGGCGGCCGGCGCCCCGAGCCGAGCGACACCAGGCCCGCCACCGGCTACTTCTACGAGCCGACCGTCCTCGACCGCTGCCACCGCGAGATGCGGGTCGTGCGCGAGGAGGTCTTCGGGCCGGTCCTGACGGTCGAGACCTTCCGCACCGAGGACGAGGCCGTCGCACTCGCGAACGACACCGAGTACGGGCTCGCGGGCGCCGTCTGGACCACCGACGCCGGGCGGGCACGGCGTGTCGCCGGGCGGCTGCGGCACGGCACCGTCTGGATCAACGACTTCCACCCCTACCTCCCGCAGGCCGAGTGGGGCGGATTCGGCAAGAGCGGAGTCGGGCGCGAACTGGGCCCCAGCGGCCTCGCCGAGTACCGCGAGACCAAGCACGTCTACCAGAACCTGGCGCCGAAGCCGGTTCGGTGGTTCGCGGGCTGAGCCGCAGCCGCCCTCCTCCTGAGGCGGCCCTCCTCCTGAGACCGACCTCCCCGGTCCGATCACCTCCCCCTTCCTGGAGCACCCCCATGCACCAAGACACGCATCCGCACACCTACGACTACGTGGTCATCGGCGGCGGCACCGCGGGCTCCGTCATCGCCGCCCGCCTCACCGAGAACCCCGACGTCACGGTCGCCGTCATCGAGGGCGGCCCCAGTGACGTCGGCCGCGACGACGTGCTCACCCTGCGCCGCTGGATGGGTCTGCTCGGCGGCGAACTCGACTACGACTACCCGACGACCGAGCAGCCCCGCGGCAACTCCCACATCCGGCACAGCCGCGCCCGCGTCCTCGGCGGCTGTTCCAGCCACAACACGCTGATCGCGTTCAAGCCGCTGCCCTCCGACTGGGACGAGTGGGAGGCGTCGGGCGCCAAGGGCTGGGGCTCGGTGCCGATGGAGGCGTACTACGCCCGCCTGAAGAACAACATCGTCCCGGTCGACGAGAAGGACCGGAACGCCATCGCCCGCGACTTCGTGGACGCCGCCCTGAACACCCTGGACGTGCCCCGCGTCGAGGGCTTCAACAAGAAGCCCTTCAACGACGGCGTCGGCTTCTTCGACCTCGCCTACCACCCCGAGAACAACAAACGCTCCAGCGCGTCGGTCGCGTATCTGCACCCGGTCATGGACGAGCGGCCCAACCTGCACGTCTTCCTGGAGACCTGGGCCCACAAACTGGAGCTGGACGGGACGCGGGCCGAGGGCGTGCACGTACGCACCAAGGACGGCGAGGAACTCCTCGTCCGGGCCCGGCGCGAGGTGCTGCTGTGCGCCGGAGCCGTCGACTCGCCCCGGCTGCTGCTCCACTCCGGCGTCGGACCCCGCGCGGACCTGGAGGCGCTCGGCATCCCCGTCGCCCACGACCTGCCCGGCGTCGGCGAGAACCTGCTCGACCACCCCGAGTCGGTGATCGTGTGGGAGACGAACGGGCCGATCCCGGAGAACTCCGCGATGGACAGCGACGCCGGCCTGTTCGTGCGCCGCGACCCCGAACACGCGGGCCCCGACCTGATGTTCCACTTCTACCAAATACCGTTCACCGACAACCCGGAGCGGCTCGGATACCGGCGGCCCGCCCACGGCGTCTCGATGACCCCCAACATCCCCAAGCCGAAGAGCCGCGGCCGGCTGTTCCTGACCAGCGCCGACCCGTCCGTGAAGCCCGCCCTCGACTTCCGGTACTTCACCGACGACGACGACTACGACGGGCGCACCCTCGTCGACGGCATCCGTATCGCCCGCGAGATAGCGAAGACCGAACCGCTCGCCGGATGGCTCAAGCGCGAGGTCTGCCCGGGACCGGACATCACCGGCGACGAGGAACTCAGCGAGTACGCCCGGAAGGTCGCGCACACCGTGTACCACCCGGCCGGTACGTGCCGCATGGGCGCGCCCGACGATCCACTCGCCGTGGTCGACCCGGAGCTCAGGATCCGCGGGCTCGACGGCATCCGTATCGCCGACGCGTCCGTCTTCCCGACGATGACCGCCGTGAACCCGATGATCGGGGTGCTCATGGTCGGGGAGAAGGCCGCGGACCTCGTCGGTGCCGCCCATGCGTCCGGGGGTGCCGCCTGATGAGCACGCTGACCACTCCCGCCGCCACGGACACCGCCGTCGACGCCCCCGTCTTCTCGGTCGAGAACCTGTGGAAGGTCTTCGGGCCGAAGGCCGACCGGGTGCCCGCCGACCCCGAGCTCACCGCGCTCGCGCCCGCCGAACTGCGCTCCCGCACCGGCTGCACGGCCGCCGTCCGGGACGTGAGCTTCGACGTGCGCAAGGGCGAGGTCTTCGTCGTCATGGGGCTGTCGGGCTCCGGCAAGTCCACCCTGGTGCGCTGTCTGACCCGGCTGATCGAGCCGACGTCCGGCCGGATCGCCATCGACGGCGAGGACGTCCTCGGCATGGACAAGGCACGGCTGCGGGAACTGCGCCGCCACCGCGCGTCGATGGTCTTCCAGCACTTCGGGCTGCTGCCGCACCGGTCCGTGCTCGACAACGTGGCCTACGGCCTGGAGGTCCAGGGCATGGGCAAGGCCGAGCGCCGCGCCCGCGCCAAGGAGATCGTCGCCAAGGTCGGCCTGGAAGGCATGGAACAGCGCAGGCCCGGCCAGCTCTCCGGCGGTCAGCAGCAGCGGGTCGGGCTCGCCCGGGCGCTCGCCGTCGACCCGCAGGTGCTGCTGTTCGACGAGCCGTTCAGCGCGCTCGACCCGCTGATCCGGCGCGACATGCAGGAGGAGGTCGTGCGGCTGCACCGCGAGGAGGGCCGCACGATGGTCTTCATCACCCACGACCTCAACGAGGCGCTCAAGCTGGGCGACCGCATCGCCCTCATGCGCGACGGCCAGGTCGTGCAACTGGGCACCCCCGAGGAGATCGTCGGCTCGCCCGCCGACGACTACGTCCGGGAGTTCGTGCGCGAGGTGCCCCGCGAGCAGGTCATGACCGTACGCACCGCGATGCGCCCGCCCGAGTCCGCCGACGAGGCGGGACGCGGCCCGGCCGTCGCACCCGACGTGACCGTCTCGGAGGCCATCGAGGCCGTCGCCCGCACCGGCACCGCCGCGCGGGTCGTGGACGACGGCCGCTGCCTCGGCGTGGTCGACTCCGACGCGCTCCTCGGAGTGGTCGCGGGCACGAACACGGGCACGAACGGTGCCGCCCCGAAACCGGCGTCCGCCGTCCCCGCGCAGGCCACCGGCAGCAAGGCGAAAGCCGACACCAAGGCCGACGCCGGCGAGGAGGTGGTGTGATGGCCACGGTCACCGCACCCACCGTCCGTACCGGCCTCCCCGGCCTCCTCAAGCACCGCGCCCTCGCCAAGCTCGTCCTGATCGCGCTGGCGGCGGCCGTCCTCATACCCGTCGTCAACGCCCGCTGGGCGAGCGGCAGCTGGCCCGACGCGCTGACCGTCGACCTGTCCGAACCGCTCGGCAGGGCCAGCGACTGGATCATCGACAACCGGGACAGCCACCCGCTGTTCCTCTACTTCTTCGGCCACATCAGCAACGCGGTCGTGCTCTCCGTGCGCGCCGTCTACCTGGTGCTGCTCGCGGCCGGCTGGGCGGGCGTCACCGCGGCCGCCGCACTGGTCGCGTGGCGCACGGCGGGCCTGAAACTGGCGCTCGGCACGGGCCTGGCGTTCCTCACCTGCGGGCTGCTCGGCATGTGGGTGCCCACCATGCAGACGCTGGCGCTCATGGTGGTCGCCGTCCTCGCGTCGGTCGTCCTCGGCGCGCTGCTGGGCCTCGCGGCCGGGCTGTCGGACCGTACGTACCGCGCCCTGCGGCCCGTCCTGGACACCATGCAGGTGCTCCCGGCGTTCGCCTACCTGCTGCCCGTCGTGCTGGTCTTCGGCATCGGCGTCCCCGCGGCCGTCCTCGCCACCGTCGTGTACGCGGCGCCGCCCATGGCCCGCCTCACCGCGCTCGGACTGCGCGGCGCCGACCAGGGCGTCCTGGAGGCCGTCGAGTCCCTGGGCACCACCGCGCGGCAGCGCCTGATGACCGCCCGGCTGCCGCTGGCCCGCAAGGAACTGCTCCTCGGCCTCAACCAGACGATCATGATGGCGCTGTCCATGGCCGTCATCGCGTCCGTCATCGGCGCGGGCGGCCTCGGTGACCGCGTCTACCAGGCGCTCGCCTCGGTCGACGTCGGCGCCGCACTCGCCGCCGGTATCCCGATCGTGCTGCTCGCGGTCGTCCTCGACCGAGTCACCGCCGCGGCGGGCGACCGGCTCGGCGGCGACGGCCCCGAGACCTCCGGCCGGCTGCGGGCCCTGCAGTGGGGCGGCGCGGCCGTCCTCGCCGTGGCCGCCGCGATCGCCGCGCGCCTCGCGGGCCGTCTCGACTGGCCCGAGGCATGGGTCGTGAACATCGCCGAGCCCGTGAACCGGGCCGTCGACTGGATGACCGCCCACCTCTACTCGGGCGTCCCGTACATCGGCGGCACCGCCGACTGGGCGGGCCACTTCACCACTTGGGTCCTCGACCCGCTGCGCTCCGGCCTCCAGGGGCTGCCCTGGTGGTCCGTGCTGCTCATCGTGGCCACCCTCGCCTGGCTGATCGGCACCTGGCAGACCGCGCTCACCGCCGTCCTCGCGATGGCCGGGATCGGAGTGCTCGGCGTGTGGCAGTCGTCGCTGGACACGCTGTCGCAGGTGCTGGCCGCCGTCGCGGTGACCCTGGTCCTGGGCCTCGCCACCGGTATCGCGGCCGCCCGCAGCGACCGGGTGGAGCGGCTGCTGCGCCCGGTCCTCGACGTGTTCCAGACGATGCCGCAGTTCGTGTACCTGATCCCCGTGGTGGCCCTTTTCGGTGTCGGCCGCGCGCCCGCCGTGGCCGCCGCCGTGGTCTACGCCCTGCCCGCCGTCGTCCGCATCACCACCCAGGGACTGCGCCAGGTCGACCCGGCCGCGCTGGAGTCGGCCCGCTCGCTCGGCGCGAGCAGTGGACAGCAACTCCGCCAGGTCCAGCTCCCGCTCGCCCGCCCGGCGCTGCTGCTCGCCGTCAACCAGGGTGTCGTCCTCGTCCTCGCCGTCGTCATCATCGGCGGTCTGGTCGGCGGCGGTGCGCTCGGCTACGACGTCGTCTTCGGCCTCGCCCAGGGCGACCTGGCGACCGGTCTGGTGGCCGGTGTCGCGATCGTCTGCCTCGGTCTCGTACTGGACCGGGTGACCCAGCCGACGGAACGCCGCCGTACGACGAAGGGAGCGTGACATGCGACTCCGTACGACTTCCGCCATGGCCGGTGTGTCGGCACTTCTGCTCCTCACCGGCTGCGGCGCCGCCGACATGACCAAGCAGGCCTCGCCCTTCGCCAACGCCCAGGGCTCCAAGACGGTGACCCTGTCCGTGCAGTCCTGGGTGGGCGCGCAGGCGAACGTGGCCGTCGCCCAGTACCTGCTCGAACACGAGCTGGGCTACCGCGTCGACACCGTCCAGGTCGACGAGGTCCCCGCGTGGGACGCGCTCAGCCAGGGCCGTGTCGACGCGATCATGGAGGACTGGGGGCACCCCGAGCAGGAGCAGCGGTACGTCAAGGACAAGAAGACGATCGCCCGGGGCGGCGAACTCGGGGTCACCGGGCACATCGGCTGGTTCGTGCCGACGTACTTCGCCAAGAAGCACCCCGACGTCACGAACTGGAAGAACCTCAACAAGTACGCCGACGAACTGCGCACCCCGGAGAGCGGCGGCAAGGGCCAGCTCCTGGACGGCTCCCCGTCCTACGTCACCAACGACAAGGCGCTGGTGAAGAACCTGAACCTGGACTACCAGGTGGTGTTCGCCGGCTCGGAGGCCGCGCAGATCACCCAGATGCGGCAGTTCGCCAAGGAGAAGAAGCCCTTCCTGACCTACTGGTACGCACCGCAGTGGCTGTTCAAGAAGGTGCCGATGACAGAGGTGAAGCTCCCGCCGTACAAGGAGGGCTGCGACGCCGATCCGGACAAGGTGGCGTGCGCCTACCCGCACACGCCTCTCCAGAAGTACCTGAACTCCGACTTCGCCCGGTCCGGCGGCGAGGCGGCGGCCCTGCTGAAGAACTTCAAGTGGACCACCGAGGACCAGAACCAGGTCGCGCTGATGATCGCCGACCAGAAGCTCACCCCGGAGGAGGCGGCGAAGAAGTGGGTGGACAGCCACGAGTCCACGTGGAGGGCGTGGCTGCCCTGAGCCCTGCGTTCCGCAGGCGCTCTACTGCCTGAGGTGGTCGGCCATCCCCCGCAGCGCCAGCGCCGCCCAGCGCTGCAGCCCCGGCCCGAACGTGACGCGAGTGGCCCCGAGTTCACCGAGTTCACCGAATTCGGTGGGCGAGGGACCCTTGCCGTCCGCTACGCGGCCAGGTGGCGGATTCCCGCCCGGCTCGGAGGCGCCGCCGTGGCCCGGATCCCGATGACCTCGACAGCGACGCCCCAGGCCTCCAGCATCTTGGCCGTCTGCACGAGGGTGACCTGGGAGAACGGGAACAGCGTGTCGGCGGTGAGGTCGGTTCCGTTCTTCAGCAGGATCGCGAACACGACCTTCGACGGCCGGAAGCCCTCCGGCAAGGCCCGGCCAGGCCGGGCCGCGGCCACCTTCTGAGCGAACCCGTCCATGGCCTCTGGCGAGTGCAGCAGGGTCTGAACGGCGACCACGGCCTGACCAGCATGTCCTCCTGAACCCTTGCGATCAGGCCGTGGAGCTGAGTGGTGTACTGCTGAAAACGCTGCAGTTCCTGAACTATGTGGTCAGTCACGCGGTCGGTTCATCTCCCTGCCATCGGCCGGCGTGGCCGGTCAGGGCCGTGACAAGAAGAAGAGAGACGGCAAGCCGGTCCCGCGCAGTCCCGGGTGCTCTCCTCAAGTGACTGGCGTGAGAGGGCCGACGGCCTGCAGCAGGAGATGGGCTCCCCGCACTCCTCGACAGACCCCACCCCGCCGCCCGAGGCGTCCCAGCGGGATCTGCGTCACGTCGTGCCGCGCAGTCTCGACGAAGTGGCAGAGGAAGTAATCTCGTCCTTCGATGATCTCGCCCGTCAGGATCCCGAGGCGGTGGAGCGCATTCAGGTGCAGGGCTCGGACTCCACGGGCCGGGTCACCATGACACTGTCCCCGGGCTCCCTGGTCGCGTGCGCAGTGGATCCGGGATGGGCGGCCAAGCAATCGTCGGTGGGCCTGAACCGCGCCTTCGACGAAGCCCTGCACGATGCCCGTTCTGCACTCGCGCGGGCAGTTGAGGCCAACAAGACGGGCGGAGAGAACCGGCAGCTGGACACGCTCCTGGACGAGGCCCTGGCCATTCTCAGCGACCCGCGTCGCTTCACCGGCTTCTGAAGGGAAGTGGTTTTCCGTGACTGACCCCACAGTGAAGGTCGTTACCGATGGCCTGCGTACGGACGCGAGGATGTGGGACAGAGAGAGCGAACGGATGGGGAACATTCACCAGGCCGTGGAAGGCCTGCGCCTGTCCCGTATACAGGCGGGCCTTTTCCAGGTCGTCTTCTCGGCCTACGAATCGGCGATCAACCAGATCTCGGCGCGATGCGCCGAGGGGCAGCAGCGTATGGATGAAGTTGCCACGGCGCTGATCAAGAACGCGAATGCCTACGACAACCGCGAAGCGGACGTGAAGCAGTCCATCGACGGCGCGTACTGACCGAGAAAGCGGAACAACATGGCCTTCAACTCAGCTCAGTACGAAGCCGTCACGGCAAAGCTCAGCACCGGCATGCAGGACCTGTCGGGAAAGCTCAACCAAGTCGGCCCCAAAGCCGAATCGACCGCCAACCACTGGTACGTCCCGGATGTCGTGGCTGATGCGCTGATCTGGGCGGCCAACAAGCTCATCGACCTGGGCTCCTGGGTACTCAACAAGATCACGGAACTCCTCGAAGGAGTAGCCGACCCAGGCGCCATGTTCTTCTATGCCATGGACTGGCAGAGCCACGTCCGGAGCCCCGCATCTTCCGTGGCTGGTGACGTCGCGCCTGAAGCACTCGTCGCCCCCAAGCACTGGTCGGGAGACGCGGCCACCGCCTACACCACGTCGGTCAAGGGCCAGCCGACCGCTGCCACTCAGATCGAGACGAGCGCCGACAAGATCGCCGCAGCGCTCAACATCTGCGCGATCGCCGGCTTGGCGTTCTACGTGGCGCTCGGCGTGATCCTCATAAAATTCATCACCGCCACCATCGCAGCCATCGCCGCCCTGGGATCCGTCGTCTTCTCCTGGGCTGGTGCCGCTCTCATCGTCGAAGAGGCCGGAGTGAACACGGCCCTGATCATCACCGCTGTCACCACGCTGGTCGCCGTCCTCGGGGCCCAGGGACAGCAGATGGCGATCATCGAGGGAGAGGCCGTGGACAACAGCGCGTTCCCTGGTGGTCATTGGCCTGACGCCCTGGCTTGATGCCCGGCAGCGGCCGAGTTTCAATATGATCCGCCCCTACTCCAGCCACCGGAAGGCGGCAAGTACATGTACGGACCCCGTGCAGCCTTGTGGGGCCTGGCGGGATGCTCCTTCATCCTGGCCTTCCTGTCCATCGCCAACTGGCCGATGGCCCTTGGCGGGACGTTCTTCGTCGTCGGAATCGTGCTTGTGGGGAGCGCGGAGGTGTACTCCGACCGCCGACGGAGACGTGAAAAGTTCAATCGCCAGTTCGCCAGCACTGACGACTTCTACCAGGCGGTCGACAAGGAAGCGCTGCTCCGGATCCGCGAGGAGCGAGGGGTAGCGGTCGCGGTGCGTGAACTGCGGCGCCAGTACCCGTCGGTTTCGCTCGCCACGGCGGCCGAGCTGGTCAAAGGGCTCTGAGCAGGGTTGAGGGCTGGCGCGGTGGCTGGTGTTCCGTCTCCAGTCCCCGACCCTGTTCAGTCAGCCTTGTCGTGACGAGACATGCCCTGATCGCGGACGCGGGGCTGGGGCCCACTCACGTTGGGCTGAAGGCCACGCTCAGTTCACCGCCCACGGCGCTGCCAACAATCTGCTTCTCGCCTTCCAGAACCAGCACCGGCTGCTCGCACGTTTCGGCGAAATCCTGGCCCGAGGCAGCTGACTACAGCAGGCTCATAGCAGACCCAGGAGAGCCGGCAGATCAGCGGGGCCTGGGCGTCCTCACCGTTCTTGGCCTCCCACTCGGCACTGCCCTCAGCATCCTTCAAGTTCTCGATGAGAATTCCACGGCGCACCTGCTCATCGCGCTCGCGCTGTAGACCCGCGGCCAGTCGGTACCGTGTACAGCAATCGGCTGACGAGACATCAGACAGCGGGGGCGCAACGCGTGGCGCAGACACGGAAGATCGGTGAGCAGGGCCGCTACGAGCTGATCGAGGAGATCGAGTCCGGCGGCATGGGCACGGTCTGGCGCGGCTACGACGCCGTTCTCGACCGGGAGATCGCGGTCAAGCTCATCCGGCCCGATGTCGTCGCGACACCCGCGCAGGCGAAGGAGTTCACCCGCCGCTTCGAGCGCGAGGCGCGCGTCACGGCACGGATCGGCCACCACGGGGTGCCGCAGGTGTTCGACGCGGTGTTGGACGAGGCGTCGTACGACCGGCTGTACCTGGTGATGGAGTACGTGCGCGGGATCTCCCTGCGCAGGGTGCTCACAGGCACGGAGGACGGAGCGACGACGCGGCTCCCGGTGAGCTGGGCCGCGTCGATCGCCGCACAGATCTGCACGGTCCTGTCGTACGCCCACGCCATCCCGGTCGTACACCGCGACCTGAAGCCGGACAACGTCCTGATCGCCACGGATGGCACGGTCAAGGTACTGGATTTCGGCATCGCGAAACTGCTGGGCACGGACGTCACCCGGCTCACAGCCACCGGCGACCGGATCGGCACCAGCCGGTACATGCCACCCGAGCAGATCGACAACGCGCAGATCACCCCGCTCAGCGACCTCTACGCACTCGGCTGCATGCTGCACGAACTCCTGGCCGGGCAGCCGGTCTTCAGCGGCGACAGCGACTACCAGCTCCTGCACCAGCACATGAACGTGCCGCCGAAGCCGCTCCGCACCCTACGGCCCGAGGTGCCGGAGGACCTGGAGGCGCTGACCCTGGACCTATTGGCCAAGGCGCCCGAGCAGCGGCCGGCCGACGCGTACGCGGTGTACGAGCGCCTCGCGCCCCACCTGCCACAACCGGGATCGGCAGCCGATCCCGTGGCCCTCACTCACGGCGGCTCCCCGTCCGAGGTTCCCGACCCGACGGTGGTCTACCGACAGCCGAACGCACCCCTGCGGCGAACCACGGCCCCTGCGCCCTCACCCGAGCCGGTGGCTCCCGTACCGGTTCCGGCGCGCGTCGACACCGCGCTGCGGGACGCGATCCGGGACGCCTACGCCCGGTCCGCGGACCTCGCCGAGAGCGGGCGGTTCGCCCAGGCCGCGGACGTCCTCAAGGCGGCGATCGCCACGGCGGCCACCACTCTCGGCGCGCACAACCCCCGGGTGCTCGGCCTGCGGCGGCAGCGCGCGGCGGTCCTGATGGCCGGCGAGGACTTCCGGCGCGCCTTGCCGGAGTTCGACGCGCTGGCCGCCGCCTACGCCCGTACGGCCGGACCGTCCAGCGAAAACGTAATGGAGTGCCGTTGGCACGCCGCTCACTGTCGGGCCAACCTCGGCCAGGCCACCGTCGCCCTGCGGGAGTTCCAGGACGTTTTGGAGGTCGTGTCCGACACGGATGGAGACGCTTCCGAGACTGCTCTCGACCTGCGCCGCAGCATCGGCGTCCTCCTCTTCTCCGAGGGTCGCCGCGTCGAGGCCGAGGGCGTGCTCGACGCCCTCCACGAGGACATGTGCGTCGTCCTGGGCGAGGACCACGAGGAGACCCGCGAAATTGCCGACCTCCTCGCCCGCCTGCGCCGCCCGGAGGGGGCAGGCCCCGACTGACGTCCCCCCGGTACCGTCATGCCTCGCTCTCGCCCTCATTTCCTGCGGCCGGCGGCTGCCGCCCGTCCCTCGGTGACGGGCACCTCCACCGCACCACTGCTACGGTCGCGTGCATGACGCTCTCGGTCTCCACGGGTCAGGCTGTTGATCTACGGGTGCAGCCGGTTGACGAGATTCTTGATCGCGTCGAACGGTCTCTGCAGGTGCGCTTGCTCCCAGGCACGGTGGTGCGCAAGCGTCGATGAAACTGGGGGGCCGCTCACTTGTCGACGTCCCGGCAAGAGTGATCTTGGTCGGTAGCACATCGGTTGCCGATGTCCTCGCGCTGCCCGAAGACCTGCGCCGGGAGCGACGGACCGTCACCCCAGGGGCACGTCCATCCGGCCAACGCCCGCGACCATTTCCGGTCACTGGACGCGCAAGGCTCAATTCCTCCTCAGGAAAACGATCAATTGGTTGTTGTGTGCATGGCGTGAATCTAGTGTCAAAGCACTTGATCGCCACGGGGGCGGTCCACCGAAAGGGTGTGTCATGGGCATGGGTTCAAGGCGCTTGCTGACCAGCACTGCAACAGCTCTGCTTCTTTGCCTCTCCACTGCGGGTACAGCTGCCGCCGATGATGTGCCCACCGACGATGATGGTGCGGTATCCGCGGATGAGACGACGGACATCAACGACAGACAGGGATGGGAGGACGACACGGACCAGCCGCTCTCCGAGCTGGGGCCGACAGCGTGCGAACATCCGTCCACGTGGTACAGCGTCACGTCGAAGAAGGCCTATCACGTTCCCTCGGGGTGGAACGGCACCAAATACAAGGACGGCCCGGGCGGCACCATCAAGGTTTCCGTCACCAAGGGCGGAACCATCTCTCTTGAGGTTTCGGGCAGTGGAGAGTGGTCAGCGGGGGCGCTCCTCGCGAAGGCCAAGGTCACTGTCAGCGCCAAGGTGGCGGGCAGTGTGACCGTCACAACCGGCCACGAATTCAGCCACGAGGTCACCAGGAACAAGTACGGTCACCTGCAGTACGGCTCATGGGGTTACAAGGTCAACTGGAAGCGGTATAGGTCCAGCGGGAGGAACTGCGGCAGCCGTGTTGAGATAGGTCATGGAAAGGCTACGCTGCCCACGACCGAGACCGGCTGGAAGTACTGGGAAACATCGTCATGACGCATTCGACCGCACGGCGATGGATCGCCGGATGTGCCCTGGCGGCGTCGGTGTTCCTCCTCGCCTCGTGCACGTCAAGCGCCGGTGACGGAGAACCTGCCAAGACGCCCTCGACGCCCGCTTCGAGTTCCTCCCGGGCAGCAGACGGGTCCGCAGAAAAGCGCCTGACGGAGAAGGCCCAGACCGCCCTTGCCGCCGTTCAGACCGGGCAGATGGTCGAGGCCGGCGCGGAACGACTTACCGACGGAATCCACACCGAACCCAGCCTGCAAGCGGGCAAGACCTACGAACTCAAACTGGTCTGCGTCGGCCACGGCACAGCGCAGCTGAGTTTCAACCCGGCGGGTACCGGCACATCGGCCAAGGTGCCTTGTGATCAGTCCGTGTTCCGACAGCGGATCTCCGCAGGCAAGCAGATCCACATCGACGTCGACGCCACCCCAGGATCGAACGGCGTGATCGCCTGGGAGATCGACTCCATCTGACACAGGCGAATGGGCGCCTCCGGGGCCAGTAGTCGGAGGCGTCCATCTCTCACCGTGACACGGCCAACTGCGGCCCCCCGCATCCTTGCAGGCGGGCTGCGCGCCGAGAGGATCGGCTTGTCCAAGTGTGTGGATAGCCACGAGTCCACATGGAGGGCGTGGTTGCCCTGAGCCCCGAGTGCCCTACCGGTTGAGGTGGTCGGCCATCCCCCGCAGCGCCAGCTCCGACCAGCGCTGCAGTCCCGGCCCGAACGTGACGCGACTGGCCCCGAGTTCACCGAGTTCGGTGGGCGAGGGGCCCTTGCCGTCCAGCCGGGCGAACACGTTGACCGGCCCCTGGATCCCGGACGGCAGCAGCGGCAGCACCTCCGGCGGGGCGTAGATCGGGTCCACGCAGTCGGCGCCGGCGGCGACGTACAGCGCGGCCCGCTCGATGGCCCGGCCGGGATCGGGGACTCCGCGGGCGAACGTGTCGACGCGTGCGTTGACGAACAGCGCCCCGCCCGCAGCGGCCCGCACCTCCGCGAGCCAGTCGGCGTGCTCCTGCGGATCCCTGAGGACGCCCCCGCTGGAGTCCTCCAGGTTGCATCCCGCCGCACCGGTCTCCAGGAGCCGTTCCACCAGTTCCTTCGGCGGCAGCCCGAACCCGTCCCGGACGTCCGCGGACACCGGAACGTCCACGGCCCGTACGATCCGCGCGACCGCCGCGAACATCTCGTAGGCGGGCACGTCCTCGTCCTCGTACCCGAGCGAGGCCGCGACCCCGGCGCTGGGCGTGGCGAGCGCCGGGAACCCGGCCTCGGCGAGGACCCGGGCGCTGGCCGCGTCCCAGGGGCCCGGCAGGACGAGCGGGGCCTCCGGGGTCCGGCAGCGGTGCAGGGCGTGGAAGAGACCGGCCTTGCTGACGTCACTCACGGCGTGTATCCGTTGCCGAGACCGTAGTCAGGTCTCAGTATTCCGGGCATTTCGGCCCGGAAGGTCCGTCACATCACCAAAGCGTGAGAGCTTCGGCTTGAGTACGGTCTCTCGCTTCCGTCTGCCGCTGGCGCGGCAGAGTTGCGCCACCTGCCCGCCCCGCCCCGCCCCCGCCTTGCGGCGGGGGCGGGTGGCGCGGGTCTTCTGGTCGGCTCCACGAGGCTTCGACACCCGCTTGGGGGTGTCCTGGTCTCCGGCCACTCCGGTACCAGTTACTACGGCTGCCGCGAGAGCGGCGAGGTTGAGTGCGGCGTTGTCGTCCCGGTCGATGACCAGGTGGCATGCGTCGCATTCGTACGTCCGGACGTGCAGCGGCAGCTTGGCTTTCACCGCGCCGCACCCGGAACAGGTCTTGGAGGACGGGTACCAGCGGTCGGCGACCACAAGGCGTGTGGCGTGGCGCTGGCGGGTCTTGGAGTCGAGCTGGCGGCGGATCTCCCCGAACCCGGCGTCGGCGATCTGGCGGGCCAGGCGCCGGTTGCGGAGCATCCCGGCGACGTTGAGATCCTCGACCACGACGGTGCCGTACTCGGCCGCCACGCTGGTGGTGAGTTTGTGTAGGGCGTTCTCGCGGAGGTTCGCCACCCGGTGATGCACTCGGTTGCGGGCCGCGTTGGCCTTCTCCCAGCGGCGGGATGGCTTGCGTCCGGTCCTGCGGTCGGGGCCCTGGCGTCGGGAGACGATCCGGGAGGCGCGGCGCAGTTGCTTGCGTGCGGCGTCGTAGTGCCCAGGGTTGGCGATGGTGCGGATCTCGCCCGTCGAGTCGGCCGTGACGGCGAGGGCCTTCACTCCGAGGTCGATACCTACCGCCGTGTCCGGCCGGGCGACGCATTCGATATCCCGCTTGACCTCGGCCTGGAAGGACACGAACCAGCGTCCCCGTTCATGCCGCACCGTGGCGGACAGGATGCGAGCGGTCCCGGCCTGAACGCGGGCGAGGAGCTTGAGCGTGGGCTCGTGGGTGCGGAGCGTGCCCAGGCGGGGCAGCGTCACGTGCCGGCCGTCGCGCTCGACGCGGATCGTGCCGGTGGTGAAGCGGCAGGAAAGACGGGCCTTACGCTTCGACTTGAACCGGGGCGCGCCCATCCGCTTGCCGCGCCGCTTGCCGTTCTTCGACTTCGCGTAGTTGTCGAACGCGGCAGCCGCGTTGGCCAGACCAGTGTTGTACGCCTCCTTGGAGTTGGCCTCCCACCAGTCCGCGAATCTGGGATCGGTGTGCTTGGCCTCGTTGAACGCCCTCCGCAGCGAGGGCAGCGACCACGGCCGCCACTCCGTCAACGCGGCCTCGGGAACGCCGTACGTCTCCTCGGCGCGGCGCTGCCACCACGACGCCTCGACCCAGCCGACAGCCCAGTTGTAGGCGGCCCGCGCGGCGCCGCAGTGCGAACGCAGCGCGTGCTCCTGGGAGGCGTTCGGGTCCAGGGCGAACCGGTACGCCTGCACCACGAAACCCGGCTGCGGCTGGAACCTCTTCACTCGGCGTCCTCGCCGGTCGCCACGGCCACCGCGCGGGCGGCCCGCATCTTCGCAGCACGGCGCCCATACAGGCGCGCACACATCGACGTGAGCACCTCGGTGATGTCCCGTACGAGGCCGTCGGCGGTCTCGGTGGGGTCGAGGACGATCAGGCGCCGCCCGGACGCCGACAGGACCGCTTCGAGATACTCGACCCCGAACCGGGCAAGCCGGTCGCGGTGCTCGACCACGATCACCGCCGCCTGCGGGTCGGACAGCACCCGGTGCAGCTTGCGCCGCCGCCCGTTCAGCCCCGAACCGACCTCGGTGACAACCTCGGCGACGGCCAGGCCCAGCCCGTTTACGCCGGACACGACCCGGGCGGCCTGCCGCTCCAGATCGGCTTTCTGGTCGGCGGACGACACGCGGCAGTACGCCACCACACGCCCGGACGGCTGGACGACGACCTCGTCGACCAGCCACGTACCGGAAGGCGCCTGGCGGACCGGGACGGGCATCTTCCCGTCCTTCACCCACCGCCAGGCGGTCTGGTAGCTCACGCCCTGCTGACGGGCCCACTCCGAAAGCTTCACGAGACCAAAGTACGTGAGACAAACGACTAGAAATGACTACGAATGACTAGAAAATCTGTAGCAGCTTTCACCTCCCGGCGGGATCCGGCGGCCGACCATCACCCGGTTCCAGTTGTTGATGGCGGTGATCAGGGCGACGAGGTGGGCGAGACGGACCTCGTCGAAGTGCTCGGCGGCCTTCTCGTACACCTCGTCGGGCACAAAGCCGTCCGTCAGGACCGTCACGGCCTCCGTCAGCGCGAGCGCGGCACGCTCCCGCTCGTCGAAGACGTCCCCGGCCTCCTCCCAGGCCGCCAGCAGGCCGAGCTGCCTCTCGCTGACGCCGTGCTCGCGGGCGAGGGTGAGGTGCATGTCGAGGCAGAAGGCGCAGTGGTTGAGCTGCGAGGCCCGGATCATGACGAGCTCGGCCAGTGCGGGATCGCCGAGGCCCTTCTTCGCGGCCCCGCTGAGCGCCGACATGGCCTGGGCGACCGCCGGGTCGAGGAGCCGGGTACGGACCGTCATTTGTGCTGTCCCGCCTGGTAGTGGCCCGGCGTCATCCGCGCGGTCACGCCGAAGCGGTTCCAGGCGTTGATCACCGCGATCGCCGAGATCAGCTGGGCCAGCTCGGCCTCCTCGAAGTGCTGGGCGGCCTTCTCGTACACCTCGTCGGGTACGAAGCCGTCCGTCAGGACGGTCACGGCCTCCGTCAGTTCCAGCGCCGCGAGTTCCCTCTCCGTGTAGAAGTGACGCGACTCGTCCCAGGCGCTGAGCTGCATGATCCGCTCGACCCTCTCGCCCGCGGCGAGCGCGTCCTTGGTGTGCATGTCGAGGCAGAAGGCGCAGTGGTTGATCTGGGAGGCACGGATCTTCACCAGCTCGCACAGCGTCGGGTCGAGGCCCTGCCGGGCGGCCGCGTCGAGCCGGATCATCGCCTTGTAGACGTCGGGGGCGAGCTGGGCCCACCGCAGACGCGGGCCGGTCTCGGGGGCGTACTCCGTCTTCGTGTCGTCGGTCGTCGTCATGCTTCGACACTAGGAGCGAGGCAGCCCAGGAGTATGGTCCATTTCCATGGCGAAACCGTGGGCCACTTATGGCGTCGACCTGCATGTCGAACCGTCCGGTTCCGGCGTGCGCCAGGGGCTGACGGACGCGCTCCGGGAGGCGGTGCGCAGTGGCCGCCTCGCTCCTGGCACCCGGCTGCCCTCCTCCCGCTCCCTCGCCGTCGACCTCGGCATCGCCCGCAACACGGTGGCCGAGGCGTACGGCGACCTCGTCGCCGAGGGCTGGCTCACCGCGCGCCAGGGCTCGGGCACCCGGGTCGCGGACGGCGCGGTCCCGCAGAGCGCGCGGCGCCGCCAGCCCCCGCCTCACCCGGAACCGGGCCGTCCGGCGTACGACCTCATCCCGGGCAGCCCCGACCTGGCCTCCTTCCCGCGCACCGAGTGGCTCAAGGCGGCCCGCCGCGCCCTGGCCGCCGCCCCGCACGAGGCTCTGGGCTACGGCGACCCGCGCGGCCGGGTGGAACTGCGCACCGCCCTCGCCGGCTACCTGGCCCGGTCCCGCGGCGTGCGCGCCGACCCCGAGCACATCGTGATCGCCTCGGGCATCTCCCACGCGCTGAGGCTGCTCGGCTCGGTGCTGCGGCGCCGGGGTGCCCACACGCCGGCGGTGGAGTCGTACGGCCTGGACGTCCACTGGAATCTGCTGGCGGAGGCCGACCTCGGGACGGTCCCGCTGCCGTACGACGAACTCGGCACCCGCACCGAGGACCTGACGGGCGACCTCACCGGCGTACGGGCCGTCCTGCTCACCCCCGCCCACCAGTTCCCCATGGGTGTGCCGCTCCACCCCGACCGGCGGGCCGCCGTTGTCGACTGGGCGCGCCGCACCGGCGGGCTGGTCCTCGAGGACGACTACGACGGCGAGTTCCGCTACGACCGCCAGCCGGTCGGCGCGTTGCAGGGCCTCGCCCCCGACCACGTGGTGTACCTGGGCACGGCCAGCAAGTCCCTGGCGCCGGGACTGCGGCTGGGCTGGCTGGTTCTGCCGCCGTCCCTCACCCCGGAGGTCCTGGCGGCCAAGGGGCACACGGACTGGTCCTGCGGGGCGCTGGACCAGCTGACGCTCGCCGAGTTCCTCACCTCGGGGGCCTATGACCGGCATGTGCGCTCCGTACGGCTGCGCTATCGGCGCCGCCGGGACGACCTGGTCGACGCCGTGCGCGAGCACGCCCCCGACGTCCGCGTCACCGGTATCGCGGCCGGACTGCACGCGGTGCTCCGGCTCCCGCCCGGCACCGAGGAGTCGGTCGTGCGGGCGGCGGCCTGGCAGGGGCTGGAGGTGCACGGCCTGGCCCGCTACCGCCACGACCGGGCGACCGTAGACCCGCTGGACGCCCTGGTCGTGGGCTACGGAACGCCGCCGGACCACGCGTGGGCGGGGGCGCTGGAGGCGTTGTGCAGGGTGTTGCCCTAGCGTGCGCGAACTGATGGGGGGAGCCGGTTGGGCAACCGCCCGATTCGCTCACTAGTCTGAGCGCCGGTCAGGTGTAGGCCCAGTGCCGCGCACCGGCCGGACACGCACGCCCGACGGGGGAGAGAAACATGGCAGAGAAGCGCAGGCGCCTCAGGTCCAGCACGGTCGTACTCGGCGGCATGGGCGTCATAGCGGCGGCCCTCACGTCCTGCGGCTCCGAACCGGACCGCCGCTGCGTGGACCGCGACAGCTACGACTTCGCCAACGGCTACAAGATCATCGCCGACAAGAACTGCAAGTCGTCCGGGTCGGGCTCCACGTCGTCCGGCAAGAAGCGCAAGACCGGCGGCAAGACCACCACCGCGGACGCCGACTGGTACTACGACGCCGACGTCACCGGCCGCTACGCCGACTACGGCACCTTCAGCCGCAGCGACGCCGTCGACCGCGACGGCTTCGGCTGCTCCGGCTCGGGCGGCGGCTGAGCGGGCGCGCGGACGGACCCGAACGCCATGGAGCGCCGCACGATCGAGCCCCGCCCCGGCTGGCAGCAGACCGTCGAGGACCAGGGGCTCATCTACCCGCTGACCCGCTACCCGGACGGCTCCCTGCGCCCGTACTGGGACGAGAGCGCCTACTACGTCTTCTCGCTCCCCGAGGTGGAGGCGCTGGAGGAGGTCGTCGAGGAACTGCACGGCATGTGCCTCGCGGCGGCCGCGCACATCGTCGAGCAGGACCGTTTCGCCGACCTCGGCATCACCGACCCCCGGCTCGCCGGACTGATCGCCGAGGCATGGCACCGCCGAGCCGAACTCCCCTCCGTCTACGGCCGGTTCGACCTGCGCTACGACGGCACCGGCCCCGCGAAGATGCTCGAGTACAACGCCGACACCCCGACCTCGCTCGTCGAGGCGGCCAGTCCCCAGTGGTTCTGGATGGAGGAACGCTTCCCGGGCGCCGACCAGTGGAACTCCCTCCACGAACGCCTCGTCGACGCCTGGAAGAAACAGTCCTTCCTCCTCCCACCGGGCGGCCCGCTCTACTTCGCCCACTCCGCCGGTGACGAACTCGGCGAGGACCTGATGACGGTCGCGTACCTCAAGGAGACCGCCGAACAGGCCGGCCTCGACACCGACTGGATCTCCATGGAGGACATCGGCTGGGACCGCCTCTCCGGCCGCTTCGTCGACAAGAAGCTCCGCTTCATGCGCAGCGTCTTCAAGCTGTACCCCTGGGAGTGGCTCACCACCGACCGCTTCGCCCCGCACGTCCTCGCCACCCTCGACAACGGCGGCGGCACGGGCACCACCCTGTGGATCGAACCCGCCTGGAAGATGCTCCTCAGCAACAAGGCACTCCTGGCCGTGCTGTGGGAGCTGTACCCGGGTCACCCGAACCTGCTCCCCACCTACCTCGACGGGCCCCGGGAACTGGCCTCGGAGAAGGGCTGGGTGGCCAAGCCGCTGCTCGGCCGCGAGGGCGCGGGAGTGACGGTCCACGAGCCGGGCGCCGACCCCGTCGTCCGCGACGAACCGTGCTGCTACCAAGAGCTGGCGCCCCTGCCGTCCTTCGACGGCAACCGGGTCGTCCTCGGCGCGTGGGTCGTGGAGGACGAGTCGGCGGGCCTCGGTATCCGCGAGTCCTCGGGCCTGGTCACGGACGAGTACGCGCGATTCCTGCCGCACGTGATCCTGTGAGGGCCGACGGGCACGACACGCCCAGCACCGCGCGGAGTTGAGCCAGGCCCCCTTCCCGTCGTCGCTCGAATCGCCGCTCGCATGATGGACGCGCGAACCCGCTGCTCCGGCACGCCCGGTAGGGTGAGCGGCGGGCCGTGACTGGCGCGCTGGACCCTGCCGTGACGGCCGGGTCCGAGGATGGGACCGACCATCGGGAAGCGGCCCGGGAACCGAGTGCCGTGCGCCTGGGCCGTACCGTGAACGCCGAACGCCACGTCCGGAGGTCCTCATGTCCGACACCCCTGCGCCCCTCTCCACGGAGTCCACCGCCTTCCGCAGCGCTCTCGACGTCATCCGGGCCGTGGAGCCCCGCGTCGCCGACGCCATCGGACAGGAGGTCGCCGACCAGCGCGAGATGCTCAAGCTGATCGCCTCCGAGAACTACGCCTCCCCGGCCACCCTCCTGGCCATGGGCAACTGGTTCAGCGACAAGTACGCCGAGGGCACCATCGGCCGCCGCTTCTACGCCGGCTGTCGCAACGTGGACACCGTCGAGGGCCTCGCCGCCGAGCACGCCCGCGAGCTCTTCGGCGCCCGCCACGCCTACGTCCAGCCGCACTCCGGCATCGACGCCAACCTCGTCGCCTTCTGGGCCGTCCTCGCCGACCGCGTCGAGGCCCCCTTCCTGGAGAAGGCCGGCGCCCGCCAGGTCAACGAGCTCTCCGAGGCCGACTGGGCCGAGCTCCGCCAGGCCTTCGGCAACCAGCGCATGCTCGGCATGTCCCTGGACGCCGGCGGCCACCTCACCCACGGCTTCCGCCCGAACATCTCCGGCAAGATGTTCGACCAGCGCTCCTACGGCACCGACCCCGCCACCGGGCTCCTCGACTACGAGGCCCTGCGCGCCACCGCCCGCGAGTTCAAGCCGATGATCATCGTCGCCGGCTACTCCGCGTACCCCCGTCTGGTGAACTTCCGGATCATGCGCGAGATCGCCGACGAGGTCGGCGCCACGCTGATGGTCGACATGGCGCACTTCGCCGGCCTCGTGGCGGGCAAGGTGCTGACCGGCGACTTCGACCCGGTCCCGCACGCCCAGATCGTCACCACGACCACCCACAAGTCGCTGCGCGGCCCGCGCGGCGGCATGGTCCTGTGCGACGACTCCCTCAAGGACCAGGTCGACCGCGGCTGCCCCATGGTCCTCGGCGGCCCCCTCCCGCACGTCATGGCCGCGAAGGCCGTCGCGCTCGCCGAGGCCCGTCAGCCCTCCTTCCAGGACTACGCCCAGCGCATCGTCGACAACTCGCGCGCTCTGGCGGACGGTCTCATGCGCCGGGGCGCGACCCTGGTGACCGGTGGTACGGACAACCACCTCAACCTGATCGACGTCGCCGGCTCCTACGGCCTCACCGGCCGCCAGGCCGAGTCCGCGCTGCTCGACTCGGGCATCGTCACCAACCGGAACGCCATCCCCGCCGACCCGAACGGCGCCTGGTACACCTCGGGCATCCGTATCGGCACGCCCGCGCTGACCACGCGTGGCCTCGGCACCGCCGAGATGGACGAGGTCGCCGGCCTCATCGACCGCGTCCTCACCACCACCGAGCCGGGCACCACCAAGTCGGGCGCCCCCTCCAAGGCCCAGCACGTGCTCGACCCCAAGGTCGCGGACGAGATCTCCCACCGCGCCACCGACCTCGTGGCGGGCTTCCCGCTGTACGCGGAGGTCGACCTCGGCTGAGGGCTGTGATTGCGGCACGTCGTGATGCCGGGCGGCCCCGTGCTTTTAAGGGGCGCGGGGCTGTGACAATATGCGGCTCCGCCGCGTGGGCGCGACAAGCCACGACGAACCCGCAGCTGACCACAGACATGAACCGTGTCCGGTGTGTTTCTCGCCTCACGGCGGGCGGACCCGCCCCGGCCCGCGTACGCCTGGCCGGGGCGGATCCGTTCCCACCTGTGTCACACCTGTTCCACACCCGTTCCGGAGTCGGCCCCCGCACCTGAGAGAATGGTGAGCATGGCCTCTGATCGACCCCGGGTCCTCTCCGGAATCCAGCCCACCGCCGGCTCGTTCCACCTCGGCAACTACCTCGGTGCCGTGCGCCAGTGGGTGGCCCTGCAGGAGTCCCACGACGCGTTCTACATGGTCGTCGACCTGCACGCGATCACCCTTCCGCAGGACCCGGCGGAGCTGCGCGCCAACACCCGGCTCGCCGCCGCCCAGCTGCTCGCCGCCGGGCTCGACCCGGACCGGTGCACCCTCTTCGTCCAGAGCCACGTCCCCGAGCACACGCAGCTCGCCTGGATCATGAACTGCCTCACCGGCTTCGGCGAGGCGAGCCGTATGACCCAGTTCAAGGACAAGTCCGCCAGGCAGGGCGCCGACCGGGCCAGCGTCGGACTCTTCACGTACCCGATCCTCCAGGTCGCGGACATCCTGCTGTACCAGGCGAACGAGGTCCCCGTCGGCGAGGACCAGCGCCAGCACATCGAGCTGACCCGCGACCTCGCCGAGCGCTTCAACGGCCGCTTCGGGCAGACCTTCACCCTTCCGAAGCCGTACATCCTGAAGGAGACGGCGAAGATCTACGACCTTCAGGAACCGTCGATCAAGATGAGCAAATCGGCATCGACCCCGAAGGGCCTGATCAACCTGCTCGACGAGCCCAGGGTGACGGCCAAGAAGGTGAAGAGCGCGGTCACCGACACCGACACGGTCATCCGCTACGACGCCGAGAACAAGCCCGGTGTCAGCAACCTGCTCACCATCTACTCGACCCTCTCCGGGGCCGGAATCGCGGAACTGGAGCAGAAGTACGAGGGCAAGGGCTACGGTGCGCTCAAGACGGACCTCGCCGAGGTCATGACCGAGTTCGTCACCCCGTTCCGGGAGCGCACCCAGCAGTACCTGGACGACCCCGAGACGCTCGACTCGATCCTGGCCAAGGGCGCAGAGAAGGCGCGTGGTGTCGCGGCGGAGACACTCGCGCAGACGTACGAGAGGGTGGGCTTCCTGCCCGCCAAGCACTGAGCCGCCCGGCCGCCCTGCCCGCACCGAGCCGCATCACCGTACAGTCGATAACGGAGCGGCAGTCACGCCTGCCTTCCGACGGCACGGCACGACGACAGAGCACAACCGACCACAACCGACCGCACACACGACACCAGACGACACCAGAGAACAGGAGACGACGTGGGGACCGTAACGATCGGTGTCTCGATCGCGGTCCCGGAGCCTCACGGCAGCCTGCTCCAAGAGCAGCGCGCGAGCTTCGGCGACCCCGCGGCTTCCGGCATTCCCACCCACGTCACCCTGCTGCCACCGACCGAGGTCGACGACTCGGAGCTGCCCGCGATCGAGGACCACCTCACCGACGTCGCGGCCGCCGGGCGCCCCTTCCTGATGAGGCTGTCCGGCACGGGAACCTTCCGGCCGCTGTCGCCCGTCGTGTTCGTGCAGGTCATCGACGGGACCGAGGCGTGCACCTGGCTGCAGAAGCAGGTCCGGGACGCGTCGGGCCCGGTGGCGCGCGAGCTGGCCTTCCCGTACCACCCGCACGTCACCGTGGCGCACGGCATCCCCGACGAGGCGATGGACCGGGCGTACGAGGAGCTGTCCGAGTTCGAGGCGGAGTGGCCCTGCACCGGGTTCGCGCTCTACGAACAGGGCGCGGACGGGGTGTGGCGCAAGCTCCGCGAGTTCGCCTTCGGCGGATCGGTCGTGCCTCCGCAGGCGGCGGCGCCGACCGGGAGGGACACCACCCTTCCGGCGCGCTGAGGCACCGGAGGGACGAGGGGGGACGGGACGATGCGCAGGACCGCGGCGGTATTCGCCGTACTCGCTCTCGCGGTGGCCGGCTGCGGCGGGCAGGACGAGGGCGGCTCGGGTGAGGGGTCCGGTTCCGGTTCCGAAAGCGACGAGCGCAAGCCCGGTCTGTCCTGGTCGTACGACCACATCTTCGACGGATCCGCCCGCCTGACCGACATGGCCGTGGTCGCCGAGGACGACATCTGGGCCTACGGCGACCGCAGACGCGCGGACGGGACGAGTGACCCCTTCCTGCTGCGCTACGACGGCGAGGACTGGCGGGAACAGCCCGTCCAGGAGGCCATCGGCATGGACGCCCCGCAGGCCGAGCTGACCGCGGTGGGCTCCGGCGAGGTCTGGCTGACCGTCCCGGGCGGCCCGACGGGCACCCTCGGCGGGACACGGATCGTCCGGTGGGACGGCACCCGCTGGTCCCCGCTGGATCCGGCGCCGAGCGCCCCCGTCGGCGACATCAAGGCCTTCGGCCCGGACGACGTATGGACGACGGCCGACGAAGGCCGTGTCCAGCACTGGGACGGCACACGGTGGACCGTCACGCGCCTGCCCGCCGACGGCATCGGCTCACTCGACGGCACCGCGACGGACGACCTGTGGGCCGTGGGACACCGCGACACCGGCGCGCTCGACGACGACGACCTCGGAGAGAGCGAGTACACCCAGCCCGTGGCCGTGCACTGGGACGGCCGTACGTGGACCCGCACCGAGACCCCCGAGTACCACTTCCCGGAGCCGGTGCCGCCCGAGCCCGGCGCGTCCCTGGGCGATGTCGTCGCGCTCGCCGAGGACGACGTACGCGCGTACGGCATCCACAGCTTCAACCACGGCGAGGTCGAGGACGAGCCGGACGACGAGGCGGTGCGGCTGCGCTGGGACGGAGAGCGCTGGGCCGAGCAGCCGGCTGCGCCGGGGCAGTGTGCCGAGCGGGTTCCGGTGCTGGGGGACGGTTCTGGCGGGCTCTTTCTGAACGGGAACTGGTATCTCGCGGAGGACGGGACCTGCACCAAGATCACCCGGTCCCGGCTGCCGAACGAGGGTGGGGTTCGGAGTACGTCGAGGCAGTTGCTGTGGGTGGGGGAGTTGGCGCGGGTGCCGGGCTCTGACGAGGTGGTCGGGGTGGGGTACGTGCAGGTGAACCAGAGTGGGAATCCTTTGAGCAAGGCGGTTGTGGTGTCGCTCCGGCGGTAGGGCGCCTCGGGTGGGGTGGCTTGGGTTGTTTCGCGGCTGCGGCGTCGTTGTGGTTTCTCGCGCAGTTCCCCGCGCCCCTTTCGGGGCGCTACATCGGCAGCCTTCGGAAGAGTGGCCGTGGCGCGTGCCTCAGCGCCGACATCACCCAGCGCAGAGCCCCAGGCACCCACACCGCCTCCGAGCGGCGGCGCAGCCCCAGCTCGATGGCGGCAGCGACCGCCTCGGGGGTCGTCGCCAGGGGCGCCTCCGGGAGGCCGGCCGTCATTCGGGAGCGTACGAAGCCGGGGCGGACGACCATGACGTGGACGCCCGTGGTGTGCAGGGCGTCGCCGAGGCCCTGGGCGAAGGCGTCGAGGCCGGCCTTGCTGGAGCCGTAGATGAAGTTGGACCGGCGGGCCCGCTCGCCCGCGACCGACGACAGCACCACGAGCGAGCCGTGCCCCTGGGTCTGGAGCGCCCGCGCGCACACGAGTCCGGCCGAGACCGCGCCCGTGTAGTTGGTCTGGGCGACGCGCACCGCTGCCACCGGGTCCCGCTCGTCGTTGGCCTGGTCACCGAGCACCCCGAAGGCCAGCAGCACCATGTCGACGTCGCCCTCGGCGAACACCTTGCCGAGGACCGGCTCGTGGGAGGCGGGGTCGAGCGCGTCGAAGGCGACGGTGCGGGCGTCGGCGCCCAGTCCGCGCAGGTGGGCGGCCGCGTCGTCCAGGTCGGGCGAGGGGCGTCCGGCCAGCCACACCGTGCGGGTGCGGCGGGTGATCAGCCGGCGCGCTGTGGCCAGCGCGATGTCCGACGTGCCGCCGAGGACCAGCAGGGACTGGGGGGCACCGAAGGCGTCCTTCATGACAGCTCCCGGGTGTCGTGGAGAGGGAAACGGGGTCACTGGAGGTCGAGGCGGCGGGCCAGGTCCGAAACGAAGACGCCGCGGGGGTCCAACGCCCGGCGGAGTTCCCGGAATTCGGCCAGCCGGGGGTACATGGCCGCCAGCAGTTCGGGCCGCAGCCGGGCGTCCTTCGCCAGGTACACGCGGCCCTCCGCCGCCGCGACCTCCTCGTCCAGCTCGTCGAGGAAGGCGGCCAGGCCCGGCAGGCCCGCGGGGATGTCCAGGGCCAGCGTCCAGCCGGGCATCGGGAAGGACAGCCACCCCGGATCGCCCTCCCCGAACCGTTTCAGCACGGCGAGGAAGGAGGGACAGCGGTGGAGCGAGATCCGCCGCACGATCCGCCGCAGGGCCTCTTCACGGCCGTACCCGACGACGAACTGGTACTGGACGAAGCCGGACCTGCCGTAGACGCGGTTCCAGTGGGGGACACCGTCGAGGGGGTGGAAGAAGGTGGAGATCCGCTGCAGTTCGCCCGTGCGCGCGTGGGGCGCCCTCCGGTACCAGAGCGAGTTGAAGAGACCCACGGTCGTACGGCCCAGGAGCCCCTCCGGAACGTGGGCGGGGACGGCCGGGAGCCGGTGGGTCCGGAATTCCAGCGGAGTGCGCCGTGCGCGCGGAGGCAGTGCGTCCAGGGGCGCGTGGTCGGCGCGCGTCAGGACCGAACGGCCCGTCGAGGCACCGCGTGAGAGGAGGTCGATCCACGCGACGGAGTAGCGGTAGCGGTCGTCCGTCAGGGTGAGGCGGGCGATCAGGTCGTCCAGGTCGCGGGCGCGTTCCGTGTCGACCGACATCAGCGAGGTCTCCACCGGCAGCAGCCGGACGGTCGCCGTGAGGATCACACCGGTCAGGCCCATGCCGCCCGCCGTCGCCTCGAACAGCGGCGTCCCACGGCTCACGGTCCGGATCTCGCCGTCCGCCGTCAACAGCTCCAGGGACAGGACATGGCGTGAGAACGAACCCGAGACGTGGTGATTCTTGCCGTGGATGTCCGCGCCGATCGCGCCGCCGACCGTGACGTACCGCGTCCCGGGCGTGACCGGCACGAACCAGCCCAGGGGCAGCAGGACCTCCATCAGCCGGTGCAGGGAGACACCCGCGTCGCAGAGCACCGTGCCGCCGTCCACGTCGATGGCGTGGACGCGGTCCAACGCCGTCATGTCGAGCACGGCTCCGCCCGCGTTCTGTGCCGCGTCCCCGTACGCCCGCCCGAGCC